>JALUBH010000048.1 GCA_027050775.1 Campylobacteraceae bacterium | reverse complement strand
GCTAATTGTTTTTTTAACTCTTTGTGGTTGATTAAGCTCATGTGTAAATCCTTTGAAATAATTCACTTGGTTAGTTTATCAAATGAATCTAGTTTTTAAGGTTTACACAGTTAGATTTACAGTCTCAATAGTTTTACTATCTGACCTTTCTCGAAAAGTTCTACTTTTTGTAGCTTTAGGGTGTTGTAGGGACTTTAGTCCCCTTGCCACTATAACGAAGCTTTGCTCATTATAGCGCGTAAGTTTAGCTACTATAAACGATACTCTTACTTTTAGGCGTCTCTAAAAACTCAACTTTTGAGACTTTGACGCCTATCTTACTCATCTTTTTTTGTATAATTTTTAAAAGCCAAGCAGATATATTTTCACTTGTTGGGATAAAATCAACTATCACATAACCTTCATACATCTCAAATATATACTCATCTTCATCTTGTATATGTGCAAAATCAACAGTCTTAAAACCGTCTTTATGTTCAATCAGATGTTTTTTATCTCCAAAATGAGGCAGAAGTGTAGTAAAAAGAGGGTCGTTTATATCTATGATAAATTTATGGTCAAGCGTATCATCTAAAAATATCTTAAACCAGTTGAGATGTCCAAAATCCGTCACCATGCCATCTTTTAAAGTATCGCTTTGGAGATATATTATAATCTTTCCCTGATGTCCGTGAAGATGCCTACATGTAGAGCAACTTTTCAATGCAAACTCTTTGTCCAAAACTTGCGTCCATACTCTGTGACCATAGCAAAAATCAAACTCTTTGGATATCTCCCAATACATTTAAAACCTTTTTTAAGCAATAATATAACTCTTTTAAAATAATTTTTTAGAGGACAAATACTCCCGTTGGTCTGAGCCTCACAAAATTATCTTAAAAGAGTTATATTATACAATTTTATAGTAAAATTATCGCTTTCATAGCTGTGATACTTAGATTGAGTGGCTCCTCGCCCATCACTTCTAGAGAATTTTTAACCCTGTTTATCATCATAGCCAGAATAATTTCAAAATTGAAGTTAGAGTGATCGAGTAGAGTCTCTTTGCTACTTTTTAGAGATGGTAAATTTTTGAGATCGTTTATCGTTATATTTTTGTAATTTTTATTTAGTTCTAGCTGCCAATTTAACTGCCAAGTAGCAAAGATAAATCTCCCTTTCTCATCTTTTTCATTTCGTATCTTCCACCTCAAAACTTTGAGAGTATAGTAGGTGTTTTTGAAAAGGTTTGCATCATACCCTAGTGCTGTGAGATGATGACCATCTTTTATATTGTAAGTTTTGTAAAACATTTTATACAGGCCAAGTATCAAAAAATCACTTCTATTTTTACTATCTTTTGCAAAAGCTTTTTTTAGATAGTCGCTATATGAGGAATTTTTTAGAGGATTTATAGTGTTATAATTGTGCTCTATACTGAAAACAATCTCTCTTGAGAGTTTTTTATCGCTTAATCTGGGATTTCTTAAGTCCAAGATTTTTTTGTATTTCAAAAGAAGTGTTGTAAGATTCTGATAATCCTTGGATATAATCGCAGCACTGTTTGACTGTAAAATCTGCGAAGCTCTTTGCTTATTTGCGCAAGCAGAAAAAAACATAGATATGATAAAAATAAGAGATATATTTAAGATTTGCTTCATGCGTATAAGTATATCATAATCAATTTTAGGTTGTGGGAAATAAATTTGCTATAATGCCGACTCTAGTTTTAATTTTGTGGAGTAACCAGTGCTTAAAGTTGTTGAAATATTTTATTCTATACAAGGAGAAGGTTTTTATAGCGGAACTCCTAGTATTTTTTTGAGGTTACACGGGTGTAATCTAGCTTGCTCTTTTTGTGATGATGCTCTACATGTAGGAGACTATAAGAGATATAGTTTTTCTAAAATCATAGATGAGATTAAATCATATCCTGCCAAACAGATCATCATAACAGGCGGTGAGCCTACACTCTATGATTTGAGAGAGTTTATAGATGCTCTACATGTAGAGGGTTATTTTGTATGCATCGAAACCAATGGCTATAAGCTTGAAAATGTCAAAAATGCGGATTGGATTACATATAGCCCAAAAGATTGGGATGATATCAAAAAAGATGGTTGGAGCGAGATAAAGTTTATAGTTTCAAAAGATAGTGAAATAGATAAAATACTAAAACTTCAAAGTGAAAAACCAATCTATATACAACCTCTGAATTTTTTTGATAAACCAAATTTTGAAAATCTTGATTTTTGTATAGATTTAGCCAAAAAGTACCCGCATCTAAAACTCAGTATTCAAATGCACAAATTTTTAGGAGTGGAGTAATAATGAAAAAAGCATTGATAATATTTTCAGGCGGACAAGACAGTACAACTTGCCTTGGTTGGGCAAAAGAGAGATTTGATTTAGTTGAAACTATCACATTTGATTATGGACAAAAACATAAAGTTGAGATAGAACAGGCAAAAAAGATAGCAAATATGATGGGTGTAAAAAACACACTTCTTAGTATCAATGCCTTTACAGAGTTAAATGACTCAGCACTTATAGACTCGAGCATAGATATATCTAGTTCTCATCATACGAAGCCAAATCTGCCTGCCTCTTTTGTGCCAAACAGAAATGCTATATTTTTTACTCTAGCTCATGCTTTTGCACAAAAACAGGGTATAAATAATCTAGTTACGGGGATAAACCAGACGGATTACTCAGGATATCCGGATTGTCGAGAAAACTTTGTAAAAGCGCTCGAAATCGCACTAAATCTAGGAAGTGAGTCAGATATAAGATTTCACTATCCGCTTATGCATCTAAGCAAGGGTGAAACTTTTGAATTGGCAAAAAAAGAGGGTATATTGGACATAGTAGTAAAACAGTCACATACTTGCTACAATGGCGACCACAAGAGTTTTCATGATTGGGGTTATGGTTGCGGAGAGTGTCCTGCATGTGTGCTTAGGGCAAAAGGATGGGAGGAGTTCGTAGCAAAATAGCTTTGCTACGAAGTTTTTTACATTCCGGCTTTTGTTGTTATTTTATTCAAAGCATTTGACATCTTAGGAAGGACGCTACATCCTGCCAAATCATATGTTTTTTCTAACTGTTTCGGGTCTTTATACTCCATCTTTGTCTTGCCGTCAAAATCTTTATATACCAAGATCTTCATAGGTAGCTCGATAGCCGCTTTTATATCTCTTTGCATGATTCTAGTACCAAGTTTTGGATTTCCAAAGATGATGAGCTTAGCACTTGTCATATCTGCACCTATGCTTTTAGCGCCTTTTCTAAAGTCTATGACATTAAACACGGTTATGCCCTTTGCCTTCATAATCTTTTGCATTTTTGCAACCGTTTTGTTTACCGAATTTACACTGCTTTTAATAGTCAAATTCCCCGCACTTAAAGCTACAATAGCAAACAAACTCAAAATTAAAACTTTCAATCTCATGCATTCTCCTTAAATTTTTTAATATATGATTTATTTTAGCAAAATAAAGTGCATTTTATGTGTAGTAATCAAAAAATAATCAAAAAGTAAAATATACCTGCTATAATACGCATTAAAATTGATAAAATTCCTTGGTAATAGTCAAAGCATAAGTGCGAGGAATCTGCCCATAAATTTTTTTCAAAAGGGCAAAACTATTTATGAGCAGAGGGGACATAAGAATTAAGACAAAGAAATACAGAGCGATAGCTCGTGCTTCAGTATATAAAAATAGTAATTTCTTGGCGATAGCCAAAGCTTTAGTCGCGAGGAATTTTTACGGAATTCACTTCCGTAAAAAGGGGATATAAAAATGAAAGATTCACAGTTAACAGAGTTGTACTTCGTAGTAGGAAGTCCATTTAGGTACTATATGTTTGTACTTTTGACTATGTTTGGTGGCTGGAATATCGCCAAAGATATGATGAATATCATGGAGAAAAATATAGATATAAAATCAATCGCTCCGGAGTACATAGGTATCACAATTTTATCTATGATAGGGTTCTATTTGGTGAGAAAAAATGCGATTAGAAAGATAAGACAGATAGAAAAAAATGAAAAATAGAGTTTTATCTAAGAAGTTTGCCAAGTTATTTTTAACATATTTTGTGCTTTTTGTCGTAATTTTAGGTATCGTGGATTATTATGCTTATATGGTGTTTAACTTTTTATATTTTATAATTATATCCGCATTAATTGCTGTGCCGGTAACCTGGATTCATATAAAAAATGGAAAAAAAGGGCATGTGGATGATGTGTCTGATGAAATATTTTAGCTTTTATCTATTATCAAATTGAAAACTTGATGCTTTGTAGTTATCGACGAGTGTTGTGAAGCAAGCTGATAGCTCTTTTATGATTTTTGGGTTTGGTTCTATATAGATTTTATTGCTTTTTTTGGTCATTTTTATTATGTCCGCATCTCTTAGCTCTTTTAAATGCCTAGAGATAGTAGGTAAAGCAAAGTCAAAATGCTCAGCTATAGTAGTGACGCAAGTAGCTTGTGCTATGATGTCATTTTTTGGTTTTGTTTCGTCGATGGAACAGGCATAGCCACCTGTAAATATGTTTTTGAAAATTAAAAATCTTGTTTCATTGCCGAGTGCTTTAAAAATTTTTATCTTTTGTTTCGTATCTAACATATCAATCACCTCTTTTCTTATTTTGAAAGTATAGCATTTATTTGTAATTTAGCTAAATAACATTGACAATTTTTATCGATTTGTGTACCATACCAAATCTATTTAGCATATTAGCTAAATAATATTATCTTATGTAAGGAAATTAAAATGAAAAGTATCATACGAAAAATCATGATAGTTCTAGCTTTCTCAACCGCTCTGTTTGCTTTGCAAATTCCACAAAATCATATAGTGTCTACTAATTGGTTGCAAAAAAATCTAGGCAGTAAGAATCTAGTGATCATAGATACAAGAAAACCGGAAGCCTATAAAAAGTCTCATATAAAAGGCGCTATAAATTACCCTAAAAAATCATTTTTTAAAGGAAAACTTGGAAATATCCCAAAGCTCCCGAGCACACTAGAACAAGTACAAAAGATGTTACAAGATGCCGGCGTTAGTGAAGATAGTGCGATAATCTTCTATAGCGCAGGAGAGAAAAACAAAGACTTTGCAGACGCGGCAAGCGGCATATGGAATTTATGGCTATATGGCATCCAAAAGAGTGCACTTTTAAATGGTGGATATGCAAAATGGAGTTTTGAAAAAAGAGATGTTACAAGCAAGCTGCCAAAGATCGCAAAGAGTGATATAGAGTTGGATAGATATGATGGGAGTATAATAGCTTCTCTTAGCGATATAAATGAGGCTATTTATGATGAAGATAAACAGATTACAGATGCGAGAGTTTCAAAATTTTATACAGGAAGCGACAAAAGAAAAGATTTGGCGAGACACGGAAGAATCCCAACAGCAAAACTAACACCTGTCATAAGATATACAAAAAATATGGGAAAATACTTTGAGTTAATCTCACCAAAAGAGGCAAAAAAGACTTTGCACAATAGCGGATATGGTGTAGAACTTGATAAGCCCTTGATCACATATTGTAACACCGGGCACAAAGCTAGAGGACTTTGGTTCGTCTCAAGATTTCTAATTGGGATGAAAAATGTACAAGTTTTTGATGGCAGTATGGTTGAGTATTCAAGGACAAATTTACCGATGGAAACAGGTGAGCCGATGGAATAAGCTTAAGATTACACAAAAACTAAATATAATTGTTATAATATACAAAATAAATAGTAATTTCTCGGCGACAGCCGTAGCATAAGTGCGAGGAATTTTAGCGGAATTTACTTCCACAAAAAGGGGACATAAAATGAGAATTTTGCTTCTTGAAGATGATTTTATGCTAGCAGATATACTCTACCATCATCTAAAGGAGTTATCTTACGAAGTTTTACATGTAGATGATGGTGCGAAAGCTTTGGAAGAGGTGAGTTCAAATACATTTGATTTAATGATATTAGATATAAATGTCCCAAAGGTAAGCGGGCTCGATGTGATAAAGAGTATCAGGGAGTATAACGATATGACTCCTGCTATACTCATCACTGCCTATCAAGATACTAAACATCTCAAAAACGGATTTGAAAATGGCTGTGATGATTATATAAAGAAGCCTTTTGATTTAGAAGAGTTGGATTTGCGGATAAATAATATCAAGAAGAGGTTTAGCATAGAAAATGATAATATCGTGAAGATTGATGAAGCGATGTATATGATTCCCTCTAAAAACCTATTAAGCATAGATGGAGTAGAGCACCAACTTGCAAAAAAAGAGATAGAGATACTACTCTATCTAACAAGCAGAAAAAAAAGAGTCATATCCGGAGATGAGTTGATTCAAAATCTGTGGGAATTTGAAGAGATGCCGACAGATGCAACAATCAGAGTCTATATAAGAAACCTTAGAAATATAGTCGGCAAAGAGAGAATCAAAACCATACGGGGAAGCGGGTACTTTTTTGAATAAAGAAGAGAAGAGGGCACTGATTGGCTTTTTGGGCATCTATACACTCTCTGCTTTTGTGCTTATTTCTATCATAGCTTTTTTATATTATAACAGAGGTATAGTCTCGATCAGCGACAAGTGTAGTATCCAGATGAGAAATGCCTCTTTGATGGCCGAAAAAGAGCTTATGCAAGCTGAGATGAATAAACAGATATATAAATTTACACCACCTAAAAATGGTAGATTAAGACTTGGCTTGTTCGATAAAAATGGGAAAGTTTTATACTCAAACCTAAAAGACAACAAGATATTTTTTGCAAATAAAGCCTATAAAAATAATAGGCACGAATACCATGTGCACAAGTTAGATACTCCGATTTTGGGTGTTTCTTATATAGTCGCTGAAAATGATGGAAGCAAGAGTGAAAAGATTAAGCTAATCACAATAATTTTAACAACTATGTTTGCATCTGTTGTTTTTATTTTGTTTGTCGGGTATCTTTTGAGCAAAGTGCTCTTAAAGCCCATTCGCGATAGAATAAAAAAATTAAATCGATTTATAAGAGACAGTTCGCATGAGCTAAATACCCCCGTATCGGCACTCATTATGAGTACATCTTCCATTAAAAATTCAAAAGAGTTAAACCCTAGAGTTTTAAACCATATATCTGTTAGTGCAAAACTGATTTCTCAAATCTACAATACTCTCTCCTTTGTAGCATTTAATGATATAGATGACAGATACGATGAAAAATTTGATTTAAAAGAGTTGATTGAAGAGAGTGTTAGGTTTTTTGATGAGATAGTAAAAAGTAGAGGAAACACCATAGAGTGTTCGCTCCAAAATACTCCTGTTTTTTTAGATAAAACAAGAATCCAAAAAGTTATCAACAATCTTCTCTCAAATGCTCTGAAATATTCGTTTCAAAAGAGCAAAATTGAGGTAATACTAAAGGAATATACTCTTTGCATCATCAATGAGGGCGAGGGCATAAATGAAGATGACCAAAAAGCAATCTTCAAAAGATTTGAAAGAAGGAGCAAGAGTGAAGGAGGCTTTGGCATAGGCTTAGACATAGTCCAAAGTGTTTGCAATGAGTACAATATAAAGATAGAAGTAGAATCCATACCCAATAAAAAAACTACATTTTTTCTTATCTTTCCAAAGGCTTAAAACTGTTTGCCTAGTATTTTTATCTTCTCTTTTATGTCTATAGCCTGGGTGATTTCTGTTACTAGTGCGATGCTTTTAGCACCTGCTTTTATCACTTCTTGGATATTGTGTTCTTTGATGCCTCCTATCGCTACAAAGGGTATAGGGATATTTTGTGCTACAAATTCGAGGTATTTTATGCCAACAGTTGCATAATCTTTTGTCAAAGTATCATATATGGGACCCACTCCTATATAATCAGCCCCAAGCTCGACTGCCCTTAATGCCTGTTCTTTTGAGTGGGTGGATAGACCTATGATTTTGTCGTCCCCTAGTAGTTTTCTCACCTCTTTAAGAGGCCAGTCATCATCCCCTATGTGCACACCATCAGCATCTACCATCATTGCTAGCTCTACATGGTCATTGATTATGAAGAGTACACCAGCCTCTTTTGTCATCTTTCTTAGGGTTTTTGCCTCTTCATACATCTTTTGAAAATTTTTGTCTTTTTCTCTGTATTGGATGATTTTTATGCCGGCTTTTATCATCTCATCTACTACTTCTATATTGCTCCTGCCGTTTGAAAATTTCTCAAATGTTATACCGTAAATTCCTTGTGGGAGAGACTTTTTAGATGTGAGTAGAAGCACCTCTTTTTCGAGATAATAGAGCTCATATCTGAGAGCCTCATACTCTTTACCGATACCGTACATATTATCTGTGGTTTTGCTTATCTCTTCTATCACTCTTATGGCCTCTAGTGCTCGCTTGAAGTTTGCGGCGATGATTTGAGATAATCCCTCTTTCTTGTCTATCTTGCTCTGTTTTGTGATTTTTTTACCTATATCGTGGGCTGAATCTCTATGTCTTAGGAGGTGAGAGTCTATGTCTTTTAGATTTTTTCTTATTTTGTGCCGCATGTCTCTTAGTTTTTTTGTCAGTTTTTCGTTTTCATAGTTAAATCTGCATATATCTTCAACTACTCTTATCCCCTCAGCCGCTCGGTTTACATTTGCATCTAAAATTCTATAAATATATTTCATCATCATATATTTTCCCAATTTTTATACACAGGCTCATATCCTAGGTTTTGAATTCTTTGTATCACGGCGTCACTCTTTCTTGTATCTGAGATTTCAAACTGAGGTTCTGTTTTGGCTTTCGTATAGCCACCAACTTCTGTTTTAGAACCGGCTGAAAATTTTGTAGCGCAAATCCCCAAAAGATTATCTCTAAAATCTGCACTCTCTCGAGTAGAGATATTTATCTCAACCCTTGGTAAAAAGAGCCTATATGCACACATGATTTGTACAAATGTTACATCATCTAGTATATGATTTGGCTTAAAATGTCCCTCTGCATCATTTATGCGCGGAAGAGACAATCCAAACTCGCAACCTAGGTATCTATCGCTCAAATACGCGGCGTGGAGTCCACTGAAAAATGCCTCTTTTAAAATATGACCCAAACCAAAGAGAGTGCCTATATTTATGTTCCTAAACCCTGCTTCTGCTCCTCTTTGCGGGGTTTCTAGTCTGTACTCATAGTTACTTTTTTCACCACTTATATGTACACTTTCATATATCTTTTTGTCATAAGATTCTTGATAAACCGTCAGGCCGTCAACTCCTGAGTTAAAAAGCACTTCATAATCTTCTTGACTCATAGGATAAACTTCAATAGCTACAAATGAAAAGTATTTTTTCAATATCTTAACTGCATCACAAAGATATTTTAGTGGCGTTACAGCTCTAGATTCTCCTGTTAGAAGCAATATATGTTTGATTTTACTTTTTGCTATCTCTTGTGCTTCGATTTCTATCTCATTCAAAGATAGTTTTTTTCTTTGAATTCTATTTTTTTTGCTGAAACCACAGTATAAACAGTCACTACTACAGTAGTTTGAGATATAGATAGGAAGATAGAGATTTATAGTATATCCAAAATTTGCCACCGTGATTTCGTGAGCTTTTTTGGCTAGAGCTTCTATATGGCTTTTAGCTTTTGGTGAGAGTAGATTTAGAAAATCAAAATCATCTAGTCTCTTTTTTTCTAAAGACGAAAGCACCATCTCGTCATCTACGCTTCTTAAATACTCTTCAAAATCAAAATTGTCGTATTTGTTTAAAATATTTAAAAAACTCATAAGTTTAAAAATCCTGTAAGAGGAGAAGAGGCATTGGCATATTTACTGCTTTTTTGAAGTTTTGATAGATATGCAACTCTTCCGGCTTTGATAGCCATGCTAAATGCTTCTGCCATCAAAGGAGGATTATCTGCTGTTGCTATGGCTGTATTTATGAGCACGGCATCTGCTCCAAGCTCCATAGCACTAGCAGCGTGCGAAGGCAATCCTATGCCTGCATCTACTATGACAGGTAGATTACTGTTTTCTATAATCATCTCCAAAAGTGCCTTGGTTTGAAGTCCGGCATTTGAGCCGATAGGCGCTCCTAGAGGCATAACGGCACTTGCTCCGGCATCTTCTAGTTTTTTACATGTGATTATATCTGGTGTTATGTAAGGCAAAACTACAAATCCATCTTTTGCTAAAATTTTTGTAGCTTTTATAGTCTCTTCATTGTCTGGCATTAGGTACTTTGCATCATGTATGACTTCTATCTTTATAAAATTCCCACAGCCCACTTCTCTTGCTATATGGGCTATCCTTATGGCTTCATCTGCATCTCTTGCACCTGAGGTATTGGGCAAAAGTGTTGTTGATTTTGGTATATAATTTAGTATATTATCTTGCGGATTTTCCAAATTTACACGCCTTAAGGCTATAGTGATGATTTGTGAACCACTTTGTTTAAGCATCTCTTTTATATCAGCTTTATCTCTGAATTTTCCTGTTCCGCTAAGTAGTCTGCTTGAAAACTCTTTGTTAGCAATCTTTAATTTATCCAATTATCCGCCTCCCATGAAAGTTATGATTTCAACTCTGTCGCTATTTTTGAGAATTGTGCTTTCTCTTTTATCTTTTTTTATAATCTGTAGATTTAGTTCTGTGACTACATTGTCAGGATTTAGTTTAAGATTTTTCAATAAATCATATAGCGATGATTTTTCTTTCATATTGTGAGGTTTGCTGTTCAATACTATATCCAAAGTCTAATCTCCTGCATGGTGAATTTGGATATATACGCTGATTAGAAGTTTGAAGTGTTCGCTTTCCTACGCTGGTATTATCCATATTCAGGTTCAAGGGTTAGAGAGAACTCTTCTCAGCACGATGGCACCCCTAGCTGTTTCGACATTTTACATTTTTATACTTAAAGTGCTCTTATGGTCACGGTGAATCAAAACTAATGTTGAAGAAAGGATTTTGATTATCGTGTCTTATGGTAGTAAAATTCCCCTTAGCATAAAGTAGAACATCGCAGAGAGTAGCCCGGCAGCCGGCACTGTTATGAGCCAAGCAGCTACTATCATCTTTATGGCAGAGCGTTTTACTAATTCATGTTTTTTTACTACTTTGACAGCTTTTTTCTCAATCTTGCTCATGTGAATTTTGCCGGCATCTATCTTGTTGATAATTTTTTTCTCTTCGTTTATCTTGCTCATGAGATTTTTGATTAGATATGGATCGACTTTTTTGAGTTTACCTAGTGATTCGAGCTCGTTTTTATACTCTTCTAATTGTTCTAGTTGCTCTTCAAGATGAGTTTTTTTGATCTCCTCTTTTATCTCTTGGACTTCGTTTCTAGTTAAATACTCTCTTAAAAAACCTACCCCGAAAATTCCTCCAAGTGCTATATGCGTGGAGCTTACAGGCAGACCTAGCTGACTAGCGATGATAACTGTGATAGAAGCTGCCATAGCGACACAAAAAGCCCTTATCTGGTCTAGTTCAGTTATTTCGCTCCCCACTTTTCTTATGAGTTTTGGTCCATAAAGTGCTAGGCCTAGTGATATGCCGATGGCTCCTACAACCATAACCCAAAGAGGTATATGAGCTTTGGCCGAAAATGCACTATGCATGATTGCATCATTTATGGCTGCAAGTGGTCCCACTGCGTTTGCTACATCATTGGCGCCATGTGCAAAACTAAGCAGGGCAGCTGAAAATATCAAAGGTATATTGAAGAGTTTATTGATTGCAACTCTTGTATTTGGAAGTTTAGTGGCTGCTCTCATGATGGATGGTTTGGTTAGATAGTAGAGAAACAAAGATATGCCTAGTCCAATTACACTAGCAGTTAAAAAGTTTAGTTTGATGAGGTGCTTGAAGCCTTTTAGTAGTATATAAGTTGAAAATGCCCAAGTCATTATGGCTATCAAGATGGGAACTATGGTTTTAGCCGCCTCTTTTTTATCATCTTTAAATATGATAGTTTTTTTGATAAACATCAAAAAACCTGCCGCGATTAATCCACCAAGCAGAGGAGAGATAACCCAGCTTGCAACTATGGCTTCCATCT
Source organism: Campylobacteraceae bacterium (assembly GCA_027050775.1). Classification (GTDB taxonomy): domain Bacteria; phylum Campylobacterota; class Campylobacteria; order Campylobacterales; family Sulfurospirillaceae; genus JAADIZ01. The sequence continues at coordinate 31,190 of JALUBH010000048.1, read as the reverse complement.
TTGACCAGTTTACAATATCCCATCCGGCAGCTGCTATACCGGCACCCATTACTCCTCCGACTATGGAGTGAGTGGTAGAGACCGGGGCACCTAGTGCAGTTGCGAGATTTAACCACAGAGCACCTGCTAAAAGAGCGGCCATCATAATCCATATAAAAACATCCGCATTTTGTATGAGTGCTGGATTTATGATACCTTTTTTTATAGTTCCCACAACATCGCCACCGGCTATCAAAGCACCGGCTGATTCAAAGATAGCAGCTAATATGATCGCCCAAAATATACTGATAGCATTTGAACCTACAGCCGGACCGACATTGTTGGCGACATCATTTGCGCCTATATTCATTGCCATATATGCACCAAAAACTGCTGAAATCATAAGCAGAACATAATTTGGTGTTTGTGATGAAAATAGATACACATAGTATGAAACCAATACTATAAAGATTAAACTGACTGCTATGCTAGAGGCAGTTTTATTTCTTGCTTTTTTTGCCTTTTGCATATAGGCAACGGATTTTAAATCCATAGATATCCTTAAATTCTTATTTTTTTAGCTCTAGCTTTAATGCTGTCAACAGTTCATTTTGTTGAATAGATATATAATCTCTGATTCTGGTTCTTTCGTTCTTGTTTGGAGAAATATTTAGTATAATTTGTTCGTCTATTATATTAAATATATAAGATTTTACTTTTATCGGAGATAGAAAATTTTTATCATTTGCCAATAAAAATTTTATCTCTAACTCTTTTTGAAACAGATCGCTACTCATCAGAATTTTTGCTTTTTCCGAGACTATTTTTAGTGAGATGGAGTTTTCCGAAATACTTATTATATTTCCTTCCGCGAGCTTTTTATGAGCTTTTGCAAGGATTGCATGTATATTTTTGTTTGGATGAATTCTTATATTGCTTCTTTCGAGAGGTGAAGATCTGAGAAATTGTAGATTTCCTAAGACTATTAAAAATCTATTTTTATCTACTTTTAGTATGTCAGCTTTGATTATATCGGGTATCATATCGTGCTGAATAAATGTAAATTTTTCTTTCTCATAAAATGGAATTTTATCAGCATTTATCTTTGCTTGTATTATGCCCTCACTAAAACCGCTTACCCTTACACCAGATTGAATCGGTATGCCCTTGTAGAGGTTGTTTAAAATGATATGGCTGGATTTGTTAAATATATTTTTGATGACCTTAAGAGGATCTATAGTGTCATAATAATCAAAATCAACAGTCCCGTAAAATACTTTTTTTGAGCTCGAAAGTTTTGACATTACATAGTACTTGTCCACTCTGTCAATCAATGTTTTGTAATTATCGTTTGGACTGCTTAGGGTGATGCCTATATCTTCGATATCTATGCGAAATTTGTTGTTGCATTTATAAAATAATTTATTTATGATAGCTTTTGCCTGATGTATCTTTGTATCTTTTAAAAAAATCAAAAAGCTATCTTTGCCCTGCTTTAAGATAGGGCTAAAATCTGTATAAATATGGATAAAAGAGATAAAATCTTTAAAAGAGTAAGCATCACTCAAATCAACTTTGTATTCAAATTTGACTAGTGAAAACGGACTTTTTTTGTCCTTAGAAAAATTAAGGTTTGCTTCAACAATACCTCTTGCTAGGTAATTATTTATCTCGGTATCTTTTGTCATACATACTCTCCATTATGATATTATAACTTACTTGCTATAATACTACTATTAAATTATATTTAGAAGGAAAAGAAGTGGACAGAAAATTTCAAAACGATTTAACTAGGTTTTATGATTTGATTAGTGAAAATCAAAAAGAGTTAGGATCATTTTTTGGCATAGTGGAAGATGAAGATTATAGTAATGATGGGATAAATATATATGTAGATGAATTTTTGGATGAGTGTGAACTAAAACATACTAAAGAAAACTATTTGGCATTGCTTTCAAGATTGATAAATTTGCGAGATGAACAGTTTATACAAGTACTCATCAAAGAAAAAAATAGTAAAAAAGAGATAGAGAAGAAAAAAGCGCTAGCATATCTATGGACAAAAAATTTTCATCTTAAAAGAGAAAAAAAACTGATAGAAGATGTAAAAAGCATGGGTTTGTTAAATTCATTTTATAGAGAATTGTTAGATGGTGTTTATGAGATAGGTTTGGTGATGAGTGAGTGGCAATTTGATTGGAATGAGTATATAATCGAAACGCTAAATCAAGAATTACAAAGTAAATATGGTGATGAAACGATAGAATTTTTAAGAAAAAATGATCTTTTTGAGAGGGATGAAAACGGAGATTTGACAGACAGATCTTACTCTGTATTAGTGGAAGATGAGAACGGGTATAAGATAGAGACTTATGCTCAGCATTTTAGTAATTTTGTTAAGAAAGTATGTCAAAAGCTTGAAAACCTAGTAGCGACTTTGAAGACTCTTGAAGATAGAGATACCAATCAAAAAAATGAGTATATAAGGTACTTTGAGAGTTTGAAAAAAGCATTTGGTGAAAAAAATAGAACTATGCTACTCTCAAGATGGAGGGATGTGGACAGAGCATGGATGCAAGTAACCTCGCCTATACAAGTTGGGCATCCTCTTGAATATTATGAGGACCATTATAGAAAAACAGTTGCGTTAGAGTGGGATGTCAGGATAGCAAACCCAAAAAATCTAGGTGCAAATGACACTTATGATGCCATATCTTCCATGTATAAAAAACTTTTTAAAAAATTTGATGAAAAGTATATGCAAGTGCAAAAGAGAACTCAAGAGAATCTAAAAAGAGTTCAGCTCTATATAGGCCGTCCCGCACTATTTTTTGCAAGTGAATTCAATGGTCTTTTTTCAGCTCAGGTCGTACCGAATGATGAATTGGTGAGCAAAGAAGAGGGTAAAAAAATATTTGCTTTTGCAGACAATATACTTGATATTCAAAGAGCAAAGCCATTTCTTAAGATAGACAAGATTGTATTTGGAGATGAATTTGTCCAAAAAGAGAGAGAGTTGATTTTTAAAAAAAGTAAGATTTGGCATAAAGTTTACGAGATTAGTACTATCGGACACGAGTTTGGGCATATCTTGTGGCTTGATAGTGATACGGAAATGGCGATGAACAGAAGCGGAGTATTTAAAAATATAGAAGAGTTTAAAGCAACAACCGGAGGCTTGGTAGCTTTTTTTATGAGTGAAGAAGAGGAGACAAGAGAGTATATCTTTCTTGAACTGATAAAAAGAGCAGTATCTCTGATAGCCTGGAGAAAAACAGGTGAAGTAGAACCGTATTATTGTGAAGGATTGATACATCTACAAGCACTTTTTGACAGTGGAGTGTTGGAATTTGATGGAAAATTAACTCTACATGTAGAGGATGAATTTTATGATAGATTGAAAAAATGGTATCTTAAGACTTACGAAGAGTTGGCTGGGCATTATTTGCAAAAAAGAGATGCGAATGAATTTTTAAAAAGATTTGTATCTAAAAAGAGTGGTGATTATATGCCAAAAAATAGTATTGTTGAGTCTTTTGTCGAATACTATTGGAATTTGCACCAAGATATAGGGCGAGAAATAGATGAGAGCGAAGATAAAAAAGAGTGGCTAGAAACTAATACCAAATCAAATCACATCTAATTCACAAATATTAGATAGAGTGTTCTATAAAGGAGTCGATATGAAAACTATGATTGTTGTATTTGTTTTGGGTTTTGGGTTTTTGTTTAGCGGATGTGCTCCACAGTATGTCATAAAAAATCAGTACATACCGCCACTTGGGAAAAACTCCAAAGTATGTTTGCAAAATTGTTCAAAGGCAAAGCAGCAGTGTAAGCAAAGATGTGCAGAAGATTATAGCGATTGTTTGAGTTATGCCTACGATAAAGCAAAACAGATACAAAGCAAAACAGACAAGAGTTACAAACAGAGATATGCTCGCTATCAAGCCAAGTTGAGTGATTATAATTTTGATATATTTGATTGGCAAAATAGATATGATGAGAAATACAACGATTGGAAATATTTTAGTGATAAATGCTCGCAAAATGGCGACAGATACGCATGTGGCAGAAGAGATGAGCTGAGATATATGATAAAAAATCTCAGAAGAAGCAAACCAGGCAAACCAAGAGAGCCGAGATATATCACATTTGATGAGATACTAATTCAACAGCAAAACAGATGTGTTAAAAAATGCTCCTGTGATGATATGTTTGATAGTTGTTTTATAAGTTGTGGAGGGGAGGTCGTGCCTCATAAGATTTGTGTTGAAAACTGTGATTAAATGAAACTTAAGCATAGTTCTTTATTGAGTGATAAAACGATATGTAAGATTTAAAAAGGTATGATTCTATCATTAGATATCTTGGGTAAGCTATTAAAATCTCAGAGCATTTAGAGCTAGTTTAAGATTATGCAAAAAGTCTATTAAATCCCTTATAAGAGTAATTTGTGAGAAAACATGTAACAGAGCAGACGGTCATATTTTTTAGTGTATCCAAATGGATATTTTTATCCTCATTTGTAGGGGTTATAATCGGTGCTTTGATGGCGCTTTTTTTATGGATACTAGAGTATTCTGTTGATCACAGAGGTGTTTTGGGGATTCCTTACTATTTCATTCTTCCATTTGCATTACCGTTAACTGTATATGTGATTAAGACATTTGCCCCAAATGCTCAAGGTCATGGAACAGAAAAGGTCATAGAGGCTGTCCATAAAAACAGTGGAAAAATACAAGTGGTTGTCATGCCCATAAAGCTTTTGGCAACGGTATTTACTATATTTGCAGGTGGTTCTGTCGGAAAAGAAGGACCGGGTGCTCAAATAGGTGCTGGAGCTTCTTCTGTCGTGGCTTCAATTTTAAAATTTAGTGATGTTGATAGAAAAAAATTGGTGATTTGCGGTATTAGCGCTGGTTTCGCATCTGTTTTTGGTACGCCGATCGCCGGAGCTATCTTTGGTATCGAAGTTTTAACTATCGGTATTATTTTATATGATGTTCTTCTTCCATCTTTTATCGCAGGGTTTGCTGCGTTTACTACTGCCCAGTTTTTAGGAGTTGACTACACATATTTTGATATACATTTTTACAAAGCAGTCAATCTTGATTTGGTGTTGATAGCAGAGGTTGTTGTTGCCGGTATATTTTTTGGATTTGTAGCGGATTTTTTTATCACTGTTTTAAATGATACGGAACACATGATAAATAAAATCAAAGCAAGTCCTTATCTTAAAGCATTTGTTGCCGGTGTAGTGATGGTTTTGGCCACATTGGTAGTCGGTGATCGCTATCTTGGTCTTGGTTTAAATGTGATTGGAAATGCTCTTGATCCTGAGGGATTTTTATCTGCAAATATTCATTGGTATGATTTTATACTCAAGACTATTTTTACATCTATATCTCTAGGAAGTGGAGGAAGTGGAGGAATAGTAACTCCTATATTTTATGTTGGCGCTACTAGCGGAGTTTTGTTTGGACACTTGATAAACAACCATGAAGTAGCGCTCTTTGCAGCTCTTGGTTTTGTCAGCGTTCTTGCCGGAACCACAAATGCACCTATAGCATCTGTCATCATGGCAGTCGAACTTTTTGGTATAGAGATTGCGCATTATGCCGCCTTGTCGGCTGTTATCGCTTTTTTGGTTTCTGGTCATAGAAGTGTTTTCCCTTCGCAAAAGATAGCTATGAGTAAAGCCGGCAATATAGAAGTGGAAGGGGATGAGGACATAGAACACACTAATATAAGCATACATACTCAAGATCTAGAGAAATTTAAAAATATAAGATCCAAACTTAGGTACAAAAGATTGAAGTGGCAAGCTAAAAATTTTCACAATAAAAAATAGTTAAATTGTTTTGTAAAAGTTATACGCGATAAAAAACATTATAAAAGCCGTAAATAGATCTAATAATTTCCATGTTAGCGGCTTTGTAAAAAGTGGTATTAGAACTCTGCTTCCATATGCCAAAGAGAAAAACCATATAAAAGACGCACTAATCGCACCCAATATAAAAAGATTTTGCTCAAACCCTCTAAGATGACTGCCTATTGAGCCTATAAGCATCATAGTATCAAGATATACATGTGGATTCAAAAGTGATATAGCAAGTGTTGAGAGTATAGTTCTAGCTAGATTGCTTTTCTCTTTTTTAACTATAACTTTCATTTTTTGGGTTAAAAAGATATTTTTTAATGCGATAAATCCATAAATAGACAAAAATGTAATGCCAAACCAAGTGATATATATAAAAAAAGATGGGTAGAGTTCTAGTATCTTGCCTACACCTTTTACACCTGCGATTATCAGTGTTGCATCAAGTAAAAAACATATAAGAGCGATAGGAAAAGTGTGCTCTTTAAGCAGACCTTTTTTCAATACATAGACATTTTGAGCTCCAATTGCCACGATAAGACCAAAACTGACTAAAAAACCTTGCAAGAATAGACTGATAACACAACCTTTTTTTAAAGTTAAGAGTATCAAATACGAAAAAGAGGGTGGTGGCTTGAGACAGAATTGAACTGCCGACACGGTGATTTTCAGTCACCTGCTCTACCGACTGAGCTATCAAGCCACTTAATTTGAGATTGAAATTATAGCCTAATAACTTTAATATTTGCTTATCCGACTTTTAAGAAAGTATTATGTATAATGTTGGACATAAAAATAGGGTTTGGGGTTTTAATGTTTAAAAAGATAAATATAGTCGTTGTTGCTGCTATACTGTTCGTTCAGGCGATTTATGCACAAAATATAGATATGCTACTAGATACGCTTGCACAAAAAGATGATATGTCTATGCATACAAAAAAAGAAAATGCAGGTTACCTGACTGTCTTTACTCGTCAAGACCTTGATCGGATGAAGGTTAAATCGCTGAAAGAGCTGATAGAAAAAATACCCTTTATAAGATACAATGAAAACTCAACCGGCTTAAGTGCTCCGTACTTTGAACCCTATCAGGCAAATAATCCAGCTAGAATCCGTATTTTTATAAACGATAGAGAGTTGCTATCACCTTTGTTTGGCGGTGGCTTTCAAATCTTAGGGCAAATTGATATGGCATATATCGACCATATAGAGATTTATATGGGTGTCCCTTCTTATGAAATTTCAATCGAGCCTACAACCATAGTTATCAAAGCATATACCAAGACAGGCAAGAGAGAGAATACAACCATGATGGGGATTTCCGGTGGAAGTTATGGTACAAGTGATACATACGGATACACATCTAAAGATATGAAAGATTTTTCCTATTTTATATATGCAAATCACCGTAATTTGAAACGAAAAAAATTGTATCATTTGGGCAGCATACTTTCAAGAAATAAGGAGAGCGGAGATTTTTATGCACAAGTTACGATGCCGACATCGAGATTTGAGTTTCAGGCCATAAAAGGCAGTATGGATAATTTTTTAGGAAGTAGTTGGAATATGACACCGAAAAACTCCTATACTGATTTTTCATATCTTTATGCAGGATATAGCTATACTTCACTAGATAAAAGTACAAAAGCAAGTATCAACTATTCGCATTTGCTAGATGATTATCATGATAGCTCAAACGCACCATTGGGAGTATCTCTTCCTTATTATATTCCATATTACAATACAAGAGTCAAGGAAAGTGAACATTTGCTCGATACCCAAATTACCAAAAAATTAAATTTTGGCAAATTTTCATTGCTGCTCGGTCTTAGAAATAGGTATAAAAAGTTTATTAATGATTCTCATACTAGGGATGGAGTAGAGGTACCGCTAAACAGTAACTATAATAGCGAAGATATAACTTCACTATTTAGTGAGATAGATTATTTGCTTGATGAACATAATCGCTTGGTGTTTTCTACGAGTGCCGAAAGGTATTTTGAAAATGCAAATATTAAAGATAAGACTATATATGGGGCTAGACTAGGTCATATATACAGTACAGATAATTTTACACAAAAGACATTATTATTTTATGGAGAGTTTAGACCCACCCCTTATGAACTTTTGGTAAATGATTTACTTCAGCCCGGTTTAGATAATTTGGATTCAGAAAAAGCATACTCAATATCTACAAAATCAATCTGGAGATATAAAAATACCACCAATTCTCTACTTCTTGCTAGAACAGTGATGAATAAATCCATCTATTTTGATTTAAGCAATTTTAAAAATGCAAAGGATGAGTTTGCCTTTGATTCTGTTTCTTTTAAAAGTAATTATATGCTAAATGACTTAGATAAGATAGAGTTCAACTTTTGGGTTATGTTTGAAGATTATGGCAAAAATTCAACTGACAGATATGACAATAAATATGGCGGATACCTAACACTATTTAAAAAGTTTGGTAAGATCGATACATATAACTCCATAACTTATCGTGATGGGTATGATAATATACCTCCTGCTTGGAACTATGATTTAACACTAAATTATACGTATTCGAGACACCTATCTTTTTTCTTAAAAGGAGAAAATCTTTTAAAAGATGCTATAAAAACGGACTATTACAGGGTAAATCCTCTAAGTTATCAAGTAACTACTCTAAATAATACCCCTGTATTTGACAGGACAGTTTGGTTTGGTTTGGAGTATGAATTTTGAAAATATTTTTACTCTCATTCATGGTGGTATCATCTCTTTTTAGCTCAAATGTAAAAAAACTAGAGGCCCAAATACTCTCTTCTATAGCGCACTCTTTAGTGCATAAAAAGAGTGTAAATATTTGTATAGACGATAGAAATTTTAAAGGTATTGGAAAGTATGCAAAAAGTTTAAATGTCGTCTCTTGTGGCAGAGCTGATATTGTGTTTACTTCAAAAGACAATGACATAAACAAGAAGTGCAAAACTCATCTTATATTTTCAACCTCATATTATCTGTATGAACACTCTCCAATGATAGTTGGAGCATTTTTTTGGCAAAAAGGTAGACCAAATATAATCTTCAGGCAAAAACAACTTAAGCATCTAAGTATAGCTCTACCTAAAAATTTCCAAAAGTATATAGACTAAAAAAGTATATTTGTGAAAAGATTCAATTTTTCTATAAATTCATTTTACTTCCTAGTTTCTATTCTTTTTATTATGATGGTCGGTGGATTATACTATCAGTTTGGTAAAGTAATCGATGAGACCAACAATGAAATTAATAAGATAGAGATAAATCGAGCCAAAGCTTTAAGCGATAAAATAATCTTGCACATAAGAAATAAAATCACAGGTGATTTTTCACTGTTGCTCCAATATAAAGAACTCAGAGAAGATATATCAAGTTTTTTATCTTTAAATGTAACTGATGAGTTCAAATATATATATGTCATATATAAGGACAAAAAGGGCGCATATCGATATCTGCTTGATGGTTCTTACGGTGTTGACAGAGGTGAGTTTGGGCAAAAGTTTTTTCCTTTACTGACCAATATATGGAAAACTTCCTTGAAAACAGGCCACTCGATGCATGGGTTTCAAAAGAAGGCCGATGGATTGTGGATAACATATCTGCATCCTATAATAATAGGCAAAAAAGTAAGAGCGGTATTGGCATTGGATATATCAACCAAAGAGTATCAAAACCTAAATAATTTTTTAATTCCATTGTACAATTTTCTAAGAGTTTTTTTGTCTGTTTTGATAATTATAGTTTTAGTTGTCATGGCACAAATGTATATGTTTTATAAAGAGCGTAAAAAGAGCATCATAGACCCCTTAACTAAACTCTACAATAGAAATTTTCTAAAAGAGATTTGGCATAAGGTGAATCTTAAAAAAATCTCCATAATGATGTTGGATATAGATTATTTCAAATTGGTAAATGACCAATACGGGCATGATGTCGGAGATATAGTCTTAAGTTCGGTCGCTAGAAAGCTGATGGGTGAAACAAGGCTTGAAGACAAGGTTATAAGATATGGCGGAGAAGAGTTTTTGATCTTTTTAAGATGGTCGAAAAGCGATGAAGAAGTGATGCGTATAGCTGATAGGATTCGCGTGAGCATAGCTAGTGAAAAGATAAGAATAAGTGAAAGTTTGAGTATAAATGTGACGGCATCAATAGGGGTAAGTGTAAATCCATCTAAAAATAAAACGCTCAAAGAGGCGATCCAAGTAGCAGACAAAATGCTTTATATAGCAAAAAACAGAGGAAGAAACAGAGTTGCTTATGCAAATTTGCATAATAGCAAATGATTTTATAAAAACTATCTTATCTCTTGGGCTATCTCTTTAAATTTCTGTTTTAATTCCACAAAAACTCCAACTAAAATAGGATCAAAATGTGTACCGCTGCCCTTTACAATCATCTTTTCAGACTCTTCAAAACTAAAAGGAATCTTATAGCATCTTTTACTGATAAGTGCATCATAAACATCCACCAATGCCATCATCCTTGCCTCCAGGGGAATTTCATCTTTTTTGATGCCACAGGGGTATCCGCTACCATCCCATTTTTCGTGATGATAATAGGCTATGTTATATGCTATTTTTAGAAACTGATTGTTTTTGTTGTTTTTCATGGCATTTTCTATGATGTCTCTGCCTATTGTGCTGTGCTGTTTCATAATTTCATATTCATCTTTATCTAATTTCGATGGTTTTTTTAAGATATGATCAGGGATACCGACTTTTCCTATGTCATGCAGAGATGTTGCTCTGTATATCAGCTCTCTATAATTTTTTGTTAAATCGTTTTTATAGAGATCGTGTGTAAAAAGATAGTCGACAAGGCATCTCATATACTCTTTTGTTCTTAGTATATGAGCTCCTGTTTCTGCATCTCTTGTCTCCACGACCAAAGACATACTATCGATAGTCTCTGAATGTGCTTTTGAAAGATCCTCAAGAAAGTTTTTCCGTTCTTTATAATAAAAGAGTATAAAAATCATATTTGCAAAAAAGAAAAAAATGAAATATGGCGTTAAAAAATAACCCACCGAGATATATATAAAATTCTTTAAAAAGTAAAAACCAGCTGCTAGATAGAATAAAGAAGCTCCTATAAACAGAGATAAAACTCTGATATATAGCCTTTTGTAAATCAAAATAAGAAGAATTAGTGAGAGTAAAAAAGATATACTAAAATTTATGAATTTTAAATATTGGGGTTGATATATGGTTTTGTTGTTTAAGATGTTGTCTATAACTGTAGCATGAATGAAAACGCCGGGGACTATCTCTCCTGACGAGACCATATAGTCATCGTGAAGACCAACCGCAGAGGTTCCTATGATGATAAATTTTCCTAGAAACTCATTTTTATCAAATTTATTTGAGAGAACATTAATAGCAGAAATAGTTTTATAGTATTTTTTATTGTTAAAATTTAATAAAATATTAGAGTTTTTATCAGTTTTAAATGTACGATTTAATATGGAGATTGTGTGATTTTTGATCTCTATACCATCGATATTTATCAGATTTGCCAATGCAAAAGAGGGTATATTGTAGTTCTTGTATTTTATGAACATAGGAACTCTTCTCAAGATGCCGTCTTTGTCTTTTTGGGCATTTATAAAGCCTATATCTGCTGCACTTTTTTGCAATTCACTAAGATTGCAAAGCATATTTGGTGATTCGTATGATGTCTCTGTACTCTTGTAAATTTGTCTATTTTTTTTAGGTATAAAACATCGTTTGCCTTTTGTATTTGTGAGGTATACGGGCATTGTGACTTGATTTTTGGCAAGTGTTTGTGCAAAAAAATTGTCATTATCAAAGAGGTATTTTCCAACACCTGAGATTTTAAGATTTTTTGAAAAATAGTTTTTGAAAAACTTTTCCACTTCCAAAATTGAAGTTTTGTCTTTTTCCGGGAAAAGTATGTCTATACCTATATTTGCAGGATTTGTGCGAGAGATATTGTCTATCAGTTTTGACAAGATCAACCTAGACCATGGCCACTGTCCAAGATATTTTAAACTTTTTTCATCTATATCAACAATGACAACCGAGGAATTTTTTTTGTGTTGACTTGTCTTTGCCAGACTGCTGATTATATCATATAATTTAAAATCAAAATACTCTAAAGCCCCACTTTTGTATATGAAAAAAAATAGAATCGAAGTAAAAACAATCCCATAAAATATCTTCAAAAATCTCAATATATTTTCTTATTATCTTATCATCAATTCGACACAGCGGTTTCTAGGCTCTGAAACACCATCAGCTGTCGGAATCAAAAGGTCATTTTCCCCATAGGCCTCTACTTTTAGCTTATCTAGGTTAATCTCTTTTGAGAGTATCCATCTCTTTATATCTTGCGCCCTTTGCATAGATAGTTTAAGATTATTCTGTTGTGTTCCTTTTGTATCTGTATGACCTATTATATTTAGATCACAAGGAGCTCGTTGCCTTAGAAGTTCATATATATGAGGAAGTTTATTGATAGAGTCCGCTGTCAGCTCACTTGTACCCTTTTTGAAGTAAAGATATACATGCTCTGGTTTTGGCGGTAATGCTTTTATAGCGCTGCTAAATCTCTTTTTTATCTCTTTGTCTGACATCTTTTTGATCTTGCTTGGTTTTTGATTTTCTGATGTCAAATCAACATAATATCCAGGCTTATCTATCACTACAGCCCCTGCTTTAGTTCTGACTACGATGGCATTGTGCGCTTTGTTGTTGTCTGCCAATACTACTGTAGTTTTGGTCGGATTATGCATGAGCGATGCGACTAGCATACCAATCCAAGTCAATATAACTGCTGCTTCCATCGCTATTTTACCTCCACATAAAATTTAGTACCACGAATTCCAATCGTACCCTCAGGAACCCTAAAATGAACTTTTTTTGGAGCTAATTTTCCTATTTTGCCAGATTCAAATGTGGCCAAACCTTTTTTCATATTTAAATCAAAAGCAAACTCTTTGGTCGATGGTTTAAAAATGTATTTGTCTATGGAGATTATACTGTTTCCTCCTAAAGATAAAAGTGTCCCATCATGAAATATCAACCCAATGGAGGCATTTTCTCTCGTGATTATAATATCACCTTTTTGTAGTTGATCACCGACTTTAATCTTTATATTTTTTTCTGCTCTCTTTGCATATGTATCTCCCGAAACTTTTTTTACTATAGCTATACCCGAAGCAAACATGAGAGATGAAAACAATAACAGACCAACGATAATACGAACCATAGAATTTCCTTTTATTAATAATTTTGTTTTATAATACTAAAATGTATATTAAAAATTACTCAAAGGTATTTCAATAGATGGAAGAATTAAATTTTATATCATGGAATGTAAATGGCATAAGGGCGGTAGATAAAAAACAGGCTCTTGGTTGGATAGATAAAACAAAAGTTGACTTTTTGGCTCTCCAAGAGATAAAAGCTCAAAAGGAACAGATACCCCCAAGCATCTTCACTAAAGAATTTTGCGAGCTACATGTTAACTCTTCATGCAAAAAAGGTCAATCTGGAGTGGCATTGTTTAGTGCTGTTCCCTCTATAAAATCAGATATAGCTCAAGATGTAGATATATTGGATGAAGGTAGAATCAATGAGTTTCATTTTGGCAATGTAGTATTTTTAAATGTCTATTTTCCAAATGGCCAAAGAAATGAGGAGAGATTGGAGTATAAGATGGCTTTTTATGATAGATTTCTTGAGCACTGCGAAAATCTTCGAAAAGATGGCAAATCTTTGATTATATGTGGAGATGTAAACACAGCCCATAAAGAGATTGATATCGCTAGACCCAAAGCAAATGAAAATACTTCAGGATTTTTAAAGATGGAGAGAGAATGGATAGACAAGTTTTTATCGCTAGGTTATATAGATACATTTAGATATGTAAATGGCGATATAGAAGATAAATACTCATGGTGGTCGTACAGAGCGGGGGCAAGAGGCAACAATGTCGGATGGAGGATAGATTACTTCTTTGTTTCACAAGATTTACAAGAGCATATAATAGATGCTAAAATTCATGATGATATACTTGGTAGCGATCACTGTCCTATTAGTCTAACTCTCAAACTACCAAAGGAGATGTAGTGTTTTTTCTTGATTTGCCCTATGTTTCAAAGTTTTTGCAAAGAACTTTGTATGAAAAGCAAATTCCCATAGTTCAAACCGAGTCTCTTTGTAAACTTGATTTAATGGAAGGATTGAATATAGTCAGCGAAAAAGAATCTATAGAGATGATAAAAAACAACAAAGATATGCCTCTTTACTGTACTTCTGAAAACTCTATAGGTTGGATGTCTAAAAATCTTCACTTTTTGACACTTCCAAGCAAGATAAATCTTTTTAAAGATAAATTAATATTTAGGGATATGGTTAAATCTATGTTTCCTGAATTTTACTTTAAAGAGCTTAGATATGATGATTTGGGTGGTGCAAGATACGAGGATTTTCCACAAAATTTTGTTTTGAAACCCTCAGTTGGTTTTATGAGTGCAGGTGTGCATATAATTTTAAATAAAGACGAGTTTGAAGATGCTAAAAAATCCATAAAAAAGGAGTTTAACGAGATATCTGGTTTGTATCCAAAAGAGGTTTTGAGCGAAAAAAAGTTTATAATTGAAGAGCTTATATATGGTGATGAATATGCAGTAGATGTGTATTTTGATTTATCTGGTGAGCCTGTCATTTTAAATATCTTTAAACATATATTTTTTGATAATTCTGATGTTGGGGATAGGGTATATTCTACTTCAAAAGAGATAGTAAAAGGCAATATAGACGAGTTTAAGAAATTTTTAAAGGATATAGGAAGTTTAGCAAAGATAAAAAATAAACCTCTACATGTAGAGCTCAGAAAAGATAAATTTGGCAATATACTGCCCATAGAGATAAATCCTATGCGTTTTGGTGGTTGGTGCACAACAGCAGATATCACATATCTTGCTTATGGTTTCAATCCATATCTCTATTACTACGAACAAAAGAAGCCAAATTGGAGCGAGATTTTTGATAGTGTAGGCGATGAACTTTATAGTATAGTGGTACTCGATAATTCTACTGGGATTTCAACAAAGAAGATAGAGTGTTTTGATTATGAAAAATTACTGAGTAAGTTTAAACAACCGCTAGAGTTAAGAAAGATAGATTTTCATACATATCCGGTGTTTGGATTTCTCTTTGTAGAAACTAAGAAAGAAGATATGAAAGAGCTTGAGTATATATTGGGCTCAGATCTAAGAGAGTTTACGAGCTAACTCTTTAAATATATCTCCTCTTTTTACATAAGAGGAAAATTGATCCAAGCTAGAAGCAGCAGGTGATAGAAGAACGACTCTGTTTCGAGTGTGTATCTTTTGTATCTCTTTCATAGCCTTTTCTAACTCATAAGAGGCGGTTACTTTTTTGTCTATTGAAGTGCAAAAATCTACTAATTTGTCAGTATTTGTGCCTATCGCAAAGACCTCTACATGTAGAGGTTTGAGCATCTTAAAAAGAGGCGTTAAATCTACCCCTTTGTCATCCCCTCCTAGTATGAGTATCAAATCTTTGTCTTTGTACCTTTTTACGGCTTCTAAAGTTGCGTCTAAGTTTGTACCTTTGGAGTCGTTGACCCAGGTTCTGCCTCTGTTGTCTTTAAACTCTTCTAGTTTATGAACATCAGTTTTAAAACTGTTTATTTTTTCATAGTTTACGCTTCCAAGCAGTATCTTTTCTGCACAAACTGCAAGCACTGCATCGAGTAAAAAAGGGGTTTGAAACTTAATCTTTTCTATATCTATTTGCATTTTTTCTGCCAAATCAAACTCGTTGCTATAGGTTATGATATACGCTTGAGTGCTTATATTTCCATACTTTTTCGGGATTATTGCCACAGATCCCTCTTCCATCCTTGCAAGAGGGTTTAGTTTTGCCTTTTCATACTCTTCAAAGTTTCCATGCCAACTCAGGTGATCCGGCTTTACGGGCAAAAGGAGGTAGATATTTGGAGTAGCCATTTTTGTTTGATGTAGCATGTATGAGCTTGTTTCTAGTATCCACATGGTAGCATTTTTATCCAAATTTGCCAGTGGATTCCCTATATTTCCACCGGTTTGTACCCCTTTTTCTGCAAATATAAAATCTAGCATTTGTGTAGTGGTTGTTTTCCCGTTTGTTCCGCTTATCCAGATTGAATTTGGCATATCTTTTGCAAAAAAATCATACTCACTTACTAGATTTGTAGATTTTTTCATAAGAGGATGATTTTGTGGAAAGCTAGGGCTTGGTATCTGAATGGAAGAGTTTAGTGGATTAAATTCACTTGGAGGCAACAGTTCGTTTCCAAACTCATCACAACTTTTCTCTTTAAAATGGTCATCAAAGATTTGGCAATTTTGAAATCTCTTTGCTATGGCTTTGTTGGTTTTACCGTATCCAAATAGTGCTATCATCTGATTTTAAGGGCCGTTAATGCTATGATATTTGATATAAGAGCCATAATCCAAAATCTTACTATTATTTTATTTTCAGCCCAACCTTTTATCTCAAAATGGTGGTGAATAGGTGCCATCAAAAAGATCCTCTTTTTCCTAGTTTTGAAGCTACCGACTTGTAAAATAACAGAAACAGTTTCAAGCACAAAGACAAAACCTATGAGTATAAGTAAAAATTCATTTTTAGAGATAATCGCCATATAGCCGATGAAAGCTCCTAAGCTCAAACTGCCACTATCTCCCATAAAAACTTCGGCAGGATAGCAGTTATACCAAAGAAATCCCACGAGTGAGCCTATGAGTGCTGCTGCTATAATCACAACTTCGCCAATCCCGCTAATCTTTGGTAAAAGTAGATACCCGCTAAGTATGGCATGACCACTGATATATACAAATATACCAAGAGTCAACATAGAGAGTATGGAAGGCACGGTAGCTAATCCATCTAATCCATCTGTTAGGTTGACGGCATTGCTCGATGAAACCATTACTAATGCCCAAAAGACAACTGAAAACCAGCCCATATCTAAAACGGGGTGTTTATAAAAAGGAACGAAAAGTTCAGTATTTAGTATGGTGCTACTGTATAAAAAATATGCAATTACGAGCGCAGAAGAAAATTGCATAAAAATTTTTGTTTTTGCACTTAGACCGGAATTGTTATCTTTACCAATAATTTTTGATATATCATCTCTTACGCCGATTAAACCAAAAAGAGTTATAACCCCAAAACCAATCAATGCAAATATATTTGTGAGATTTACACATGTAATTATAGCTACAAGAGCTGAAAAGACTATGACTAATCCACCCATTGTAGGTGTTTTTTCTTTTGCCTGATGACTTTGTGGAGCCAAAGAGTATATGGGTTGGTTTGCGTTTTTTGCTTTTGCCCATTTTATAAATTTTGGCATAAGATACATGCTTATAACAAGTGAAATAAAAAAAGCTATGCCTGAACGAACCGTGATGTATTGAAAAATATTGATATGTGAAACTTCATAGAGCCAATAGAGCATAAAAAATCCATTTATATTTTATTGAAAGTATAATTTTAGTAAAATATTACTTATAAGATGGTAATCTAAAGGAAAAAAGTGAAAAAAGATATTCAAAAGACTATTTTAGTCATAACAGACGGTATAGGGTACAACCCGAGTTCTAGAGCAAATGCTTTTGCAAATGCTGTAAAACCGACTTATGATAAACTTTTCAAAGAAGTTCCAAATTCTAAGATTAAAACCTCTGGTTTAGCAGTAGGCTTGCCAAAAGGACAGATGGGAAACAGTGAAGTTGGCCACATGAGTATAGGTGCCGGTAGAGTTATGTATCAAAATTTAGTCAAAATTTCTCTATCCATAGAAAAAAACACTCTAAAGGATAATCCTGCCTTAAAAGATATTTTAAAAGTTCAAGGTGATATCCATGTAGCAGGACTAGTGAGTGATGGCGGCGTCCATTCTCATATAGACCACATTATAGCTCTTGCAAAGATAGCCAAAAATGCCGGTAAAAAAGTACATTTGCATGTTATAACTGATGGCAGAGATGTAAGCCCTGTTTCTGGTATAAACTTTATAAAAGAGTTGGAAAAGATTTGCGATGAGGATATAAAAATTGCCACAATTTGTGGAAGATTTTATGCGATGGACAGAGACAACAGATGGGATAGAGTGGAAAAAGCGTATGATGCTATCGTCAACGCAAAACCAAAAACAGATAAAAATCCACAGCAATACATAAAAGATTCATACTCTAAAGATATCACAGATGAGTTTATAGAGCCGGTAAGTATGGAAGATTATGATGGCATGAGCGAAGTTGACGGGGTTATATTTGCCAATTTTAGAAACGATAGGATGAGAGAGCTGTCAAAGGCGATAGGTATATCAAAATTTGATGAGTTTCAGAGAAAAATCAATACGACTAAAAGTATTACGATGACAGAATATGATGCCGCTTATCCGTTTGAAGTGATGTTCCCCTCAACCCCTCCAAAAAATACACTAGCAGATGTCATATCCCAAAATAATCTCTCACAACTTCATACTGCAGAGACGGAGAAGTACGCACATGTGACATTTTTTCTAAATGGTGGCACAGAAGAGCCGGACAGAGGAGAGAGCAGGGTGCTTATACCAAGCCCTAAAGTTGCCACTTATGATCTGAAGCCTGAGATGAGTAGCGAACAAGTAGGAGATGCTGTTTTGACAGCCATGGATGCAGAGTATGATTTCATAGTGGTAAACTTTGCAAATGGAGATATGGTAGGTCATACAGGAAATTATGATGCAGCCGTGAAAGCAGTAGAGGCCGTAGATAAACAGATTGGTAGAATATTAAAAAAATGTGATGAAAAAGAGTATGCTTTCATATTGACAAGCGATCATGGAAATTGTGAGCAAATGTCAAATGAAAAAGGAGAGATGTTGACTAACCATACGACTTTTGATGTATTTTGTTTTGTAAAAGCAGAAGGTGTTAAAACAGTAAAAGATGGCGGCTTAAACAACATAGCCCCGACAGTTTTAAAATTAATGGGCCTAAAAATCCCAAAAGAGATGGATGAACCACTAATATAAAGGATATGTATGAAATTTACAGGTAAAAATGTTTTAGTAACAGGTGCCGCAAGTGGTATAGGTAAGCAGATTGCTATCACTTTGGCAAGCAAAGGTTTAAAAGTTTGGATAAATTATAGATCTCGCCCGCAAGAGGCAGATTTGATAAAAAATGAGATTGAAGAAAATGGCGGAGTTGCCGCTGTCATAGGCTTTGATGTAGCTGATGAGGTTGCGTTTGTGGATGGTATAAAAACTATCATTCAAAGTGATGGAGAGTTGTCATATTTGGTAAACAATGCGGGAATCACAAATGACAAGCTGGCTATCAGGATGAAAACAGAGGATTTTGAATCAGTCATCAAAGTTAATCTTACTTCTGCTTTTGTTGGTTGTCGTGAAGCTTTGAAAGCCATGAATAAAAAAAGATTTGGCAGCATTGTAAATATATCATCAATTATCGGGGAAACAGGCAATGTAGGACAGGTGAATTACAGTGCAAGCAAAGGTGGACTGATAGCCATGACTAAGAGTTTTGCCCTCGAAGGAAGCGCAAGAGGCATAAGATGCAATGCGATAACACCAGGCTTTATAGAGACAGAGATGACACAGCAGTTAAATGATGATATGAAAAAAAGTTATACAGATAAAATACCTCTAAAGAGGTTTGGAACACCAGAAGATATAGCCCAGAGTGTTGCTTTTTTACTTAGTGATAACTCTTCTTATATAACAGGTGTTGCTTTAAAAGTAAATGGTGGAATGTATATGTAACTTATTTTAAAGTTAATTTAGATAAAATAATAAAAATTTTTTAAAGGAGTTAGTGATGGCACTAATTGATGAAGTAAAAGAAGTAGTTGTTGAGCAATTAAATGTAAATCCGGATGAAGTAAAAGAAGAGTCGAAATTTGTAGAAGATTTAGGCGCTGATTCATTGGATGTTGTAGAGCTAGTTATGGCATTGGAAGAAAAATTTGATATAGAGATTCCTGACACTGATGCAGAAAAAATCATAACAGTAAATGATGCTTTAAAATATATACAAGAGCATAAATAAATATTATATTAGACTATTTTTTACATCAGGTCAGATAGGCCTGATGTCTTTTTTGACTGGAAATTAAGGAGTTATTTTGAGAAGAGTGGTGGTTACAGGTTTGGGTATGATAAGTTCAGTTGGTTCTGAAAAAGAGAGTTCTTTTAAGGCTATGGTTGAGGGAAAATGTGGCATTAAAAGGATTAGTTCATTTGATACAACTAATCATTCGGTTAAGATTGCCGGAGAGATTACTGACTTTGATCCAAAAACTATTATGAATCCAAAAGATGTAAAAAAAGCAGATAGATTTATCCAATTAGGTATAAAAGCAGCTGCAGAAGCCATGGAGGATGCGAAATTTAACTCCTTTGACGGCGATAGATTTGGTGTAAGTTCTGCTTCAGGAATTGGCGGGCTTATAGCTATAGAAAAAAACTCTTTGGTATGTAAAAGCAGGGGTCCAAGAAGAATTTCTCCATTTTTCATCCCCTCAGCACTTGTAAATATGTTAGGTGGTTTTGTGGCAATCGAACACAAGATAAAAGGACCAAATATATCTTCAGTCACAGCTTGTGCTGCAGGTACACATGCAATAAGTGCCGCAGCAAAAACAATTATGCTAGGCGGAGCAGATAAGATGCTAGTTGTCGGAGCAGAAGCAGCGATAAGTGCAGTTGGAGTTGGAGGATTTTCGTCTATGAAGGCACTTTCAACTAGAAATGATGAACCCCAGCTTGCTTCTCGTCCTTTTGATAAAGAAAGAGATGGTTTTGTTATGGGTGAGGGTGCAGGTGCACTTGTACTTGAATCTTATGAAGATGCGATTGAGCGAGGTGCACATATATATGGTGAACTTATAGGATTTGGCGAGAGTGGAGATGCTTATCATATAACTACGCCTGATCCTGATGGTGCGTTTAGAGCGATGAGAGCCGCTTATGAGATGGCTGGGAAACCAAATATAGATTATATAAATGCACATGGAACAAGCACTGCGGCAAATGACAAAAATGAAACAGCAGCTATAAAAAGACTTTTTGGCGACAAGATACCTTTGGTTAGTTCTACAAAGGGACAAATTGGACACTGTTTGGGAGCAGCCGGAGCTATAGAAGCTGTTGTATCTCTTATGTGTTTGAGAGATCAAATCTTACCTCCAACTATAAATCTGGTAAATCCTGATCCTGATTGTGATTTGGATTATATCGCAAACAAAGCTAGAAAAGTTGATACTGATATTGTTATGAGTAACTCTTTTGGCTTTGGCGGAACCAATGGTTCTGTCATCTTTAAAAAAATCTAGGAAAATATATGGCAACTTATCTTGATTTTGAGCACAATATAAAAGAGCTCGATGAGGCAATTTCGAGTGCCAAGATCAAAGGAGATGCTCCTGCAGTCGAGATATTGGATAAGAATTTAAAAAAAGAGGTCTCCAAAGTTTATAAAAATCTTGATGATTACCAAAAATTACAGCTTGCTCGTCATCCTGATCGTCCATATTTTATGGATTATGTAAGATTGATTTTAGATGATGGTTATCAAATTCATGGAGACAGAGCCTTTAGAGATGATCAGGCCATACTTGCATATCTAGGATATATCGGTGGTAAAAAGGTCATACTTATAGGACAGCAAAAAGGAAGAGGAACCAAATATAAGCTAAAAAGAAACTTTGGTATGCCTCATCCGGAGGGCTATAGAAAAGCTCTCAGAATTGCTAAAATGGCAGAAAAATTTGATATTCCAATTCTTTTTCTTGTAGATACCCCTGGTGCATTTCCCGGACTTGAAGCTGAAGAGAGAGGACAGAGCGAAGCAATAGCGAGAAATCTTTTTGAACTAAGTGATTTGAAAACAAAAATGCTCTCAATAGTTATAGGAGAGGGTGGAAGCGGAGGAGCATTGGCTCTTGGTGTGGCGGATAGACTTGTGATGATGAAGTACTCTGTGTTTTCTGTTATCTCTCCTGAGGGATGCGCTGCGATATTATGGAATAACCCTCTCAAACAAGAGGCAGCTACAAAAGCTATGAAGATAACTGCTGATGATCTATATAAATTAGGATTGGTGGATGATGTTTTAGACGAACCCATTGTCGGTGCACATAGAGATAAAGTGGGGGCTGCAAAAGTTGTAAAAGACTACTTTTTAAAATTTCTTGATGAGATGAATGTGATGAGTAATGAAGAGAGAGTGAAAAGAAGAGTAGAGAAGATACTATCTATCGGTGCTTACGAAGAAAAATAAAAAACATACTATAATTTTTAAACTACAGTAGTGATAAATCGGAGGATTAAATCCTCCGATTTTTATATATCTAGTGTAAATCTTTCCACACAGATCTTTTCCACAATAGTGCTAGTATTGTAAATATTACAAAGAAGCCTATAACCTTTATGCCAAGTGATTCTCTAGCTGGCTTGCTAGGATCCCCTGTTTTGTCTAGATACTTCATAACTTTTTCATAACCCTCTTTTGTTACACCGACTCTAGGCATCGCTGTACCTTTTAGTTGGCTTTGAGGATCTTCTACAAAAGTCTTTAAAAAGTCTTCACTTCTTGCTCTTACTATAATTGAAAGATCAGGAGGAAGTTTACCCAAATAATCAGCCAAGTGTCCTTGGTATTTGCCAACATTTTCTTTAAATTTTAAAAGATCTACATCTTGATTTGTTTTGATATTGGATTTAGTTTTTGGAACAAATCCTATCTGCTCATACTTTCCATACCTATTTGCATGGCATCTACCGCAAGTTGTCACATAAGCCTCTTTCGGAGTTATCTCTTTGGGAGCTATTGACTTTAAGTAAGCAACCATATCAGCTACTTCTTGGTCTTTGTTTCCGCCCGCACCGGCAAAAGCCGGCATAGGAAAAAATCTAGTTTTACCATCAAATTTATTTTCTAAGTTTAACGCTTTTACAGGATTTTTAATCATCTGAGCCAAAAATCTCCCATCCAAGAGACCGCCTACATCGCTCAAGTCAGGTGGATTTACTCCATAGCTTGCTGCTGCCGCATTTGGACTCATAGGAGCAGGTACACCGGCGACTTTGATGCTATGACACCCGACACAGGCACCAGCACCCATGACCAGAGCTTTACCCCTGCTTGCATCACCTGTTTTGCTAAGAGCCGGTAAATCTTTGTATGTAAAATTTTTAAATTCTACATGTTTATGCATCTTGCTATGCGCAAAAGGCTCAACTCCCCAGTATGTCAAGAGAGCGAAAAACACAACTACCAATAGTATCTTTAATTCTTTCATTATCTTTTACCTCCTATTGGTTTTTCCAGTTTCGTTATTATAGGAAGTGCTATCCATAAGATTATAAAGAAGCTAGCAGCTATCGTACCATATGTTTTATACACACCTTCAGGAGGTATTTTGCCGATGATAGTAAGAGCAACCATGTCTATAAGTAATAACCAAAACCAAACTTGAAACATGCCTCTTTTATGAGCAGGAACTACATTTGGACTTCTATCCAAGAATGGCAATAGGAAAAATATTCCTTGTGCAAAAGCAAAAGCTATAAGACCTGGATTTTTTGGAAATGGTCTTAAAATCTCATAACTCCACAAGAAGTACCACTCAGGGTATATGTGTGTTGGAGTTTTTAAACCATTTGCAGGATCAAAGTTAACCGGATCCATCGCAAATTCGAAATGGTAAAATACGAGATAGAAGAAGAATATAAAGAAAAATCCAAGTACGACTATATCTTTGCTCAAAAAGTCAAATTGAAATCTTATGACTTTAGAGTGTTTTGTGTCGCCGGAAAGGTATTTTTTACTCTCCTCTTTGAAGTCTATCTCTTCACCGTCTTGATTGTTGACATGTGGAATTCTAAGTGTTGCAAAGTGAAATACTATCAATCCTATGATTGCTAATGGCAAAAGCACAACATGCAACATAAAAAATCTTGTCAAGAATGCATCTCCAGGAACATATCCACCTCTAATCCACTCAACCAAACCAGTTAGATTCAGAGAACCCATACCAAATATATCCGTGATAACCATACCAGCCCAGTAGCTCATCTGTCCCCAAGGGAGCATGTAGCCACTAAAGGCCTCGGCTGAAAATGTAACAAAAAGAAGCATACCGGAGATCCATATCATCTCCCTACCTTTTTTGTAACTGCCATAGTAGATACCTGTAAACATATGTATATATATGATAAGAAATATAACAGAAGCAGCAACAGCATGAACATGTCTCCAGAGCCAACCATAACCGACTTGACTCATAATAGTGTAGTTAACGCTGTCAAACGCAAGTTTTGTATCTGGTTTGTAATACATAAGTAAGAAAATACCAGAAATTAAAAGCACACCGAAAGTGGTTGCCAAAATCATACCCATTGCCCATAAAAAGTTTATATTTTTAGGTATCCAATACTCCGTTGCCAAAGCTTTTTTTACTGTATCAACAGCAAGTCTTTGGTTTAACCAGTCGTGGATGCTCGTTGCCTTTGTAAAATGTGCCATCAATCCTCCTTTATACTGTTAAGCCAGCGGCTTTCATTTTTTTAAATGTCTCACCCTCTTCTCCAAGAACCACTTTTGTTCCCTTAACCTTAAAAGGTGGGATATACAAAGGTAACGGAGGAGGAGATTTTGTTACACGACCCGCTGTGTTATACTCTCCACCGTGGCAAGCACAGATGAATTTTAACTGCTTAGGGTAGTATGACGGTATACAACCAAGGTGAGTACAAAGTCCTATCGTTATAAGAAACCTCTCTTTAGCTATGATAATATCTCTAGGATCTTTTTTCATAGCCGCTGTCTTTTTCAAAATAAATATAGGTTTGCCTCTCCATTTTGCAATATTTAAGACATTTGGTTTTGCACCACTTACATCTATAGTTGTGTAACCCGCAGCTTTTACACTAGGGAGGGGATCCCAAGTTTGTTTAGCTGCACCTAAAACTGCTATACCACCTAAAGTAGTAAAGCCTCCAAGTGCGAGACCAAGAAAGTCTCTTCTCTCTTTTTTTACTGCCATCTCTATCCTTATTATTAGATTTCTCTTATTATATCAAATTATTTTTTAAGTTAAGGTGATATTTGTCAAGAACTAAATACAATCTTATGAAGATAATTGATAATAAAGTGTAAGGTTAAACATTACAGAAATGTTTTAAGTAAAAATTAATTCTAATAGGATTATAATTTCAACTGAAAATGATTATCAATAAAGGTTATGTATAGATGGAATTTTGCAAAAAAATAGCTCTTTTTTACATTGATGGTTTTAAAAGTATGAAAGTAGGTAAAAGATTGTGGCTCATCATAGCTATAAAACTTTTCATAATTTTTGTGATTTTAAAACTATTATTTTTTCCAAATATACTTCAAACAAAATTTTCAAATGATAAAGATAGAGCCAATTATGTCATTGAAAATTTAACAAAATAAGGAAGAAAATATGGACAGCAGTCTATTGGTTGACCTTTCAAGATCACAGTTTGCCTTAACAGCACTATATCACTGGCTTTTTGTGCCTTTGACTCTTGGATTGTCATTTATCATAGCCATAATGGAGACTATATATGTAAAGACAAATGATCCGCAATGGAAAAAACTTACGAAGTTTTGGATGACTCTTTTTGGAATAAACTTTGCGATAGGTTTGGCTACGGGTATCATTATGGAGTTTGAATTTGGTACAAATTGGTCTAACTACTCTTGGATTGTAGGGGATATATTTGGAGCACCTCTAGCGATAGAGGGATTGATGGCATTTTTTATGGAATCAACATTTTTTGCGATTATGTTTTTTGGTTGGAATAAGGTTTCAAAAAAGACTCACTTGCTTTCGACTTGGTTGGTTGCTATAGGCTCAAACTTGTCAGCACTATGGATACTTGTAGCAAACGGATGGATGCAATTTCCTGTAGGTATGCAGTTTAACCCTGATACTGCAAGATTTGAGATGAAAAATTTCTTCGATGTGCTTTTTAGTCCTGTTGCTATTTCAAAATTTTTGCATACTATCTCAAGTGGTTATGTTATGGGTTCACTATTTGTAGTCGGTATAAGCAGTTGGTATCTGCTTAAAAAAAGAGATGTGATTTTTGCCAAGCGAAGTATCATCGTAGCTTCTTCATTTGGATTGTTGGTTTCACTATTTTTGATTTCAACAGGGGATGAAGCAGCTCATCAAGTTGCTCTCAAACAGCCAACAAAATTGGCAGCTATGGAGGGCTTATATGATGGTGCAAGAAGGGAAGGCATAGTAGCTTTTGGGATTTTGAACAATAAAAGAAAAATTGGAGAGAAGGGTAAAGACGAATTTCTCTTTTCATTTAAAGTTCCTTATGCTCTATCGTTTTTGGCTTATCACAATGTAAACTCATTTGTTGCAGGAGCTGATGATTTGGTGTATGGAAATAAAAAATATGGAATTGAGCCTGCGAGTGCAAAGATAGCGAAAGGAAAAAAGGCTGTAAATTTTCTTCGGGCATACAAGGATGCAAAGAAAAATCAAAACTTACAAAAAGCAAAGTCATCACTAAAAGAATTTAGGATATATGAAAAATATCTTGGATATGGTTATCTTAATAATCCAAAAGAGATAATTCCTCCTGTTGCTATAACTTTTTACAGTTTTCACATCATGGTTGGACTTGGAACCTGGTTTTTAGCACTATTTTTACTTCTACTGTATTTTTCAATGGTTGGAAAAGTAGAAAAACAAAGATTGCTTTTGTGGCTAGGAGTATTTACAGTACCACTTGGTTATCTAGCGGGAGAAGTAGGCTGGATAGTAGCTGAGGTTGGGAGACAACCTTGGGCTATACAGGGCTTATTGCCGACAAAGCTTGCTACTTCACAGCTTGACAGTAGTGCCGTTGGCATTACCATAGCGCTTTTTGTGATTATCTTTACAGTACTTTTGATAGCTGAATTAAAGATAATGTTTACACAAATAAAAATCGGTCCGAAGGAGTCTTAAATGTTTGAAAAATTATCATACTTGACTTTGCAAGAGTATTGGTGGGTGATTGTGGCACTTTTGGGCGCTCTTTTTTCTTTTATCATATTCGTGCAAGGTGGTCAGACTATACTCAATAAAATAGCAAAAGGCGAAGATGAAAAAGATATCATAATAGCTTCACTTGGAAGAAAGTGGGAACTTTCATTTACGACTTTGGTTATGTTTGGTGGAGCACTTTTTGCAGCCTTTCCACTCTTTTATGCAGTCAGTTTCAGTGGAGCATATTTTGCATGGATGGCGATACTATTTTGCTTCATCATTCAAGCCGTATCTTATGAGTATAGAAAAAAACCAAATAACTTTCTCGGTCAAAAAACTTATGAAATGTTTTTGTTTATCAATGGAGGCATAGGGATTATCCTCATTGGTGTTGCTCTAGGAACGCTTTTCACCGGTGGAAATTTTATAGTAAATGATATGCACCAATCACATTGGACAACAGCAACTAGAGGACTTGAAGCGGTTTTAAATCCTTTCAATGTTGTGCTCGGTTTGACACTGTTTTTTCTATCTAGAGCTCAGGCAAGCCTATATTTTCTACACAATATAGATCATAAAAACATACAAAAAAGGATAAAAGCCCAACTTAGAAATGATGCCATACTTTTTGTTGCATTTTTTCTTGTATTGGTCGCTATGTTATTTGCTCTAAGTGGCGTAGGTTATGGAGCAAATGGATTTTTTGTTCAAAAGCATAAATTTTTATTAAATTTTTTAGCAAATCCTATTTTGCTTGTGCTGTTTTTAGTTGGTACTTTATCGGTATTGTACGCACTATTTATTGCTCTGTTTAAAAATAGCAGAAATGGTATATGGTTTAGTGGAGTTGGCACTGTGTTGGTTGTCTTTTCGATTTTATGTTTGCTAGGATTTAATAATACTGCTATATATCCTTCGCTTGCAGACATCAACAGTTCGCTTACCATACAAAATAGTTCGGGAAGTTTTTATAACTTGACAACTATGAGTTATGTGTCCTTGCTCGTACCAATCGTGCTTGGATATATCATATTTGTATGGCGAGTGATGGACAGAGACAATATCACTTCAGATGAAATCAAGTCTGACACACATAAATACTAGGAGAAAAAATGGAATCTATCAGTTATACATCAGCTATTATTTGGCTATGTTCTTGGCCAGTTTTGATATATGTGGCATACAAATTTATATCTATAAATATAGAACATTTTGAAAAAAATTTGAAGTAGTCTATCAGGAGGCAAAAAAGCTTTGCCTCCTGATTAATTTTTAAAGAAATTTTTTGATTTTATCAAATAGTTTATCTTTGGTACTTTTGTTGAGCTCTATCTTATCATTTTCATCTATATAATACTCTTGCGGTAGTCTGTTTTGCTCTGTACTGTCAACATTTGTGACATTTAATTCAGGATATATCAACTCTCTAAGCTGTTTTTGAACGACCATCTTTGTAGTCATCAAACTCATGGAGCACCCATGACAAGTCCCGGCTAATTCTATATATACTGTACCGTCCCTGACGCCTAAAAGTTTTATATTTCCACCATGTGATTTTACATATTCGTTGACAGTTGGTAGATAGTGTTTAACCGCTTTGTAAACCTCTTCATCGCTAAATATCATTTGTGAGTCCTTATTTTTTTGGAAATATACATCAACTCACCTTAAATAAGACTAAAATTATCTTATTACACTTAACGATAAGCTAATACATCTTTTCATATAATACCGTATGTCAAAAATACTACTATTAGAAGACGATGATGTATTGTCTGAAACACTTATTGAACTCTTGGAGAGTGAGGGCTTTGAGGCTCTACATGTAGAGGACGGAGAGATGGCACTTGATGCTACATTTATATCTAAATTTGACCTTTTACTTTTAGATGTAAATGTTCCTTTTTTAAATGGATTTGAGCTTTTGAAAAGTTTGAGAGAGAGTGGAGATATGACACCCGCTATCTTTATAACAGCTCTTAGCGATGTCGCATCTTTATCGCAGGGTTTTGAAGTTGGAGCTGATGACTATATCAAAAAGCCGTTTGATTTTGATGAACTTTTGATACGCATCAATGCTCTGTTAAAAAAACGGTATCACACATATTCAAACGAGATAACCATAGGAGATTTTCGTTTTGTAATAGAAAAAGATGAGCTTTACATCGGCGCGAAGTTTATCCCTCTGCCTCCATACGAGCTTCATATCGCAAGAATTTTATTTCAAAATCTAAATAAAACAGTCCAAAAAGAGTATTTGTTGGATGTTTTAGGTGATGGAAAAGAGATGAGCGAAGGGGCTTTGAGAGTTCATATGACAAAACTACGCAAGATTGGTTTGCCGATCGACACGATAAAAGGCATAGGGTATCGTCTTGAAAACTCATGAAAAAAAAGCTTTTTTAAAATTTTTTCTGATCTATTTTTTAAGTGTCGCTATTTTGATATTGGCTGTTGGTTTTTTCTACTTTTTACAGATGAAAAATCAGTATCTAAACACAGAAGAATTCTCCATGATAAAATATGCCAGAGAGATTAAGATGGGCAACGATTTGAGCAAATTTAGTGATGAATACAAACATATATATCCTAAAAAAACTTTCAAATATATCGATATAAAAAATTTTACAATTACAAAGGACAGGTTTATAAAGTTTATCCCTTTGAATAAACATGGTAAATATTTTGAAATTATAAAATCAACAAAAAGTTTTGATAAAAAGATATTTGAGTTAAAATCAAAAATTGCTATTGTTCAGTTGATTTTATTGATGATTTTTGCTCTCATTAGTTACCGCTTGGCAAAAAATGCTCTCTTGCCCCTAGAGCAGAGTATCCTAACACTTGATAGATTTGCAAAAGATTTGATACATGATTTAAACACACCCGTAACATCCATGAAGTTAAATATAAAACTGTTGAAAAAAGATGTGAATTTCAAGGATAACAGAGCACTTGAAAGGTTAAATAAAAGCGTATATACCATATCTGAACTGCATGAAAACCTAACCATACTCTTGCAAGAAGAGACTTTTCAGATGCAAGAGACAGACATCACGCATCTAGCGAAAGAAGTTGTACAAATCCAGCAACAGATATATCCAAATATCAATTTTTCTATAGACAGTTCATCTCTAGTGGCAAAGATAAATACAAATGCGATGAAACAGATACTACAAAATATCATCTCAAATGCATGCAAATATAACTCAAAAAACGGTTTCGTAAAAATTTATACAAAAGAGAAAAAGCTCTACATCGAAGATAGCGGAAGAGGGATAAAGAATCCTCAAAAGATATTTGACCGCTCTTTTAGTGATAAAAACAGCAGCGGTATAGGACTTGATATCGTCAAAAGATTGGCAACATCCATGGATATGGATATAGAAGTACAATCTGGCTCAAAAGGCAGTATTTTCATTTTGAGCCAGACCTGACATAGAAGTTTATTTTATATATGATAAAATCAATATATACAAGGAAAGCAGCTATGAAAAAAAAGTATGGTTTATCTTCTTGATGCAAATATCATCATACGCTTTTTAATAGGAGACCATCAAAAACACTTAGTTAAAAGCATAGAGAATTTTAAAGACATAGAGAGTGCTAAGCTACAAGTTGAGATACTAGATGGTGTTTTGATGGAGGTATTTTTTGTATTGACAAAATTTTATAAACTTCCCAAAGATGAAGTGATTGGTGATCCTAAAACAATTCTTGCACTTAATGGTGTTATTAACAGTAGCAAAATCATACTCTATGAAGCATTAAGTATCATAGAGGCAAAAAATATTGATTTTATGGATGCACTTATTTGTGCGAAGAGTAAGTTGCAGGGTTTTGGCAGCGATTTAAAAAAGTGTTGAAAATGGAAAATGCAATTTATACTGAAGTGAAAAGTTAAATTTTTGTTTAAAAAGACATTTTGTCCTTTTAATACATATATTCAAACATTAACACCCAAGATATACCTATTTACTCCCCCATTATATTATTAATAGACATCAAAAAATAATAAAATACACAGAGAAACTAAATTATATGCTTTAAACACTATATAAACGATACAAATAAATAGACATTTTAAATTGTAATACATACCAAAAGGTGATATAATGTCCACTAATAAATAGTAGCCTCGGACGCTTCGCTTACCGAGGCTACGGGGGCGCGGGTTGAACACCCGCCTGTAGCCCGGCACTGCGCGCCAGGCAACAAGCGGCCGGAACGGACAA
>JALUBH010000047.1 GCA_027050775.1 Campylobacteraceae bacterium | reverse complement strand
ATACTCTTGGCGCTAAATCGTGCCACCTTACCAAAATAGTTTATCTTAGCCCTGCGATTTTTAGAGCGGAGTCTATATACATCTCTCTCATTTTCTTAGCGACCGTGCCTGGTTTTCCATCCCCTATATGCTTGCCGTCTATCTCGATGATAGGCAGCACAAATGTTGTAGCACTTGAGAGAAATGCCTCATCGGCCTCTAGTGCTTCTTTTACGCTAAAGAGTCTTAGTTCAAACTCCACTCCATGATCTTTGGCGATTTGAATCAAGAGTTTTCTTCTGATGCCTGAGAGTATAGAGTTCGAGAGTGGTCTGGTGATGATTTTGCCGTCTTTTACGATGTAAGCGCTCGAAGAAGTACCCTCTGTCACAAAGCCATCTTCTACCATCCAACCCTCATAAGCTCCCTGTTTTGCTGCTTGTTCCTTTGCCATGCATTGTCCTAAGAGTGCTATGGATTTGATATCTCTTCTTTTCCATCTGATGTCATCAACTGTGACTACTTTTATACCACTTTTTGCTTTTGGTGAGTTGATAATCTCTTTTTCAAAGCTAAATGCCATAACAGTTGGGGTTATATCTTTTGGATAGGCAAAAGCACGAGGAGCAACACCTCTGGTCACTTGCATATAGACTCCACCCTCATTTACGCCGTTTCTTTTGATGAGCTCATTTATCATCACTAAAAATTCATCTCTACTCATCGGCCAACCGAGCTTTAGTTCATTTAAACTTCTATCAAACCTTTCTAAAAACGGCTCTTTATCCAGCACTACGCCCTCAACTACGGGAACAACCTCATAAACACCGTCACCAAAGACAAAACCTCTATCAAATATAGAGACTTTTGCCTCATCTTCTTTTAGATACTCTCCATTTAAAAAAACCGTTTTCATTTTTCTCCTTAGTGTATATTATTTTCCAAAAATTCTTCTAGCGTTTTTATTGAAGTCACATTTTCACTCTTTAGGTCGATTTGTATATGCAAACAATTGACTAAGCTTTTTTTACACTGCTCATATATGCTCTCAAAATCAATCTTTTCAGAGCTTAGAGCCACAAAGTCATCACCCTGAATCCTAAAAATCATCGCATCAGGATAATCTTCGATCAGATTTTTTGCTACTTTTTTAAGAAAAATATCTCCTTCTATCCATCCATATTTTTTGTTATAAGCACTGAAATTTTTTAAAAATATGATATTTAATACCCAAAACTTTTCCACGATACTTTTTTGGTTGAGCACCAAATCTAGATAGTTTTTGTTGTATGCGTGTGTAAGTTGGTCTTTATAAAAATACGAAAACCTCTCTTTTTCCATCTCTTCAACCGGCAATTGGCTTATATTTTGCTCTATCTTTACATCTTGTAGTGCGATAAAAGCAGCATCTGCAACATCTTTGTCAAACTTGATTCCACTTAAAGATACTATCTCTTTTAGAGCTTCAATCTTATCCTTTTTGGCTTTGTATATCCTATTTGTTGTCATCGCATCAAATGAATCCGCAACTGCCATAATCTTGCCCGAGAGACTTACCTCATCTCCCTTTGAACCATTTGGATATCCGCTTCCGTCAACTCTCTCATGGTGCTCTTTTATGATTTGTGCCACATCTTCAAACATAGGCGATTTTGCAAGTACATTATACCCTATATCTACATGTTTTTTTATCAACCTGTACTCTATATCATTTAGTTTTCCGGGTTTTAAAAGTACACTATCCGGTATGGCTATCTTTCCTATATCGTGCAAAATACCTGCCTCATATATATCTTCTATAGCTTTTTTACTCAATTTTAACTGCTCGGCTATCATCTTGCAGTATTTTGCGACTCTTTGTGAATGCCCTCCCGTATATGCATCTCTTTGCTCAATCAAATCCACGAGAGTATATAGTGTATCTTTATAGTTCGTTTCTTTTGTTTTTTCTAGTTTTCTTATCTCTTTTATCTTATCTTCAACCATCTCTAAAAGTCTATTTTTGAATTTTTCGTTCTCTCTTGACTCTTTTATGGCATTTGTCACTTTATATAGTGATTCGTTGATTTGAGTATAGTCAAAAGGTTTTAATATATATCCGTCTATACCCATTTTGATGGTTCTTAAAAAAATATCGCTCTGGGAGTATGCAGAGACTATTATAATCTTTTGGTTTTTGTTTAACTTCTTTATCTCTTGGGACATATCGAGACCATTTAATTTTGGCATTTCTATATCGGTCAAAACTATGTCGTATGATCTCTGTTTATATCTATCAAGACCCTCTTGTCCATCTTTAGCTATATCAACGGATTTAAAGAATTTTAACAAATATGACCATACTTTGAGTCTGAGCCTATCATCATCCTCCACATATAGAACACTAAGGTTTTCACATATCTGTTTTAAATCTTTTAATTTAGCCATCATTTTTTCCTAAATTTATCGGTATTTTTACCACAAAACATGCCCCGTTGTCTCTATTTTCTACCCATATATCGCCTAGTAAATGTTTTTCCACTATCGTTTTACTCATATATAAGCCAAGACCTGTTCCATTTTTTTCATCTTTTGTGCTAAAGTATGGATCAAAAATCTTACTTATAATCGCTTTTTTGACTCCTCCTGCATTGTCACATAACTCAAAAACTATACTCTTTTTTTCCTTACATGTTAAAATAGATATTTTCTTCTCATCCTTAGAACTCTCTATGAGTGCATCTTTTGAATTGTTTAAGATATTTATAAAAACTTGAAGCAGTTCCCTGCCATATGTCTTGACTTTAAGATTTGTATCTCCTAAAAAGCTTAACTCTATGTTGTTATTTTCGAGAGATTTTCCAATCAATTTATAGACATCATCATACAACTCCTGTACCAAAACCACCTCTTTTTCTTTGTTTGGCTTGAAAAAATTTCTAAAATCATCTATGGTTTGCGATAAATATCTTGTTTCATTTAGTATCTCAGATGAGCACTCTCTTACGCTTTCCTCTTTTAATTCATCTAACTCCATATCTACCATTATGTTGTTTATAGTCATAGAAATGATACTTATAGGCTGTCTCCATTGATGCGCTATCATGCCGATCATCTCACCCATGGCCGCCTGTTTCGACTGAGCTATAAGCATCTCATCTCTCTCCTTAAGCTTCTTTTGTGCCTCAACTCTTTTTTCAACCTCTTTTTCCAACTCGTCTCGTGATGCAGTTGTTTTTTTCAAATTCTCGAACATATCTTTAAATGATTTTGCCAATTCACCCACTTCATCATTTGATTCTTGTTCTATCTTTATATCCCTCTCTCCGCGGCCTATTTTTTTGACTACCTCTGAGAGTCTGCTTAGAGGAGAGCTTACTCTGTCCACAATGATAAACAACACAATTGCAAGCAAAATTATAAAAAACAAACCTATAAGCAAAAGATTATTTATGCGCGGTAAGACTTTGTTGAAGATGGCATCTTTATCTTTTTCGATAACTACATTCCATATCTCGCCATCATTTCCCAAGAGATGATCTATGCTTCTTTTTTTGCCGCCAAAGACAATATTTTTATCATTCAAAGAAAGCATTACAGGCGCATACGCTACTATCTTCTCTTTATCAAATATCTTCATATCCGTTACACCGTCTTTTAGCTCTTCTAATCGCTTAGTAAGCTTTGGCGAAACTCTTGTACTAAGTGGTGGAAAACCTTTTTCATATACAATCAAGCCTTTCGATCTTACTACTTTTGCTTGAGTTTCACTAAGTTTGTTGTACTTTCTCAGTGCTTTGCTTAACAACGGCTGCACATTGATATTTGCCTTTATAATTCCGATAATTTGACCATCTTTTTTGATGGGCGAAACGATACCTATAACATAGCCTCCAACACTATCGTCATAGCCCCTGTCGTCAAAAAATACTTTTCCATGCCCATGATCATAACCCTCTTTCCACCAATACTTAAAATCATGTTCAAAAGTGGTAAGCTTCTCTGTCGCTGCTACTAAAGCACCAAATTTGTTAGTTACAAATATCTCGCCATATGCTCCGGGAAGCACTCTTTTTTGCTCCTTGAGGTATTTTGCTAACTTATTGTCAGTATATTGCAAGATGAACGGGCTTTTCGCGCTATAAGTATTCATCCAAATTTTGTTTAATTTAGATAGCTTTTTTTTGACCATGCCTTTTGAGAGTTTTTCATACTTTGCATTACTTTCCAAGAGTACTTTTTGTACCTTACCCGCGCTTTGCATCGTTTTTACCACACTTAAAGCGCTAAGAAGATCACTCTGTATATGTCCTGCCAAATTATCACTCTCATAAAGAAGTCTTTCTCTTGTTTGTTCAAATCTATCTTCAAGCAGATAGTTTGCATATAAAACTATCATAACAAACATAACAAAAAGAGAAAAAGCTGTGACTATAAGTGTTATTTTATATCTTAATTTCATCTTGTTCCGCTTTGATTTAGAAGATATTTTAAACTTTTACTACTTGTCCATGAGATTGATTTTAAATCTTCTTTAAAATCATCATACTTTTTATAGTAAAAGTCCGGCTTTATAACGATATAAAAACCATGTGGGTCTTTTTTAAGTTCGCCCAAGGCTCTTTGGAAAAGCACAACTAGCTTTTTCAGCTCTTTTTGATGTTTTTGGATATATCGTTTTGAGCTGAAAAGTGCATCAAAAATTGTAAAACCCAAACTTTTTGCAGTTGCTATTTTTTTATATCCCTCTTTTTCCATATGCATATCATAAGGTTTATATGTCACTATCAAAGTAGGATTTCCCCTCATTTTGAGATTCAAAGTTGCATCAGCTCTTTCGTTCATCAAGTTTAATTGCTCTTTTTTTAATCCATATCTTTTGGTAAATTTTTTCAAAAGTAGTGAATTTATACTATTGGTTTCCAAAAACACATCTATCTTATCAGCTTTTCTCAGTTCATCTATACCTTTGTTGGCATAAATCAAATCTCCACTTTTAGAAATATCCAAAAGCTTGATAGCAGTCAAATCCTTAACACTATTTTTTGCTTTTATATACTCATACTGTGTTCCCGCAAATACATCAATAGAGCCTTTTTTATAGTATTTTAGAGTCTCGCCTAAGGATATAGTTGCAACAAATTTTATATCGTTTTGCCTTAGCCAGCCTTTTTCATAAGCATAGTACAGCGGTGCATATCCTATCCAAACATTTGCACTAAGAACCAGTGGTTTTTCTATCTTTTTTTCACAACCCAAAAAAAGAAATAATGACAAAAATAGAATAAAAACATAAAATATCTTAGACTTTTTCATCAATATATACTTTCCATCAAATCTCCTCCACACTCTAAGTCTTTAAACCAAGCAAGAAAATTGTCATACTCTTCACCGCTAAGCAAAGAGCCGTGTTGGGGTGCCATAGTGTGTACATCATGCTCTTTTACTTTTTGAACCCAGACTTTGCAAAATCTATTTCCCGCCATATATCTTTTATGAAAACCCTCTAAAGATTCCCTTATCTCACCAAAAGTTACATCTTGTGACTTTGCACCGTAATAACTCGTGATGCTAGTTCCAATATCCCCACTAAAAAGTATCTTTGAGCGGCTGTCATATAACGAAAAATTACCCGGGCTATGCAAAAAATGTGCAGGGATAAAATGCAGATAATCTTCTCCAAAGTGTATCTTTGCACCCTTGTCTTCGAGTGGAATAACCCTGTTAAAGTTCATCAATCCATAGTGACTCATAAATCTAATCCACTGTTTAGAGACTATCTGCTGTGCCGCACAACTGACCGACCACTTACCGATAGATCCCGCAACATCCGGGTCTTGGTGTGAGTAAAATATATACTTTAGATTATCTATATCTATATATCTACAGACTGCATCATAAACCTCATCATATGTAGATTGGCTTCCGGGGTCTATCAAAATTGCCGAGTTTTTTTGGATAATTAGATATTGATTTACCGCCAAGAAACTCTCTTCTACCTCTTCATTGTCAAAACTAAATACGATACACTTATGATCGCCATCATCGTAGATAACCTTTTCATTCTGCATTTTGCAATCCTTTGAACTCTCGTATCAAAGCCATCTGTCTTTTGGCTATATAATCTATGAGCAATTTTTTTGATTCTGATTCTAACTTAAATACAACTATCACTATAAACTCATCTTTATGCTCCTCAATCTTTAACACCTCTGCTTTTACATCCATATTAAGCGGTGATGTTTTTGAGCCTAGTCTTAATTTTAAAATCAACTCACTGTTTTCTTTTAATCCTGCAGGCAAAGAGTTAAAAGAGAGTTTAGATCCTTCTATGCTGATATCTAAAATGTGTATCTTGACAGATAGTCTTATCGCATCAAAATATATATCTACAAAACTGCTTGATTCGGGCATAACTCGCACATACTTTTGTTTGGAAGGAAGAAATGGCGTAAATGAAAAGTTATTTAGAACAACACTTTGTGTCTCAAAGTTTAGATTCACCAAACTACACTCTAGGGCCTTTGAAAAAAGTTCAGATTCTATGGTGGTTTTTTTATCTATATGGATAGCTCTTTGCTGGAGATATGTTGTTTTTATCTTGATTTGATTTGAAAGCACCTCTTCGATAATACCTGTATTTGATATGGACAAGCCCTTATATGAATTGTAGAGCTTGATCTTGGTTTTGTTTCTTTTTAATACATGAAGAAGGTTGATCATCTTTATCTTCTCTTCTTGTGCTTTTTGTTCATCAGTTAGATTTGGGTTATCCTCTTCTAAAAGCCCTAGTTCACTAATATCATCAAAAGAGAGGATATAGTAGTTATCTTTGTCTGGAATCTTATTGGCTTTTAAAACAAAATGTCTGTTTTTGTTTTTGGTGTCTTTAAGCTTTACATTAAACAATTTACCGTCTTGTTCTTTGATGATTTCAAGCCAACTTTGGGTATCTTTTTCATATAAAAAATTTTCATGAGGAAGCAAAAGTTTTGAAAAAGTTTTGAAAAGCTCTTTGAAAGTTTTACTGTTTTCTTGAGCAAAAAATTCCAGGCATTTCTTGTTTACCATCAAAACTTCGTCCTTTTCTATAAATATCAGCATGTGATCTTGGTATTCAAAAGCATCTTTAGTGTACGCATCAAACAATCTTCTGTTTTTCTTATCGTTTTGCTGACTTATCACATCCAAAAGTATCTCGATGAGTTCTTCTAGCGGTATGGGTTTTTTAAGGTATTTTGTTATGCCTATATCTATGGACTCTAGAAGGTACTCTTTTTCATCAAAAGCCGAAGTTATGATGATTTGAGCATCATTGTCTATCTCTTTTATCTTTCTTGCCATATCCAAGCCATTCATCTTGGGCATCTTTATATCGGATATAATGATATCGGGATAATATTTCTTGAAAAACTCCAAGCCCTCTTGTCCGTTTGTGGCAACGATAACTTTTGGGAAAAATTTCTTAAATATTTTACTTGCCTGTTTTTGGAGACCGGAGTTGTCTTCGATATATAAAAGAGTAAAATCTTTCGCAAGTTTGGCAAGTTTTTTATAGTTGTTTTTACTTTCCATGATAACTCCAAAAAATATGGTTAGTCAACAAGATTGATATATTATATCAATAAATTGCAAAATTTTTCCAAAAATAGATATAATACATCAAGAACTTTATATTTAGGAGAAAATTATGAAAAAATTATCTATCTTAGTCTTGCTTAGCAGCCTGTTTTTAGCAACTGTTTTAAATGCCGGGTACAATCAAGAAAGAAGAGTACTCACCTCCACAAAGATACTCCAAGATGCCCTAAAAGCCCCAAAAACCGGTATAACCCAGAAAATGCTTCATAATGCAAAAGCCATTGCTATTTTTCCCAATGTGATGAAAACAGCATTTTTTATTGGAGGGAGAGCAGGCAAAGGTGTGATGAGTATTAAAAACGAAGAGGGCAAATGGAGCGAGCCTATATTTGTCAACATTAATGGTTTGAGTTTTGGAATGCAATTTGGATTTAAGGCGACAGACCTGATCGTCATATTTAAAACAAGCAGAAGCCTTGATGATTTGGCCAGTGGTAAACTCACAGTAGGTTTGGATGCAGGCGTTGTAGCTGTGGCCAAAGGCATACAAAGCGGAGCAAAAACAGATGAATATTTAGCAGCAGATTCAGCAACATTTGGCAAAAGTAGCGGTGCTTTTTTTGGTATTTCAATTAGTGGCGCAAGCCTTAGAGTAAATGATAATGAAGATTTTGACTATTATGATGAACTGATATATATAAATGACATCTTAGCTCACGACAAAATAAAAGAAAAACCGGAGTCTATAAAATTTAAACAAGCTTTAAATAACCTGTAAGCATAGTAGATTTTTGAATTTTACAACTAGATTTTTATCATTTTTTAGAGAGTTTTTTGTATATCATCACAAATCTCTTGAGTTTAGAGCAAAAGTGTTTGCCTCTATGATTGCATCAAATAAAAAAGAAGACTCGGTTGAGTATGAAATACTAAAGGAAGTAGCAAAAGAGATATACAAAGACCCGCATCGCATAAATGTTTTAGTGCAAACCACAAAAGAGTATGTAGAAAAAATCATAAATATCAAAAGTTTAAATATCGACTCACTAATCAAAGAGATAAACAAAGAGATTCGTAAAAACCCCCGATATATAACAAAAATCAACATAAGACATCTCAAAAAATTCCTAGTCAAAAAGAGCCATACAAGTGAAGAAACATATCTTTTGCAACTAAGAATCATAGAATACCTTAAAAATGAACTCAGATATTATAATAGCAAGAAAGAGAAAAACAAGAAACTAAATACCTTTAGAAGATTGCAAAGGACATAAATGTTTACTTTAGAGCAAGAGAGCATGGAACTGCTTCTGTTTGTCTATGGATTGTCTTTTTTTACGCTTGGCGTTTCAGTAC
This sequence comes from Campylobacteraceae bacterium, assembly GCA_027050775.1. GTDB lineage: Bacteria > Campylobacterota > Campylobacteria > Campylobacterales > Sulfurospirillaceae > JAADIZ01. Next base: position 36,206 of record JALUBH010000047.1, on the reverse strand, counting down.
TCTTTTCAAGACCAAAAGAGAGTGAGTATTTTTTTGCTAGTAAAATCTGGCTTCTTGGTGTGTTTGCCATTTGCAGGTGTTGGTACAAATGCAAAAAATATGAATGATCAAGTAGTGCCTACAAAGCACAATAAACACATGACGCTAGGTCAAATAGCTGATATCACACCGGGTCTTGGAACGGTTATGATTGAGTATGGTCATAGATTTTATGTAGCATACTATGCTGCAAAAGCTGGAAACTGGGGTTTAGCTGGCTATGAAATCAAAGAGCAAACTGAAATCCAGGAAGTTGGTGAGGCTACAAGACCTGGCCATGCCGAAGAGCTTAAAGCATTTGAACATGCTTATCTAGACCCAATACAAGCAGCCATAAAAGCTAAAGATTGGAATGCTTTTTCAGCTAGATATGCAGCTGCTATAGAAGGATGTAACGGTTGTCATGCGGGTACAGGTCATGGCTATATAAAATATAGGTTACCAACTCATGCTCCAGAATCAGTTCCAAGTGTAGTTTGGTAGAAAGAATTTGCAAATACTCTCAGTAGTCGCCATCGGCTACTGAGAACTTACTCCACTTTTGAAACAACAGGCGAGAAAGCCTTTGTGCTAACTCTGACGCTATCTCCTATCTTTAAACTATGTGCTTCATTTGAATCCAATACAATTTCAACTATCTGATTATCTATGGCAATGACTGCGATATACAGGATATCCGCTTTGTATATGTCCAAAATTCTACCCCTAAAAGAAAATTTCTGACTTCCGCTGGTCTTTAACAATATCTCTTTTGGATTTCCATATTTTTTGATTTTTCCATCCTCCATAAGAGCCACAAAATCACTCATCTTATATATCTCATTTGGAGAGTGACTGACCATAATGGTAGTAGTTTTGAACTCTACATGTAGCTTGAGAATTTCGAGCTGTAGTTTTTCTCTCATCTGCATATCTAACGCAGAGAGTGGCTCATCCAAAAGCAAAATCTTCGGCTTTCGCATCAATGCACGACAAATCGCAACTCTTTGTTGCTGTCCACCTGATAGCATAGTGGGTAGAGTATCTTTTAGCTCGCCAAGTTCTGTCATATCTAAAAGTTTATCTGCTAGATTATTATCAGGATTGGCAAATAAAAGATTTTCTTTTACACTCATATTTGGGAAAAGTGCATAATCTTGAAATACAAAACCTACACTCCTGCTTCGTGGATGAAGAAGCATTTTTTTATCCATCCAAATATCACTACTTATATTTATATGACCTCTAGCCCTCTCAAGCCCCGCAATTATACGCAAAAGTGTGGTTTTACCGCTCCCACTTTTACCTAAGATAGAGACAAATGAACCCTCTTTTATATCAAGTTTTATATCTAAATCCATATCTCCCTTTGAGCCAAAAAGCCTCTTTTTTACATCTATAATTATCATCCTAAAAAGCCTATTTTTTTCTGTTTATAGTTGAAGATATATACTAAAAGCAAAACTGTAAAACTAATCGCCACCATGATAGCAGAGTATATGTGTGCGCTTCTATAATCTAACGTTTCAACAAACTCATATATAGCGATAGAGGCGACTTTTGTCTCCCCCGGGATACTTCCTCCAACCATCAAAACCACACCAAACTCACCGACAGTATGAGCAAAAGTGATGACGATGGCTGTGAGAAGTGAAGATTTTATATTTGGCAAGGCAACATGGATGAGTGTTTGAAAACTACTCTTACCGCATAGATATGAAGCCTCTATGAGGGACTTTGGAAGAGATTCAAAGCCACTTTGCAAAGGCTGGAGCATAAAAGGAAAGGAGTAGAGACAGCTAGCAACAACAAGACCGTAAAAATTGAATACCAATTTCACTCCAAAGATATCTTCTATAAAAGCACCCAAAGGCGAGTTTTGCGAAAGTGCAAAAAGTACATAAAAACCCAAAACAGTTGGAGGTAAAACGATAGGTAGAGCGCTGAAAGCCTCGTATATAGGCTTTAACTTTGATTTAGTTTGTGATAATTTCCAAGCGAGCGGAAGCGCTATCAAGAAAAGTATGATACTGACTATGGATGCGAGCTTAAAAGAGAGGTAAAACGGCTCTAGATTAAGCTCCATCTCCCACCTCTATGATAGATATTTCACTTGCTTTCATCATCACTACTACTTTTTGTCTCTGTCTTAAATTCATCATATCGTGAGACTTTTTTGTGATGAGAGACTCAAAAATACCAACCTCACTCTCTAGTTTTACCGTAACTAAAAGCTTTCCTGTGTCTATGTTTGTGATGAATGCGCTTATCTGATTTGTTAAACTTATATCTTTTGATTTCTCTTTTGCAATAAGCACGAAAGACGGTTTGATTCCAAGAGTCACTCTTGCGCCCTCTTTGACCTTTTTTGGAAGCTCAAGTGCCATCATAGTAAACTCTTCATCTTTAGCACAAAATGTCACTACATGTACAGCATCACTCTCTTGTATATCTTTTACTACTGCTTCTATCTTATTCATAGATAACCATACTTTTTAAAGATTTTTTTAGCATCTTTTGAGAGGATAAAATCATAAAACTCTTTTGATGCTTTTGGGCTTTTTGTGGCTTTTATTATAACCATAGCTTGTTTTATAGGTGTATATAAGTTTTTATCTACCACCACCCAGTTTATGCCTTTTTTGAATCTTTTCATTTTGGAACTAAAGAGTGAAGATTTAGCGATAAAACCTATGTCAGCTGCAGTCATGGCGTATTGTACTGTTTGTGAAATACTTTGGGCATAAGCAAATTTGTATTTTACTTTAGCATATATTTTTGCATTTTTCAAAGCTTCAACAGTAGCTTTTCCATAAGGTGCCGTATCTGGATTTGCTATGGCAATTCTTGAGATTGAACTCTCTTTTGCTATATAGATTCCTTTTGAAAAATCTCTTTTTTTAACGCTAAATATAGCTAAACCTCCTTGGGCATAGACTTTTGCCCTAGAAGTCGCCAAGCCATTGTTAAACAAATCTTGAGGATATCTTATATTTGCAGCCAAAAAAACATCAAAAGGAGCGCCTCTTTTTATCTGTGCATTTAGCTTACCGCTACTACCCAAAATCACAGCTACTTTTACATCAGGATATTTGCTATGAAATGCACTTACGATGTCATCTATAGCGAAACTAACATTTGCAGCAACTGCAACTTTGATCTGAGAAGCAGAAGCAAACAGAGCCAACAAAGTAATCAATAATACTTTTTTCATCATCTATATTCCTCAAATTTCGTTATATATAAAAAAACATAACGAAATTGTATCATATTTTATATAAATAAAAAAGAGATGATTAGATGAAGTTGGCGTGATAAAAAAATTAATCAGATGTTTTTAAGAAAAGCTTTAGTAATTATAAAGTTTTTACCTTTACAAAGTCCCTAATTTAGGGTATAAAAGGAGTGGCAGAGAGGAAGGGATTCGAACCCTCGGTGAGTTGCCCCACACACGCTTTCCAAGCGTGCTCCTTAAGCCACTCGGACACCTCTCTACATGTAGAAATAAGAAAGAGAGTATATCTACTTTGCGCTTAGACAATCTTTACATATGACATCAAAAGAGAGGGTATCATTTAAGACTTTGTCTCCTGTTAAATCTTCTATTTTTTTTGAGATATCATCTGTTTCTATTTCAAAATCCTCAATCTTGCCACACTCTTGGCAAACTAGATGTATGTGCTTGTTTTTGCTAATCTCAAAATAATCTTTTTTATTTGCAAATTTTACTTCACTAACTATGTCTTGTTTTACCATATCGTTTAGATTTCTATATATAGTAGAGAGCGAAAGTGTTGGAAATTTTTTGCTTATAATCTTTTGTATATCTTCTAGCGTTGCGTGTCCACACTCTTCTAGCGTATCTAATATACAAAGCCTCTGTGGTGTTGCTTTTAATGTATGATTTTTTAATAATTCTATATGTGACAAAATAGTACCTTTTTTAGTTAATGTTAGAATAATAGCATAAATAATAATTTTTTGCAAGTAATTAATATTATTTTAAGACCTTATATACTATAATTTCCTTGTTAGAAAAAATTGGTATTTAAGGATTAGATTATGGCATGTGATTCAGATAGTATTGTTCCTATAAAAGAACAAAAAGACGAAATAGAAATAAAAAATGAAAAAAACAAGGAGACAAAGAAGATGAGTTCATCAATGGTTTTACAAAGAACACCAGAGTTTAAAATGGATGCGTATGACGCAAAAACAGGTCACTTTACAACAGTAAGCAGTGAAGACTACAAAGGAAAATGGCATGTAGTATGTTTCTATCCGGCTGATTTTACATTTGTTTGCCCAACAGAGATAGCAGCTATGAATGCTAAGTATGACGAATTTAGCGAACTTGGGGTTGAAATTTTAGCAGTATCGACTGATACTAAATTTTCACATAAAAGATTTGTAGAGACTGAGCCTCTACTAGAGGGATTAAAGCTTACTATGGGAGCTGATCCAAAGGGTGATGTTAGTCGTGCTTTTGGTGTGATGATTGAAGATGAGGGCATAGCTCTTAGAGGTAGATTTCTTATAAATCCTGATGGCGTATGTGTAGCTCAAGAGGTACAGGCACCAAGCGTAGGAAGAAATGTAAATGAATTTTTAAGACAAGTAAGAGCTTGGCAACATGCCACAAAAACAGGTGAAGTTTGCCCTGCCGGTTGGAGAGAAGGCAAAAAAACTCTACCTGTAAACACAGATGTAGAGAATATGACAGGAAGAGTAGGGGATTATATCACTATAGAAGAGATTCTTTCATAAAAATTGATAAAATTAGGGAGTTTTTATTGCTCCCTAATTTTTGATATAATTTTGTATGAATAAAAAATATAAACGATTTTATATACGGCTCATAATAGGTGCGGTATTTATATTGGCAATCCTCATAAGTAGCATATATAGTGCTCTGCGCTAATAATATCCGACACACATACCACCATCTAGTTTTATCTTTTTTTCTAGAGGAAAAGGACCAAAATATCTACACTTCTCTATGTATATATGATAATTGTAATCGAGTCCCAAATAGTCATAAAATCTTCTTAAATTTATAAATTTTACTGCTTTTATCTGTAATATATCAAAGATTTTATATATCTTTGAGTTATTGCTCTTAATCAGGTGTGAAGGGGCAAGAGTGGTGTATTTGCAAAAGGCTTGAGCCTGTATATATCCGCTCAAATCCGTACAATTTTTTATGTATTTTTGATATCTATCCGGGATAGATCTTTTTTCGAGATAGACCACTCTTGATTCATCATATTTTACAGCTTTTACTGCCCTCCAAAATCTATAGGCATTGGATGATATACCTGCCAAAGAAGAGAGCTCGAGATTTAAAATATAATCATCCAACATTGTGTTGTGAGAAATTTTGTTCATTATCATTATATTAGCCAATTTTTTATATAATGATAACAAAATATTTAGGATTTATATAATGATTTCACAATGGGACGAAAAATACTCTCTACATGTAGAGAAAATTGACAAACAACACAAAGAGCTCTTTAGACTCTCTGCACTGGTAGATGCGCTGGATGAAAACACAACAAAAGATGATATAAAAAAGCTTTTAAATAGTTTTTTTATCTATATGAGAGACCACTTTAGAGATGAAGAAAATTATATGAAAAGTATAGGATATCCACTTTTAAAAAAACATCATCTCTTGCACCATGAGATTATAGAGGATTTTACGCAAATGGTAAAAAAAAATCACTCATTGGAACCTTTAAAACAACAAATGAAAATAGCTACAAAGAAATGGCTCATAGATCATATTTTAAATAATGATCTTAAGATAGAGAAGTGGAGACTACAACAACTTTAATAACAGTTGAGCCAAAACGATAGCCGACACTAGAGCCATCGGATATACTGCTGCGTATGAGATAGACGGGTAGTCTGATTTTGAGATATTGTTTGCCATCGTAAGTGTTGGAGTTGAAGTCATACCGCCACTCAAAACCCCCAAAATATGTAAAAAGTTCATTTTTAAAAAAATTCTGCATATAAATGCTATAAGAAATAGGGAAAATATAAGTGAAAAAAGGGCTATATAAATAGGCAAGAAACCGTTTGAAGCGAGTCCTTCAAATAAGTATTTACCGGCATTTGTACCGATAGAAGCCATAAATATAAGCTGCCCTAGAGTTTTCATAAGCGTATTTGAGTGTGGTGAAAGTTGCCAAACTATCGGTCCTACTCTACCAAATCTACCTAAAATTAGTGCTGTTATCAAGATACCGCCTACAAAGCTAAGCTTTATATCCCCGATAAAAGGAAGGTTAAAAGGGATGGATCCTAGGATTATGCCAAATACTATACCGACTGATATAGGCAAAAAATCAGCGGCAGGATACTTTAAAAGATCATTTCCTATAAAGTCTGTAACTCTCTGTCCATATTTTTGGGGTGCTACTACATAGAGTTTATCTCCAAGCATCAAAGCCAAAGAGGGATGTGGTTTTATATCGATTCCTGCTCTTCTGACTTTTGTGACAACAGCTCTGAGAGATTTTAGCTCTTTAATACTTGCTATCTTTTTGCCTACAATATCTTTTGAAGTTACGAGGAGTCTAAAAACTTTCATATCGTCATGAAATTTATATGCATCACCCATCTCATCACCAAGCATCACGCTAAGTGCTTCTAGCTGCTCTTTTGTACCTGATACTCTTACGATGTCATTGTAGTGAAGATATCTGCAAGCCTTTTCATCTAATTCACACATATCGACAGATTCGACTCTCTCTATCAGCGTAGATGTTAACTCTTCTATTTGTGATTTTTTAATGGGATGTTTTTTAAAATTTTCATTTGTAATCTTGAAATTTTTTGTAATTATCAGTGGGTATTTTTTTCTCTTTGTCTCTTCATAAATCTGAACCTCTTTTTGAAGATCTACTCTAAATATGATAGGCAAAATCCTGATAAAAAGTATGGTAGCAAAAATCCCGAAAGGATAGACTATACCAAATATAACCGAAATTATCGGATCGTTTTTCACCTCTATGGCAGCCGCTAGAGACGGAACACTTGTAAGTGAGCCCGTAAAGATACCGTCTATAACACTTTTGCTTAAACCATAATACGAACCGATGATATAGATACATGTAAAAATACTAAGAAGCAGCGATATAGCTATAATATTTAGCTTAATACCATCATTTTTTATAGTTTCAAAAAATCCCGGACCTGATTGAAGTCCCACTGCATAGATAAATATAGCCAAACCAAAAAGTTTAAAATTATCTGATATAACCATACCAAAATGCCCGGCTATAAGCGCTACTAAAAGCATAGCCGTAATATCTAGTGAAAAACCTCTTATCTTTATATTGCCCAAAATATAACCGATAGAAATAATCAAAAAAAGATAAAAAATCTCACTATGTAGCATATTGATATCACCTATTTTTTCGCGAATTATACTCTATAAAACTTAAAGTTAAGATTTTACTTAAGTAAAATCTGTTATAATTCTGTTCGCTCTCCTCTAGACCTGTGCAATACTCTATTTGAACAATGCTTCAGGGTGGGAACACAGCAGAGCACTCTTTTAAAGTGTGTGCCGCAGTAATCTGGAGGAGGGTTTTTAACTCTCTAAAAACTTTTCTATATTTTTTGCCAAATCATAAAAATTTATAGCTCCATCTTGAGATTTTTCTCTTAAAGATTCTAATATATGGGCTTTACCTTGTACTAACTCTTTCGATTTTACACCGTGAGATATAGAGAGCGTTGCCTCTATAAAAGCTGAGAGTCTATCACAGTTTTTAAGTGCTTTGCCATCTATAGCACAAAATCTATCTTCATTATAATTTTCTATATCATCTACTATTTTTATCTCGTCATCATCTTGAATTTTATCTAAAAATTCATTTTTCTTACCGTCATAAAGACCCAAAATATACTGAAAATCTTTCAAAAAACTATTTGGAATGTATGGAAAAATCTCATCATCCATCACTTTTAGTTCATACTCACTGATGATATCATCTAAGCCACTTACTGAGTATTTAACAGGAGATATTATATCTCTTGTGAGAGCTTCAGGGAGATCATGAAAAAGTGCACAAAAAAAGTTATTTTCTATCCTACTATCACAGGCCTCTACATGTAGAGAGTAAAAATAGCCAAGTATCGCGACTGTAAGCATATGTCCTAAAACTGAAGTCTCGGGAACTCTAGGGGTTTGAGCCCACCTTTTTTGAAATCTTAGTCTCCCGCTTAAATCTATAATCTTTGAAATCTTTTTATTTAAGGCAATTTTTCTTACGCTTACAAGCTCATAATAGTCCTCGATCTCTTCATCAACTGCCTCTTTTACTCTATCTATACCGCTTAAAAATTGGCTTGTTTGATAGACTATGGAAAATTCCCATTTTGTAGATATATATGATGCAGCTTTTAATATAAATCTCTCTTTTTTATACATTTGAGGATCATCAAGATAGTTTTTAAACCTCTGTAAGAATTCTCCGTTTTGTATATCTTTTATAGAGTCTATAAGCTTTGAGAGAACCCACTCGTTTATCTCTTTCTCTTTTTTTTGAAGAGCTTTTCTAAAGACATCCGGTCTTATATCCGTCACTACAACTCGTCTTAAAAATTCAAATATACCCGCTTCTATAAGATGAACTCTGTTTACATCCTCTTCCATATTTGCCATAAAATAAGCTATGATAAACTTATGAGCCTGTTTATCAAGTTCTACTAACTCAACCATTCTTGGATAGTCATTCCATCTTTGAATTGAAGCTGCTGCAAAAATATGCTCTATAAGTTGAGGATTTAGCATTTTAATTCCATCTTTTTTGAGTCTAACTCTATAGTTGTGTGAACATTTCCTCTTGGGTTAAAATCAGCAAAAACTCTAAGCCATTTTGGTTTTAACTTTGTAAAAAGAGTGTCATATATCTCATTTGCACTATCTTCATGGGAGATATTTCTATACATAAAACTGTTTATATAGAGTTTTATAGCTTTTAATTCCACTACCAACTCATTTGGAATATATTCTATGTATATAGTTGCAAAATCAGGATATCCACTCCTAGGACAAAGACACATAAACTCTGGTAACTCTATCTTTATTATATAATTTTTTTGATGCTTATTTGGCCAGAGCTCCAAATCCTTGTTTATATCAAACTCTTTTATCTCTTTTTCGCCATATCTCATATATTCTCCTCTAACTGTTTTATACTCTTTGGTTTTGCTATATAAAAACCTTGTATATATGTTGGATTAAACTCCATAATTTCCTCATAAAGTTTTTGTTTGTCTATAAATTTTATCATAGTTTTTACACCTAAATCTTTGCATAGTTCTAATAGATTTTTTAGTGTTTTTTTATACTTTTCATTTTGAAAATATTTTGTATATTGTATGTCAAATTTAGCAAAATCAATAGGCAGATTTTTTAGATACTCTATCGAGCAGTTATCGCCGCCAAAATTGTCAAGTGCTATCTTGAAGCCTGCTTTCTTGTATTGAGTTAAAATTTCACTAAATCTTTTCAAATCTTTATAGGCTTTTTTTTCATTTATCTCTAAAATGATATTTTCTATTTTTATATTATTGTGATAAAAAATCTCTCTTAGGTATATTCTAAAGTCATTGTCTCTTAAAGAAACAGCCGATACATTTATACTAAAATATCTATCAGGATTATCTTTTATATTTAAATTTTTAAATTCTGTTAAAAAATAGTCAAATATTTTTTTATCAAATATTTTTTCAAATCCACCAAAATTTATCGCCTTTTGTGCTTGGTTTTTTGAAATCAATCCATAATTCTTTGAGTAAATTTTTACTAAAACTTCAAAAATCTCTGTTTTTTTAGTTCTTAAATTGAGACTAGGTTGGTATTTTAAAAGAAATTTTTCTTCTTTTATAGCATCATAAATAATCTTTTCAAACTCGTTTGGTTTTATATTTTGAGTTTCAAACTCACTTTCTTTCTCTTCGTCTATAAAATCAAAAAGAACTTTTATAATATTTTCAACTTTACTATCATAATTTGACTCTATCATAGAAAAATCAACCTTCACTTCTATGTCATTTATGCCTATATTTTTTAACTCTTTTGAAAACATAGTTAGCAAATGTCTTAACTCTTTTTTCTTATGTTTAATTATCAACAAAAAACTCCCACCGGAGTATCTTCCGATTGGAATATTTTTGAAATTATAATTTTCTAAAAATGTATTGATTTTTTTTGCAAATTCAGCGAGAAGGTTATCAGCATTATTTACACCGTATCTCTCATCTATATCGTATATATTTTCTATATTTAAAAGTACTATAAGCGTATTTTCATCTTTTTGTATCTCTTTTTGTATCAGCTCTAGTATCTCTTTTCTGTTAAATGTTCTTGTAATTTTATCTATAAGTGTCGATTTAAAGCCATTATATATCATATAAAAAATGTAATATGTATAAATTGGTATGAGAATCGTTACTAATATGATAGATATACTGTTTTTATTTGTGTTAAAAGTATAAATCATATAAGCAATCAAAATGAGAAAAGGAAAAGCAATTTTTAATGCTATTAAAAATCTGTTTCCTCTCTCTTTTGATTCAGAGTAAAGCATCAGACATCCAGGTGTTTTACATCTTTTGCGTGTGCTTGTATATAATTTCTTCTAGGCTCTACTTCATCTCCCATAAAGAGTGAAAAAGTATCGCTCGCTACCTCAAAATCGTCTATATTTACCTTTAATAGTCTCCTATTTTCAGGGTTCATCGTAGTCTCCCAAAGTTGCTCAGGATTCATCTCACCAAGACCTTTGTATCTTTGGATATACGCACCTTTTTTTGCGTGTTTTTCTATCTCATCTAGTAGATCAACAACATCTCTTCCACCAAAATCTAAATCTCTCTCAAGTATTTTGTTTCTTATATATCTTGCCTCTTCATAGAGTGGATTTGTAAAAAAATCATCATTTAAAAGAAGCTCTTCAAGACCATCATTTGTCTGTATGTACAGATGAATAAATTCATCATCTACACTCTTATTTAAGATATTATATCCAATCTCTTTTATATAAATTTCAATTTTTTCAAACATTTGTTGATTGTTAAGGGAGATAATATCCGGATTTTCTATTAAAAATCGTATCACTTTTATAACTGAATATCTTTTTTCCAACTCTTTTAATATACTCCTATAAGCAGCTACTATTTTAAAGAAGTCTAATAGGTCATTTTTGCCAATTCCCTCAAAATCCATACTACTTATACCATTTTCAATTAAGAGTGCATTTAACTCACTGTCATCTTTTATATATATCTCTTTTTTACCCTTTTTATATCTATAAAGTGGTGGTTGAGCAAGATATACATATCCATTTTCTACAACAGGTCTTAAAAATCTAAATAAAAATGTTAAAAGTAGAGTCTGTATATGACTTCCATCCACATCTGCATCGGTCATGATGATAAGTTTGTGATATCTTAGTTTATCTTCATTTAACTCTTCACCTATACCACATCCAAGAGCCGTGATCATATTTTTTATCTCTTCTGATTTTAGGATTTTATCGATTCTACTCTTTTCTACATTTAAAATTTTACCTTTTAGTGGAAGTATAGCTTGAAAAACTCTATCTCTTCCCTGTTTGGCACTACCACCAGCACTATCTCCCTCCACTAGGTAAAGTTCACTGATACTAGCATCTTTACTTTGACAATCAGCCAACTTTCCAGGAAGTGTTCCTATACTCATAGAGTCTTTTCTTCTTGTTAAATCTCTAGCTTTTTTAGCAGCTTCTCTTCCACGAGCAGCTCCTATTGCCTTATTCATGATAGCTTTTGCTTCTATAGGATTTTCTTCAAAATATTTTACAAGTTTTTCAAAAGTAAGTCTTTGAACTATTGGTTTTACATAGGTATTTCCAAGTTTGCCTTTAGTCTGACCCTCAAATTGAGGCTCTGGAACTTTTACACTAACTACAGAGATAAGTCCTTCTCTAACATCATCACCACTTATCTTTATATCTTTTTCACGAGCCGCTGCATTTGCATTTATATAGTTCACTATTGCTCTTGTGAGTCCTGCACGAAAGCCACTCTCATGTGTTCCACCCTCAGGAGTTTTTATATTATTTACAAAAGATAGAAGTGTTTCATTATAAGCTGAATTATACATAAGAGCTATATCTACTTCTACTCCATTTACCGTATCATTAAAATGGTAAGGAGTTGATACTTGATCTCTTTTATTTAAATCTTCTACAAATTGTCTTAAACCACCTTCAAAATGAAAAACATCGCTTCTCCCATCTCTATTATCTTTAAATTCTATAGTAACTTTTGGGTTTAGATAAGCGATTTCACGAAATCTTTTAGCTAAAGTATCATATACAAAATCTGTTGTTTCAAATATACTTTCATCTGGCCAAAACTCTATAGTTGTACCTTTTTTTCTACTATTTTTTACAACTTCTAATTCACTAGTAGGAATACCACAGGAAAACTCTTGACGATGCTCTTTTCCATCTCTTTTTATAGTAGCTACTAATTTGGATGAAAGTGCATTTACAACTGAAACACCAACTCCATGTAGACCACCACTGACTTTATATGTATCTTTATCAAACTTTCCACCAGCATGAAGAACTGTCAAAACAACAGTAGCAGCTGAAATCTTTTCAGTAGGATGCTGTGCAACCGGAATACCTCTACCATTGTCAGTAATGATGGCTGAACCTTCAGTCGTAAGTTCAACTGTGATTTTATCACAATACCCAGCCATTGCTTCATCTATAGAGTTATCTACAACTTCATATATAAGGTGATGTAATCCATTGATATTTGTATCACCTATATACATTCCTGGTCGTTTTCTTACTGCTTCTAAACCTTTTAATACTTTTATATTTGCTGCACCGTATTCGCTCATTTAATCTTCCTTATATCATTATCGGCATAACTATCGTTATAAAATTTTCATCTTCTAGTGTAAATGGTAGTGAACTATCATTAAATCCAAGAGTAAAATCAACATTTTCTATATTTGAGAGAAAATCTAGAAGATATCTGCTGTTTGTTGCAAGATATATCTGAGTATCTAAACCAGTATTATATTGAATTTCTGTTTTTGCTTCTATATTTTCATCATTTAGACTTTCAAATATTATTTTATCACTTTTAAAAGTGATTTTCATCTCATTTGATATTATAGATATCTGTTTTACAGCTTCTACTATCTTTGCCCTGTTTAAAAGAAGTCTAAAACTTTTTTCTTTAGGTATGATTCTTTCATAATCGGGAAATTTTCCATTTATCAGTTTTGTAAAAAATTGAAAATTAGATGATTTTGCTATTAGTGTATTTTCATCATAAAATATCTCTAATTCATCGAAGAAAAGTTTTTGAATTTCACTGATAGCTTTTTTAGGTATGATCATAGAAAAATGATCTCCTGTGTTATTTTCAAGTTTTACTATGGCTAATCTTCTTGTGTCCGTAGATACAAGATTTATTATGTCATCTTTTATATCTATCAATGCACCATTTAACTCAAATTTTGGGTTGTTATTATCTATAGAAGGTGCTATTTTTTTGATAGATCTTACAAATAGCGAACTGTTTATATTAAATTTTGGTCTATTTTCTATTTGTGGAAATGATGGAAATTCATTTGGATTAAACATAGGAAGTTTAAATTTTGAACTATTTTGTTTTATGTAAAGGTTATCGTTTATAGTTTCAAGTATCACTTCATCATCTTTTAATATTTTAATAATATCAAGTAATTTTTTACCGTTTGCCGTGGCAGTACCGTGATCTTGGATTTTTATATTTTTACTGTTATAGCTTAATCCTATTTCAAAGTCTGTTGCTTTTATGATTAGCTCATCATCATTTGTTGTGATTAAAAGATGAGATGTAATTTGACTCAAATCTTTTTTTTCTAAATAGGGTTGTGTGTTTATGAGTATCGTCTCCAATACGCCTTTATTTATCGAAACTTTCATCAAATCTCCTTTTATATTTAAAAATAAAATAGTAGTAGTAGTAGCATAGCTTGAAAAAGTGAAAAACACCTTTAAAACCCTAAAAATAGGCGAAATTTATATGAATAAAAAATATAAATTTTTCACATATGTTCACATATTTTTATATAACTTTCTACTCCCTTACCAAAATTTTATTTTTTAGCTCTTCTATTTTAAGTTTAAATGTCTCATTTGTTTCTATCAGCTCATTTATTTTTTTCATATTATGTGAAACTGCAGTATAATCCTTCATACCAAAAAATGATGCAAGGGATGACATAGAATTTGGTGTCAGGGTTCTTGCTAGATAGATTCCTATTCTTCTTGCTTCTACTATATTTTTATTTCTCTTTTTAGACTTAATTTCACTTGGTTTTATGTTTAATTCTCTTGAAATTACCTTTATGATGTCTTCTAAAGTTATATGATTTTTTTTCTCTTTTATTTGAGCTTTCATAACATTTTTAGCAAATTCCATGGTTATCTCTTGACGCATAAGAGTTGCATAGGCATTTAGATTTATGATTGCACCCTCTATCTCTCTTATATTATCACCCATATTTGCAGCTATATAATTTGCTATCTCGTTATTTAAATCTATACCGTCTAATTCACACTTTTTCTTTATGATGGCTATCTTTGTCTCGAGTTCAGGTATGCCTATATCTGCTGTAGTTCCCCACTCAAATCTGCTTTTTAGTCTCTCTTCTAAGCCATTTATCATCTTTGGTGGTTTATCACTTGTTAAAACTATCTGTTTTCCTGCAGCATGCAGTTCATTGAAAGTGTGAAAAAATTCTTCTTGCGTTTGAATTTTATTTGATAAAAATTGAGTATCATCTATGAGTAAAATATCACAATTTCTGTATTTCTCTCGAAATCTGTCCATAGTCTGATTTTTTAGATTATATGTAAAATCATTCATAAATTGCTCTATCGTAGCATATATCACTGTTTTACCCAGTGTTTGTGAATAGTTTCCTATAGCATGAATTAAGTGGGTTTTTCCAAGACCTGTTGGACCATAGATAAATACAGGATTATAAATAATACCCGGTTTTTTTGCAACAGACTTTGCTATAGAGTATGCAAATTGGTTTGAGCTTCCTACTACAAAACTTTCAAAAGTATATGATGGATTTAATATGGTATTTATCGTTGGTTTATTTGCTTCATATATGTCTATATTTTTTGGTTTTTTTGTATGTATTTCGGATCTATTTTTTAGTGTGATTTTTATATCTGGTTTTATACCTGTTTTTACTTCAAATAGATGTGCCAATTTTTTACTGTATTTTGTTTTTATCCAATTTTGTATGAGTATATTAGGAGCGGTAAAAACCTTTTGGTCGGAGTGTGAGTTTTTTTCATCAAATTCTAATTGTTTGATATATCTTTCATAATCTTGTTCAGATATCTCATTTTTTAAAAGATTTAATATACTATCCGCTAACAAACAAACTCCTTAAGTATAATCTGTTTATTTTACCTAAAATATTATTAGTTATATGTTAAAATACAAAATGAGATAAAAAAGCATATAGTGAAAAAGTTTTTCACTATATGAATAAGTATGTGAATAAAGGGTGTAAAATGACTATTTTAGGTATAGATCCAGGTACAAAAAATTGTGGATATGCGATAATTAACAAGGAAAAAAATGGAATTAGATTAGTTGAAGCGGGGCTCATAAAAATCAAAGAAAAAATCTTACAACACCAAATAGTAGAGCTGGTAGAGGGTTTAGATATCATCTTTAAAAATCATAAGATAGATGAAGTTGTTATAGAAGATATATTTTATGCTTACAACCCAAAAACAGTGCTTAAACTAGCGCAGTTTAGGGGTGCATTGAGTCTGAAGATACTTCAAGTTGTAGGAAATTTTCATGAGTTTACACCACTACAAGTTAAAAAAGCGGTGACGGGAAATGGTAAAGCAAAAAAGGAACAAGTAGCTTTTATGGTAAAGAGAATTTTAGGTATAAAACAAGAGATTAAACCCCTTGATATAACGGATGCTATAGCTATAGCATTGACTTATGCAAACACTATCAAAGTTTCTCACATGTAAAAAGATATCTATGCTCATTTGGTAGAGAATCATATAGTTTATGGGCTAAATTACGAATCTCCCAAAGGGCAGATTTGCCACTTCTTAGTGTTAAAAAGTTTTGTAAACTCCTAGCATTTATAGTCCATGTAAGCTCAGTCTTATAACTCTCGGGAAGACAATATTTTGCAACATCGTTACTTATGCCCTCTTTTAGTATAATTCTTAGATTTTCAAGTGCTTTTATGCTCATTTCATCCACTTTTTCATTATGTGTAATAACAAGATATTTACTCGCTTTCTCAAAGTCTCTACATGTAAAGCTCTCCTCATTTTTGAGCTCTTTTAGTGTGTATCTTGTACTTTTTACTGAAAGTGATGCTATTCTGTGTCTTGCTAGTTCTTGAAGTAGTGCTCTGCTGATACCTTGGATGTAAAATGTATATACGAGATGCTCAAGCGTAGAAGCATGTTTAAATTTATTGCCGACTCTGTCTATTAATTCTCTGTCTTTTTCGCCACCATTGTCACTTTTGTCAAAACTTTGCCAACAAGTTCGTATGGCACTTGCACAGACTTCTAGAGATGTGTGTTGTAAGAGAGTGATTTTCATAATGTGCCCCATTTTTTAATGAGGCACATTATATCAAAATTATTGTTTTAATTGAAGTAGAGTGTTTAACATCTGATCAGAAGTAGTGATTGTTTTTGAATTTGCCTGAAAGCCTCTTTGAATCACTATAAGCTGAGTTAAACTTCTGCTTAAATCAACATTACTCATCTCTAAAGAGCTTGCTTGGATTGATCCTCTTTTACCGGTAGCTGCTTGACCGATAATTGGATCTCCTGAGTTTGAAGTTTGTATATATGTTCCGCCACCATTGCTTTCAAGACCGACATTATTTGCAAAACTTGCCATAGAAACTTGAGCTAAACCAAAACTTCTACCATTTGTAAAACTTCCTATCAAAGTTCCTGTTTCATCTACTCTTATGCCATCCAAATCACCACCTGGATATCCATCCTGAGAGATTCCTGAAGTATTGGAAGTTGCATCAAAACTAGTCATTCCATCAAATTGATTTGCAGTTCCAAGATCTAAATTGACTGTTTGTTTTGGTTTTGAGCCATTGTTTCCTGTAAAACTTACACTTGATGGAGTATAAGTTGCCAATGATCCATCAGAATTAAATTTTATTGTTCCTACTAAATAATTTTTAGGAGAAGCCGTACTTATCTCTCCAGGATCTGGGACATTTAAAACTGTTTGCCAAGTAGAACCGTTAGCATCTTGACTTAATTTTCTAAAAGCAGTTCTTAGGGTATGTTTTGTGCCGAGTGAGTCAAAGATATCTATACTAGATGCATGTGTCGCACTATAAAAAGATTGAGATATTTTAGAACTTCCATCAGCCGGTATAGTTCCTTCAAGCGGCGTCATCATATCTAAAAGGTTTTGATTATTTTGAGAACCTTCTTTGGTTTTTATTGTTAAATTATTTCCATTTTGATCACCATTTATTACTTCAAATTTTCCTTGATCATTAACAGTAACGGTAGCATTATTATTTTGGTTTTGTGCTAAGTTTTGTAATTCTTCTCTAAGACCATTTGTTGTTTGAAAATTGCCATCACTCGAAGAACCATCTCCGTTTGTGCTGTAAGTCAAAGTACTATAATTTGATCCCCCATCAAAACTAATTTGAAAATTATCTCCATCTTTCATAGATAATGATTCACCTGTTTCATTAAAAAGAGAACTAAAATCCAATTTATCTACTGCTCCAGCTGCAACTTCATTACTACTATTGTCTCCATTGCTATCCAAAGAATAAACCAATGATTTGTTCTTTATTGATGGACCTGAGTTAAGATTTGCTTTTAAAGTTACTTTGGAAGTAGGATTTGCCGGAGTTGTAAGACCAGAAGGAATGGTTATGTTTTTTATTGGTGCAGTTGTATCTATCTGTCCAGTTTGCGGATCTCTATCCCAACCTTGGACTATATATCCATTGCTATCGACAAAATTACCATTTGCATCAAATACAAAATCTCCATTTCTTGTAAAATTATATGTTTTCCCCCCATCTGGGCTAACAACAAAAAAGCCATCTCCTGATATAGCAAGGTCAGTGTTTTTGTCTGTCGATTGGATTGAACCTTGTTTAAATATCTTTGTAATAGAGCTAACCTGAGAGCCAAGACCAACTTGCATAGGGTTTTTACCTCCAAGTTCACCTTGAGGTGCAGTTGCTATCTTTGATGTTTGGTTTAAAAGGTCTGAAAAATTAACTCTGCTGTATTTAAAGCCGGCTGTATTTACATTGGCTATATTGTTTCCTTCTACATCCATGGCTACTTGATGTGCTTGTAGACCAGAAACTCCAGCCCATAATGATCTCATCATATTAAATCCTTTGTTTGGATAATAATTTCTATTATTCTTAATTTTTTAATTAAAAGCAAATTCTATTCCTATTTTTTCATGTTGATTGCATTTTTAATCATTTCATCACTAGTGGTTATGCTTTTTGCACTTGCATCAAATGCTTTTTGGATTATAATCAGTTCAGTCATAGCTACACTTGTTTGGACATTGCTATCTTCTAATTTACCTGTCATAATACTGTTTCCATTGACATTGAGACCATTTTTTGTATAAAAAAACGCTTTTCCACTATTTTGACTTGCTGTGAACATATTGCTATTTATCTTCTGAAGTCCTCCCTCATTTTGAAAGTGGTAAATAGCAATTTTTCCAACAGAGGAACTAGTTCCATTGCTAAAATTAGCTTTTATATTGCCATTTGATTCTATTTCATATTTTTCTAAAATACCTTCATCTTTACCATCATTGCTGACAAATTTTGTCTCACTTCCTAAGCCCTTGATAGCTGTCATGCCATTATATCCACTATTTGGAATTGTAGAATCTAAAGGTGTTCCAAAACTTAGAGTGATAGGAATTCCATCATTAGACAGAGATGGTATGTCTGCATTTGTTAGCGCCCCTGTTCCATTAAATGATAGCGTTCCTGTTTGATCATCAAAAATTTGATATAGAGTATTGCTATTTGGATATGAAAAGTATTGAGTAGGATCATAACTTACATCGCTTTGTTTTTGACCAACATCTTTTAGTATTTTAAATTCACCATTCCATAGACTCCCTGTATCTTGCTCGGGAAACTGTTTTGTAAAAGTCATATCAAGGATACTTTTACTTCCATCTTGATTTGTCAATCCTGTTGTAAAATGATCTGAACTTATAGCAACTTCTTGATTAGTTGTTGGATCTATTTCTGACTCTACTTCAGTATTCAAATTTGCACCAAAAGTTATATTTTTAGTCGGATTTGCCGGTATATATAAAAAATCCGGAAGGTTAATTTTAGTTTGATTATTTACATCTCCAAGAGGAATATCTTGCTTTGAATCTACAGTAAAAACTTTTGGGTTTTGCAAACCATCGCTGGTATATGCTTGTCCAAAACTTTCCAATTTTGATTGTGAGACATTTGTAGGCTTTAACGCCGCATTGGTAGTACCCAGCAGATACTCTCCATTTTCATTGACTAGATTTCCATCGGCATCTTTATTAAAAGAGCCAAGTTTTGTAAAATAATTTTGATTTCCATTCTTAAAACCATACCATCCATTGCCATTGATAGCAGTATCAAAGTTACTATCACTGTCTATTAACTCTCCTTGAGCCAAATCTAGACTTGTTCCTTGTACTTTAACTCCTAACCCCATATCATCTGAAGTGGGACTATTTTGAGCTGAATTTAAAACTTGTGAGAATTGCGTAGAAAATTCAGGTAAATTTGCTTTAAAGCCATAAGTGTTTACATTTGCTATGTTGTCAGACCATGTATCTATACCAAATTGTTGTGTTTTTACACCGGCAACTCCATTGTAAAAGGATGTATTCATTTTGTTTTTCCTTACTGGTATATTTCTTTTATGTCAGATAATGGATAGTAATTATTTCCTAATTTAAGAAGAGCTTTTCCGCTATCAAATCTAACTGATTCTATAGGAAAAATTCCATATACAGATTTGTAACTACCTGTCGAGCCATCGCTATAATCAGATGTAATACTATATTTTCCTTCAGGGAGTCTATTTCCAGAGTTATCTTTGCCATCCCATTGAAAAGATTGCACTCCTGCATCGTGTGTTTTTAAATCGAAGGTTTTGACTATATTTCCTTGAGTATCGGTTATATGTATAGTACCACTAGCTATATTGTGTTTAAAATACATATCAAAAGTAGGATTATCATCTTTTCCTAAAGTTATACTATCTGTCCCTAAACTACCTGTTTTTCCTATGGCTGAAACTGCATTTAAGTCAGAGCTCGAATTTAATTGAGCTACGAGCTTTTCCATAGCTTTATTTGTATTGTCAGCTGATTCAAGTGTTGCTAATTGTGAAGTTTGATCTAATATTTTTTCACTATCCATGGGATCAGTAGGGTCTTGATATTGAAGTTCAGTTAAAAGTAGCTTCATAAAATCATCTTTACCTAAGACACTTTTTGGGTTGGTAGCTGTAACAGAATTTGTTGTAGTAGAATTTGTGATTGCTGAAGTCGACATTTTTTATCCTTTTATATATATCTAGGTACTATAAGTTCTATTGAACTCTCTTGCTCATCTTTGTTGCTATACTCTTCAAAAGATGTACCGTTTTTCTTGCTATTTTGTTGATTTTGTTCGGAATTTTTTCCTTGGTCTGAGAAGTTCATCTCCAAATTCGTAAATCCCATATTGACTAGAGAGTTTTTGAACTCTGCTTGGTTTTGGGTAAATAGTGACATTGTATTTGTATTTGATGTTATATTTACATGTAGATTGTTGCCTCTATGTATAAGAGTAACCTCTACTTCGCCTAAATCTTTTGGATTTAGTGCCATCTTGACTTTCATAAGGGGTGGTTTATAGGCATCCACTTTTTCTTTTAAATCATTTGTAAATTGATTTAGACTATTGTCAACTTTTACCTGTTTATTTGTTTTACTGTTGTCGATATGAGATGAAGTTTGAAACTCTTGTTTGTGAGATGAGATACTATTTTGGTTTTTCTTAATCTTTGTATTAGAGTCATCTTGGGATAAATTTTCATTTACAATACTTTTGTTTTTCTCAAGATTGGATATATTTGAATGTTTTTGAGATTTAATTTGATGAAGTACATCATCTTGAATATTTTGTTTGGTTTCATTTCTCGTTTCACTTATTTTATCTGTTCTTGTTTTTTTGATATGCTTACTTTTTTGATTTTTTTTATCAACATGCACCACTTTTCCAGTATTTTTTACATCTACTTTTACATCTTTTTCAACATTTAAAACACTATTTTGTTTTTCACTAACCGTAGTAGGTTTTTTAGTATCTATTTTCTTTAAAATATTTTGCAAAGTATTTTTATTTTTATTTTTTGATTTCATATCAATACTTTTAGTCTCTAAATTATTTGTAAAATATCTACTTTTATTTTTTATTTTTATATCAATCTTGTTTGTGGATTTAGTCGATATATCTTTTTTTTTGTTATTGTCCACATTAAAAAAATTCTCTATATCAAGTTTTGGAAAATCTTTTTTAAGATTATTGATGCTCTGTTTTGTAAATTTTACATCTTTGAGTCCTAAATTATATTTTTTTGAAAGTTTAAGAAGATCATCTAAGTTTTTAATATTTTTAAAATCATTTTTTATAGATTTATTACTCAATATTTTATCCATCTTATCTGAAAATTTAGGAAAACTACTGCTTTTATCACTATCTTTTAAAAGACTAATAATATTCAAAATATCGCCCAATAAAAGTTCATCGGAGGATTTTTGTTTATCACTATTTTTTATAGATCTATCGAGTTTATCATTAGTAGGAACTATCTTTATATCTTGTTTTGATGATGCTTCAGAACTTACTTTTATTTGGCTAAAAAGTATAGATATAAAATCTAATTTATTACTTTTTTCATCAGAAGTTGCATCCTTTGTTCTGATGTTTTTTGGTATATTTTCAGCCTTAGAATTAGGGCTTAAAAGAGTTGCTAAACTATTCATACATATGCCTTATAAAAATATATGCCTTAATAAAAGCAATTATCATTCCAAAAGTATTATTATAAATTTTATCTCTTTAAAGAAAATTTTGGGTATAATGCAATCCTTATATAAAGTCACTATTTAATTTTACATATCAGGTATCTTGCAAGTTACCTGATTAAAAGCGATAGATTAGGAGAAATTTTTGCAAGAGTTTAGAAATATAGCTGTGATTGCACATGTTGATCATGGAAAAACTACATTGGTAGATGAGCTGTTAAAACAGTCCGGCACATTTACAGAGCACCAGAAAGTTGATGAGAGAGTTATGGATAGTAATGATTTGGAAAAAGAGAGAGGTATCACAATACTTTCTAAAAATACCGCCATTCACTATAAAAATTTAAAGATAAATATCATAGATACTCCGGGCCACGCTGATTTTGGCGGTGAAGTTGAGAGGGTTTTGAAGATGGTAGACGGTGTTTTGCTTTTGGTTGATGCCCAAGAGGGTGTAATGCCTCAAACAAAATTTGTTTTGAAAAAAGCTCTATCATTAGGTTTAAAACCGATAGTAGTCATAAATAAGATAGACAAACCGGCTGCTGACCCTGAAAGAGTTGTTGATGAGGTATTTGATCTCTTGGTAGCACTTGATGCAAATGATGAACAGCTGGAGTTTCCTGTTATTTATTCAGCTGCAAAAGAGGGATATGCAAAGTATAATATGGAGGATGAAAATAAAAATCTTGAACCTCTTTTTGAGACAATTTTAAAATCCGTCCCACTTCCTACAGGCTCTGCTGACAACGCACTTCAACTCCAGGTTTTTACACTTGATTATGATAACTATGTGGGAAAAATAGGAATAGCCAGGATATTTAACGGAACGATTAAGAAAAATCAAAATGTGATGGTTGCCAAAGCAAACGGTGAAACAATAAAAGGAAGGATATCAAAACTTATTGGATTTAATGGACTTGATAGAATTGATATTGACGAGGCTAGTAGCGGTGATATCGTAGCAATAGCAGGATTTGAAGCGCTAGATGTTGGCGATAGTGTGGTAGATCCAAACAATCCTATGCCACTTGATCCACTTCATATAGAGGAACCGACACTTTCAGTTGTATTTGCAGTAAACGACTCACCATTTGCTGGATTAGAGGGAAAATATGTCACTTCTAACAAACTTGATGAGAGATTAGAAGCTGAGATGAAGATAAATATTGCTATGAAGTATGAAAACGCAGGTGAGGGTAAATTTAAAGTCTCCGGTCGTGGTGAACTTCAGATAACGATATTGGCAGAAAATATGAGAAGAGAAGGTTTTGAGTTTTCACTAGGTCGCCCTGAAGTTATCACTAAAGAGGAAAATGGTGTTAAAATGGAGCCTTATGAACATTTGGTCGTAGATGTACCGGATGAGCATACAGGCGTAGTTATAGAGAAGTTAGGAAGAAAAAAAGCCGAAATGATGGCCATGAATCCAACAGGTGATGGACAAACAAGGATAGAGTTTGAGATACCGGCTCGTGGACTTATCGGTTTTCGTGGACAGTTTTTGACTGATACCAAGGGTGAGGGTGTTATGAACCACTCATTTTTAGAATTTCGCTCCCTAAGTGGCGCAGTAGAGCATCGTAAAAATGGAGCTTTGATCTCCATGGAAGATGGAGTTGCGCTTGGGTACTCACTATTTAACCTCCAAGATAGAGGCTCGCTTTTTATAGGACCACAAACAAAAGTTTATAAAGGTATGATTATCGGCGAACATGCTCGCCCGAATGATTTGGATGTAAATCCAATCAAAGGTAAAAATCTAACAAATGTAAGAAGCAGCGGTGCAGATGAAGCTATAAAATTAGTTCCACCAAGAGATATGGGGCTTGAGCTTGCACTTGAGTGGATAGAAAATGATGAGTTAGTAGAAGTGACACCAAATACGATAAGAATCAGAAAAAGAATTTTAGATGCTACTAAAAGAAAGAGAGCATCAAGGTAAATTTTGGCTTTGCCAAAATTTTAGTAGTTGAGTGAAGTTTGGCATATACCAAACTTCACTTTTATATTTATTTTATAGCATTAAGCGCTGATTCGTAATCAGGCTCAGCAGTTATTTCAGGAACAATCTCTTTATATGTAACAACTCCATCTTCATTTGCTACAAAAATAGCTCTACATGTAACACCTGCCAATGGACCATCGGCCACTAAAACACCATATGAGTTCGCAAAGTCTTTGTTTCTAAAGTCGCTTCCAACACTTAGATTTTCAATGCCTTCAGTTGTACAAAATCTACCCATCGCAAATGGTAAATCCATAGATACAACCGTGATACTAGCATTTTGTACTTTTGCTGCTTCTTCGTTAAACTTTCTTGTTTCAGCTGCACATACAGGAGTATCAAGAGAAGGAACTACTACGATTATCTGTTTTTTACCTGTTGCCCCACCGACTTTGATTTCGCTCAAATCTTGTGCTACAACGACTACCTCGGGAGCTTTATCTCCAACATTTACGGCGTTTCCGCCAAGACTTACAGGATTACCTTTTAGATGTGTTTGTGACATTTTTTACCTTTAATATAATTTTTGATAATAGAAGTATATCTAAATAAGATAAAAATAGTCTTAATTAGATTAAGAAAATTTTAATTATGTATAGAGTTAGTGGAGTAATAACATAAAAAAAGATATAATGACTTACATCTTTTTAAGGATCACAAATGAATGGTATGAAAGCTTTAAAAATTTCTTTGGTTGTTATCGTTTTGGTAGCTTTGTCCTATTTTATTATTGGTATATTTATACATGGAGATAGGCAGACAAGAGATAATTTTCAAAAATTTTCTAGACAAGTTACACATCAAACGGACAAGTCAACACAAGGCACAGATAAGACGGAAGTTCCGCTAGATGGTGTTGTTATTACTCTTGGTGGCGGGAAATATCACTATATGAAAGCCGATATGTCATTGAAGATGAAAAATAGAGATGATAAAAAGGCGTTGGAAAAAAATATTAATGATGTGAGGGATTTGATTTTAAGATATACGGCTATCCAAAACAGCGATAAACTCATCACAGATAAAGGTAAACAAGAGTATAAAGACAAATTAAAACAGATAATATATAATACTTTTGGATATAAAGTTGAGGATATTTATTTTAGAAATTTTGTCTTAGCTCCGTAGGGTTCTTTTGAAAAAATAGAAAAATAAAAGAGATGGCGGCTATAAAAGCGGCATATAAAAAGATATTTGCTCCATATAGATATCCTGCAAATACTGAACCTGAAAACCCACCTAAACCAAAAGATATGCCGTAGTAAAATTGGTTTGAGAGCCTTTTGTTTTCATATACTAAATATAAAAAGCTTATGGAAGCGGTATGATGAAGAGCAAATCCAAAAGCATGTAGTGATTGAGACAGGTAAGATATAACCAAGGAAGAAGGAAACATATACAATAACATCCATCTGATTATGGTTATAAAAACAGCTGTTTTTATAAGTGTCAAAAGTTCAAATTTTTTAAAAAAATGCGATTGGAAATAAAAAAGTGCAATTTCGCAAATGATTGAAAAAGTCCACAGATAGCTGACGGACTTTAGAGATATTCCGTGACTTGTCTCATATATAGTAAAAAAATTGTAAAATATACCAAAACTCATCTGCATAAAAAAGAGGCTAATCCATAGGTAAAGTGTTTTTTTAAATATGAATCTTTCGCCTATACCGTATTTTAATTTTTTTATGCTATTTTTTTCAAGTGTTATCAAAAAACCAAATAAAACGACAAGTGCGGTAGATATAAAGAAATAATTTAAGCCTACACCATAATCACTAAGATTTCTAGCTAAAACAAGGCTGCAAATCATAAATCCGATGGAGCCAAACAGTCTAGCTCGACCATACTTTTCTTTTTTCAAAAAGCCAAGAGCATAGGTATCGATGTAAGGCAACATAATGCCAAAAGATATACCGAGTAAGATGTTTGGTAAGACAAAAAGATAAAAATTTGAAATTGTAAAATAAAAGAGTATAGAAGAGATTAATGCTAATAATAAAGCGATGTGAAAAATTCTTTTGTTGAGATTAAATCTTTTTAAAAAGAAAAAAGGTATAAAAAATCTCATGAGTGGTCCGAGTGAGAAAATTATGCCTATCTGAAGGGTTGTGTAGCCAATATTTTGTAGCATTTTTGGTAAAAATACTATATAGATAGATATAATAAAAAAATAGAAAAAGAAAAAAGAGGATATTTTAGAAAATGCACTCATTTAGAGTTTAGAGGGACTGTAGCAGATATATAGTCCTGCAAACCTAGTTTTCGCTTTGTAAAGAATGGGATAAAAAGAAGAGGAAAGATAAATATAGTAACGGTAAATACTATATATCTTACACTTACCTGTAAAAAAGTAGGCTTACTGTGTTTAAAGGTACTCAGCCTTATATTATAAGCCTTATATCCCGGTGTTTGATTTTTTATATATAAAAATAGTGTTGTTATGATAAAATGCGGGATAAAAATATATATCCAACCCATCAGCATATTTGCCCTAAACTCTTCGCGAGAGCCCATTACAAGATAAAAAACCGTGTAGATTATGGGCATAAATATCATAAAAGCATCGGTTAGGAAAGCCTTTACTCTATTTACAATAGGGGCAATATTTAGAGTCTCTTTTTTTGTTTTGATTTTGTGTTTAAATTTGCCTTTTTTGGCATCTCTCCATCTCATATATTTTTCTAATTTCCTCTACTACCAGGTTTATATGCATCACTACCATCTTTGCAAAGTGGACAATTTTCGGGCTCATAAATATCAAATTCAAAATCTGCCAAAGCAAAAAACGGTGTATCTCTTGGTAGTTTACATGTAGCTTTCATGCTCTTATTGCTTCCGGCCCTACTACAAAAACCTCTATTTGCCAAAGCAGCAAAAGCTACTATATTTGCTCCCATATTTGTAGCTACCTGAGCGGCTTCGAGGGCAGAGCCTCCTGTGGTGATAATGTCTTCACAAATGAGTATATTTTCACCGTTTTTTATCTCAAAACCTCTTCTTATAGTCATCTTTTTATCAACTCTTTCGGCAAATATAAATCTAACTCCAAGTGAGCGTGCCAACTCATATCCTGCCAAAACACCGCCAAGGGCAGGGGAGCATACAGTGTCTATCTTGAGGCCACTTTTTTTTATCTGTTTTGCAAGCTCGTCAGCCAAAAGTTGTGCAATTTTCGGGTTTTCTAAAACCTTTGCGCTTTGAAGATAAAATTGTGAGTGATTTCCACTACTAAGAAGAAAGTGCCCCTCAAGTAAAGCATCCGCGTCTTTATATATTTTTTCTATATTCATATTTATATCTTTAGTATTTCAGCTTCTTTTTCTTTTACAGCCATATCTACAGATTTTACGCCTGCGTCTGTAAATTTTTGCACATCGTCATAAGCTTTTTTAGCCTCATCTTCAGTGATCTCTTTGTTTTTCTCCAATTTTTTTACTTTATCATTGGCATCTTTTCTTATATTTCTGATGGCTACTTTTGCCTTATCTCCCATTGTTTTTGCCTGTTTTGCACCCTCTTTTCTTTGCTCTGTTGTCATTGGAGGAAAAAATAGTTTTACGCTCTCGCCGTCATTGTTTGGATTCACGCCGATATTTGCAGAGCCTATGGCATGCTCTATCGCTTTAAGCATAGGCTTTTCCCATGGTGTTATACTGATTGTTGTTGCATCATTTATCAAGACTGTTGCAACTTGACTTAATGCGGTCGGAGTACCATAATAGTCAACTTTTATATTGTCAAGCACGGAGACTGAAACTTTCCCACTTCTAATTGTGCTAAAATCTCTTTTTAAAGATGCCAGCGATTTGTCTATGTGCTCTTTTTGTGCTTCATATACGAGGCTTAGTTCCATTGGTTGTCCTTTATGAGTAGTTTTGTTGAAATTTTGTTTTTTATTGAGATTATTATTCTGTTTCTTGCTTTTGTTAATTTTTTATCTAATTTGAGGTCTATTATGCCATTTTTTATAGCTATTTTCTCCCATCCGTTTCCACTTGTATATAGACCACCATATTTTGCAGATTGTTTTGTCTCTACATGTAGAGATGTGATGATGCCATTTTTTGGATAGGATTTTGGCTCAATCCATGTAGCTTTTAGGTATTTGAATTTTAGTAAAAACTTTAGATTTGACTTGCCTACAAGTGCATTTCTGTCTAGATCATATAGATCACTACCTTTTCCAACAGCGCCCATGTTTTGGTTTATGATTGCATCAAATCCGAAAGATTTTGCTATGCTTTTTACCCTATTGTCATACTCGCCGTATGGGTAGGAAAAATATTTCGGCTTGATTTTTAAATTTTTTTCAAAAAGCTTCAAGCCTTTTTGAAAATCATTTTTTAATTTTTTGTCGCTCATAAAGGTCATATGAGGATGCGCATAAGAGTGAAACTCCAAAGAACCATATTTTGATATTTCCCTTAATTGTTTCCAGCTTAGGTAATCCGGATACTTTTTTTGGGTGGCTTCAACATAAACAAATAGTGAAAATGTATAGTTGTATCTTTTAAAAATATCAAAAGCATTATCATAGAAACTTCTAAAGTTGTCATCTATTGTTAAAACAACCCACTTGTCCGGTATATTTTTGCCATTTTTTACGGCATTTACTAGTTTTTCCAAAGGTATGATTTTGTAGCCGTTTGCTTTGAAATATTTAAACTCTTTTTTCAGTTGAGAAATTGTTGTGTCTGTACTTGGATATCTGCTGTCACCAAATCTGTGGTATACAAATATATGGGCATCAGACCATAAAATTACCACAGATAGAAGTGACAGAAGCAGAGTTTTCATATCTTATTTTGTTTTGGGTGCACTAGGAGCTTTTGGGGCTTTTGGAATTTTTGGTGTTGCAGGTGCAGTAGGAACCAATGGCTTGACTATCTTAATATCTTCAGCTACTGATACTTTTTTCTCTTGGTTATAGAAGTATCCAAGGGCTAAAGTGTTTACCAAAAAAATAAATCCTACGATAAATGTGAACTTTGCCATAAAACCAGCCGGCCCTTTTGCGCCAAATAGTGATTCGTTACTCCCGCTATAGGCGCCAAGTCCTATGGAAGAGCTTTTTTGTAACAGTATTGCTATAGTTAAAACAACTGCCAATATAAATTGTAAGACCAATAGTGTTGAGGTCATAAAATTTTCCTTGTTTTGATTTATACCTCATAAAATTTATGCAATTATTGAGGTACGATTTGATATAATCGGTGATTATATCCAAAATATATTAAAACTGACCTTACGCATAATATCATGTCAGCAGTAAACCAGAGAGATTTGCTGTAAGTCAGTAAAAATCTGATGAAAATAGTAGAAAGTATTATATAAATGTATGACAAAGACCATAAAATAGAATTTGAAAAATATGCTAAATCCTACGATTTACATGCTATTATACAAAAAAAAGCTGCCAAAGAGCTTATTGAAAAGATAAAATTTACACCCAAAAAGATTTTGGATATAGGTAGCGGTACGGGAGAAGTGTATAAAAATATATCTTGGAATTTGGATAAATTTGTTGGGGTTGATTGCTCAAATAGTATGTGCAAACTGCATCCCTCAGGTAAAGAGATAAAAATTATATGTGAAGATTTTAACTCTTTGTCATTTAAAAAAGAGATACAACATCTTTCCCCTTTTGATTTAGTGATATCGTCTTCATCATTGCAATGGTCGAAGAGTTTAGGTGAAAATTTCAAATTTTATAAGAGTCTTGGCGGTAAAATCGCTTTTGCGATATTTACCGACGGAACTTTTAAAACTATATATGAAATGACAAAAAGAAAAAGCTTTTTACCTGATTATAGGCATCTAAAAAATTTATCTAAAATATTTGATAATGCAAAAGTTTCAAAGAAAATCTATAAATTGGATTTTAAAGATAATATTTCAAAATTAAGATATATAAATAATAGTGGGATCGGTGGAGGAAATGAGATATTGAATTATAAGAAAACAAAATATCTGATAAAATACTATCCATATAGTTACTTGGAGTTTGAAGTAACATTTATTCTTAATTAAATTACAAATGTTTTACTTTAGTTAAAAAAACTGTTTTTTTGTAGCAATTTTAAAAATAAATTTTACTTTTTTGAAAAAAATTATTTTTTTTTTGAAAAAAAGTAAAATACCTACATATCGTGACTTCTTTTATATTAGCATAATTAAAAATAATATTGCCCAGAAATGTTTAATTTTCTATAAAGTAAAGTTAGTTAGACTTATGGGGAATAAATAAAAATTTCACAGAAGGATAATGTATGAATGTTGAAATATCCAGAAGAAGATTTTTACAAGGAAGTGTTGCTCTTAGTATATTGGGCGGCATGTCTTTCTCTAGCGACAAGTTGTTTTCGCAAGAGAATAAAGACTCACTTTCTAGTGAAAAAAAGACTAAGGATGTGCCATTTTTATGTGGTATGTGCGTCAATAAATGTGCAGGGTTTGCACGGGTGGAAGATGGTGTTATTAAGAAATTAAATCCAAATCCATATTTCCCAAAATCAAGAAATATGCTTTGTCCAAGAGGAAATGCAGGGATTCATACCTTGTATGATCCGGACCGTTTAAAATATCCACTAATAAGGATAGGTGAAAGAGGAGATGGAAAGTATAAGAGGGCGAGTTGGGATGAGGCATACGATGCCATACTTCATGGAACAGACAAATTTAAAGGTATTTTGCAAATCCTTGATGAAGAGAAGGATAACCGTGCAACCATAGGGTATTGCAATGGGGAGGGTCTTTCAAAAGAAGGTTTTGAGGATTTGATGGGACAAAAAATCGGTACTCCAAATTATGTTGATGAGATTAGTATTTGTCTTGAAACAACGCTTGCCGGATATTTTAATACAATAGGTACTTACGGAGAGGCAGATTTAAAAAATTGTGATTATCTGATAATAGCGGGAGCAAATCGCGCTGAAGCTATTATAACCCCAGATACAATGGATATGTTTAAAAGAAATAGAGGACGAGGTTTGAAAATCATAGCCATAGATCCAAGATATACAAATACCGTGGCAAATGCAGACAGATGGTATGCTATAAATCCTGGTACTGATTTAGCTTTTGTTTTGGCTTTAACTTATGTCGTCATTAAAGAAGAACTCTATAATAAAGATTTTGTAGCAAAATATGCTGTAGGATTTGAGGATTATAAAAAACATATCCTTTCAAATAATTATACACCTCAATGGGCAGAAAAAATCACAGGTATAGATGCTGATGAAATTTACAAAACTGCTGTTGAGTTTATGAGAGCGATAAATCCTATATATTATCAGGGAAGAAGAAGTGTATTTGCTAAAAATGATTTTCAACTTCGCAGGGCTATGGCAATTTTTCAAGGATTAAGTGGAAATCTTGATAAAAAAGGTGGAATTGTCTTTGGGAAAAAGATAAAGCTTCCAAAAGAAGATATAAATGCTCCGATGTATGCTCAGGTGCAAGAGAGGTTTGATGTAAAGTCAGTTGCAATTCCTCCGGATAAAACAGGTTCTTGGATTTTGTTCAGAAATATAATATTAGAAGGAAAAAATCCATACCCGGTAAGAGCGATGTTTATGAGAAAACACAATCCTATGAGTGGTGTTCCAAATACCACAAAAACAGAGCAGTTTTTGAGAAAGATGGATTTGAATGTCATGATTGATATACTTCCGAGCGATACAACGATGTTTTGTGATGTTGTGCTTCCTGAGGCCTCGTATCTTGAGAGGACTTCCCCGGTTGCCAGCTATGGAGCTATAGAGCCGGCAATTGTACAAAGAAAGGCATCTGTTGAGCCTCTGTATGAAACAAAAACTCCTGAAGTTATATATAAAGAGCTTGCGCAAAGATTGACAAAGCCGTTGTGGAAAAATACGCTGAAATATGATGAAGATGTTCAGGATGATACAAAAGGAATGGATCCTTCAGCAATTGAAAAGTACTACAAAGAAAATGGATTCGATTTAACCGATTTGTACGAAAAAACAGTTGAAGAAGCGAATAGAGACAAGGTGATTAAAACATTTGGCGAAGAGGCTTGGAAAATACTAGAGGAGAGAGGTGTATACTACCCAAATATCCAAAAATATCATAAGAAATTAAACGCAAATGAATCTGAATATTATCCGGATGATAAAAAATACTACACCACCAAAAAAGATAAACTTAAAGTAATTATGAATTTTAAAAATCTAGCAAAAAAAGGAGTTGATCCTATGCCGACTTGGCATGACAGGTGGGCGTTTAAAGTACCGGAGGGTCAATTTAGACTAATCACCGGCAGGCATGCTCAATTTACCCAAAGCGGAACAACAAATAACATAATGTTAAGAGATTTGATTCGTACAAACTATCTTTGGATAAATCAAGATGTAGCCAATAAAAGGGGCATTGAGTTTGGAGATGATCTTGAGGTTAAGAGTAGTGTCGGAAAGATAAATATCAAGGCTTTCCCTACAGATAGGATAGCATATAATCAGATATTTTTGCTTCATGGCTTTGGTGGAACGAGCAAGGAGATGGAGTTTGCGTATGGGCATGGTGCAAATGATGCTCTTATCATCGAAGACAAGGTTGAACCTGTTTATGGCGGAGCTGTTATGCACGAAACAAATGTTGAAGTAAGGAAGGTGTAAAATGAATTATGCAATGGTGCTAGATTATCAAAATTGTATCAACTGTAAAGCTTGTGAAGTAGCATGTAAAGAGCAAAATAATGTTGAGCTCGGTGCTGATAAGCAGCGAATTTGGGTTGGTCAGACAGATAATGTGATTTTTGGAAACTTGTTTGTAAATTTTTATCCCTCCCAATGTAATCATTGTCTGGATGCTCCGTGTGTTGATGTTTGTCCTACTCAAGCTAGCCATTTTGTTGAAGGCGGTTTGGTTTTGGTTGATCAAAAAAAATGTATCTTGTGCAAAGGGTGTATGGAAGCTTGTCCTTATGATGCAAGATTTGTAGACGATGAAAGAGTAGCGGTAGATAAGTGTACATTCTGTTATGATACTAGAATTTTAAAGGGAGAAACCACTACGGCTTGTCAAGCTACTTGTCCTACAAAAGTAAGAATGTTTGGTGATTTGGATGATGAAAATGGTGATGTAATTCAGCTTTTGAAACAAAGGAAATTTTTTGTGCTTAAAGCAAAAGAGGGAACAGTTCCGAAACTTTTTTATCTCGTACCGGAAAATGATGAAGAGTATGCCTTGCAATCAATAGGGCATAACAATAAAATCTATACTTGGGATGAAATGTCTCCTATTATTGAGGCGGCTAAAGCAAAAAGGAGTAAACAATGGAAAAAATCGTAATCGCAGGGGTTGAGATAAATAGAGTCTCAATTAGACAGCTTTTGTTTAACAAATATATGCTTTTGTCTTATATCCTCCTTGCTATAGGAATTTATGGAATTTATGAAGTTATTCAAATGAGATATTTTTTAGTAGGTGCAACTGCGGCTGATGCCGGCATGCATCCTGGCACCCATCAGATGGTTACAGCTATGAAAGACGCAGTATTCGGAGAAGGTGGAGAAGTCAAAAGAGAAGCACCATGGTCTTTATATATCGTGAACTACATGTATATGATATATACAGGAAGTGGTATTATTTTCCTAGTTGCATTGGATGAGATACTAAATCTTCAAATAATCAAAAAAACTGCGGCTGGCTTTTTAACCTTTGGTATAGCCATGGTTATAGGCGGTCTTTTTACTATCA
Organism: Campylobacteraceae bacterium; assembly: GCA_027050775.1. Taxonomy (GTDB): domain Bacteria; phylum Campylobacterota; class Campylobacteria; order Campylobacterales; family Sulfurospirillaceae; genus JAADIZ01. Next base: position 2,263 of record JALUBH010000047.1, on the reverse strand, counting down.
TGGTTGATTTAAACTCTCTTCATATGCTATGGATGATAGGAAGTCCAAATTTTGGTGCTGGTATGTGGCAAATGCTACCGTTGTACATGGTGTATATCCCATTTGTATTGTTTGAGATATATCTTTTGATAACCAAAAAAGGCGGATGGGTAAAGAGTATATCTTATGCCATACTCTTTTTGTCTGTGATTATAGATATAGTTGAGTATTATATACAAGCAAATTTGTTTAGTTTAAATGAGGCTAGACACTTATGGACAACATATCCATGGCTAACACTCTACTTTATAATATCTGCGTATGTTGCTGCTATCGGTGTGATGGGAGTATATAGTTTTTTTACATATAGAAAAGTTCTCAAAAATGAGTATCATACTTTGATAGAAGTTATAAGAAAGACGGCTGTAATAACTATTACACTATTAGCTGTTTATGAAGCACTTGCTTATCTATCTATAGATAAAGCGTGGGCATTTTTGATACTGTTTGGACCGTTTAAATATCTCTTTTTCGGCGGATATATATTGCTTGCTATGACGATTCCTTATCTGCTATTGTTTAAAGAGAGCAAAAATTATATGACAACTTTGGCTTCAATATTTATGATTATAGGAACCTATATAGGAAGGTATATATTTGTGTACGGCGGTAATGCACATCCGATGAGTGATAGATTCGGTACAGGATTTGAAAAATATGGAATTTATGAAAAGTTCACAAGCTTCATATACTACCCACCAGAAAGAGCTGAGGTGCTTGTGGTAATCGGCTCTTTCGGTGTTATCTTGGCCGTATATACTTTGCTTAATAAGCTGTTATCAGTTTCGAAGATAAGAGAGCATTAATATACTTTTAGATAAATTTCTTTTGTGAGGTGAAAATTCACATTCGCCTCACAATTAATATGTTATAATTACAACAATAAATCTTATGAAAGGAGAAAAAATATGAAGAGATTACTAGTAGTAATATTTGCAGCTATAGTAGGTTTGAGTTTTGTTAGTACTTCAGCATTTGCAAGCAGTGACAAGGGACAGAAGATAATCGTCAAGAAATTGAAAAGACCTTGTGGTTTCAATGGTGGTGTTTTAGCAAAAAAACATACTCAAGAAGAGTGGACTACAATCTTCAAGGCTGGGAAATTAAGTGCTGAATTGAAGAAAATATGTCCAAAGGCTAAGCCTTTGAGAAAAAGATATTTAAAAGATGTCTATGATTTCTTAGATAACTTTGCTAGCGATAGCGGCAATGTGCCATCTTGCTAAAAGATGATTTATAAAATTTTATAGTATAGTTGGAGGGAAACCCCTCTAACTATACTAGTCTCTACTTCCGAAAATTCCTAAAATTTGTAATAAAGATATAAAAAGATTTAAAAAATCAAGATATAAAGCTATTGCCCCTTCGATTGGAGTTTCGTATCTTCCTTTTAAGATATTTTGAGTGTCGTAAAGTATAAAAGCACTAAATAGTATTGAGCTTATACTAGCTATTACTATTTGCATCATTGGGCTGTGCAAGAATATATTGATAATACTTGCAACAACTACAACAATTAAAGTGATAAAAAGCATTTTGCCCATCACGGAAAAGTCCCTTTTTGTATTCATAGCAAATACAGACAGAGATCCAAAGGCAACAGTTGTAAGCATAAATGCATTTGCGATTATAGAGCCTCCGCCATTAAGACCCATTATAGATGTCAATAGGGGCGCTAAAGTTAAACCGCTCAAAAAAGTAAAAGTAAAAAGCAAAACAAGGTTTAATCCCGCTTTCTTTTTTGCCGCAAAGAGTCCAAACAAAACTACAAACTCCAATATAACAAGCACGAAGTACATGCTGGATATTTCAGCCGCAAATCCCAATCCTATATAAGCACCTGCACTTGCAGCCAATAAAGAAGCAGCAAATAGCTGATAAGTCTGCTTAACAAAGATAGCCATATTGCTACTTGTTCTAGTCTGCCCAAAGTGTTCACTAGCTTCACTAGCATTTTGACTGATATATTTTCTATCATATAAAGCCATTTTTTCCTCCTGTATAATAATTAGGATTGGATTTTATAATAAGATGATTAATGAATGATAAACAGTTCAAAAATGATTTTAAATACATTAATAAAATTCTTTATCTAACCTAAGCAAACTCTAAGCATCCTTTGTATATAATTTCGTCCTCGTTTGAGAGAACGGGTGTTACTAAGTCCCCAATTTAGGGACTTGAGTTCATTAATTTTTTACAATGTTAAATTATTCAATCTTTG
>JALUBH010000046.1 GCA_027050775.1 Campylobacteraceae bacterium | reverse complement strand
TACAAGTTTTAAATCTTTCATAAACTCTTTCTGGTTTTTAGATGCTACATACTTAAGTGAATTTCTAATTTGATGAACGATACAAAGTTGTACTTCAGTTTTAGGGAATATAGTCTTTATAGCTTCTTGAAAGCCTTTCAAGCCATCAACTGAAGCTATAAGTATATCTTTCAATCCTCTATTATTTAAATCTGTTAAAACACTCAACCAGAAGTTGGCTCCTTCATTTTCACTAAGATACAATCCTAGTATCTCTTTTTTGCCTTCCATGCCAACACCTAGTATTGTATATATTGCTTTAGATATATATTTACCACCATCTTTGATTTTATAATGTATGGCATCAAGCCATACAAAAGGATAAATACTTTCTAATGGTCTTGCTTGCCACTCTTTTACTTTAGTTATGATTTTATCTGTTACAGCACTTATGGTTGCTGTTGAAATTGATACTTGGTAGATTTCTTCAATATGAGTAGATATGTCTCTATAACTCATACCTAAGCCATACATTGAGAGTATTTTCTCTTCTATTTCATCGCTGATTGTTGTTTGATGTTTTTTTATAAATTGTGGTTCAAATGTTCCATCTCTGTCTCTTGGAGCTTCAAGTTCAAAGTTGCCTGCACTGGTAGTTTTAATAGTTTTTTTATTTACGCCATTTCTTCGATTACGATTGCCTCTTAAAACATCATCTGCTATATGTGATTCTATCTCTGCTTCTAGTGCAGCTTCTGTGAGTTGTTTAATTAATGGAGCCAACAAGCCACCTTTGCCTGTTAGCTTTTTTCCACTTTTAAATTCTTCTAGTATTTCATTGAAATCTATGTCTAAATTCTCTCTCATTGTCAATCCTTTTTGATATTTTATCAGATTGACACGGAATTTCTAACACTCTCGTTTATTTTACGGTCTCATAACCTTGCAAATATAACCTCATCAATATCTTTGATTTTCTCAATGAGAGATTTGTCCGTATCTCCATTTATATCAATGATATTGTATGCTATGTTGTCCCTACTTTTGTTGAGCATATTTTTAATGTTGATATTATTATGTGCTAGAACAGATGTTATGTTTTCTATCATATGAGGTATATTTTTATTGGCGATTACTAGTCTTTGGCTGTTCTGTGATTTTGGCATAGTTGCGTTTGGAAAATTCACAGAGTTAATTATATTTCCGTTTTCCAAGAACTCTTTTATTTCATCTACTGCCATTGCCGCACAATTTTCTTCAGACTCTAGAGTTGATGCTCCTAAGTGTGGCATAGGAATGATACCTTCAACGCCTAAAAGTTGTTCTTCGGGAAAATCAGTAACATAACAAGAGACCTTTTTGCTCTTAATTGCTTCTATAATATCCATATTATTTACAAGTCCACCTCTTGAAAAATTGATGATTTTTACTCCATTTTTACACTTGTGTATCGTCTCTTTGTTTATCATGTTTTTTGTATTTTTAAGTAAAGGTACATGTATTGTTATGTAGTCGCATTTTTCATATATTTTATCTAGTGTTGTTGTTTTTTCTACTCTGTTTGAAAGAAGCCAAGCTCCATCAACCGATAGATAAGGGTCATATCCCTTGACTTTTCATCCCCAGGTCCAAGGCACTATTTGCTACCATAGCACCTATGGCCCCAAGCTCTATTACTCCGAGAGTCTTTCCTTTTATTTCGCAACCTGCAAAAGTAGATTTATTTTTTTTAACCAATGATATGACATCATCACTATCTTTTATACTTTGCACCCATTGTACCCCTGATGCTATATCTCTTGAGGAGAGAAATAGAGATGCTATAGCCAACTCTTTTACAGCATTTGCATGTGCTCCTGGAGTGTTAAAAATAACTATGCCTTTTTCGCTGCAAATTTCAAGTGGTATATTATTTACTCCGGCACCTTCTCTTGCTATTACTTTTAAATTTTGACCAAAATCATAATCCTACATTTTAAAGCTTCTGAGAACAATTGCATCGGTTTCATTTTCATCATTATCTATGCTGTAGTTTTCGCCAAATCTTTTTAAGCCTATTGGTGATATTTTATTTAGAGTTTTTATATTGTACATTTTTTCTCCTAAGCATGTTTCTTTGCAAAATCCTGCATAAGTTTTGCCAAAGCTTCAACACCTTCAAGAGTCATGGCATTATATATAGAAGCCCTAAGTCCGCCTATACTTCTGTGACCTTTTAGTCCTATCATATTTGCAGTTTCAGCCTCTTTGAGAAGCTCGGTTTCTAATTGAGAATTTTTGTTTTTGATATTAAAAGATACATTCATGAGGCTTCTTGAGTCTTTTTTTGCGTGACACATATAAAAACCTTGACTATTATCAATAGTGTCATATAAAATTTTGGCTTTTGCTTTGTTTAACCTATCTATTGCCTCTATACCACCTTTGCTTTCTATCCATTCTAGTACAAGATTTAGTATGTATATACTAAATACAGGAGGGGTATTGAACAAAGAGTTAGACTCTGCATAAGTTTTGTACCTAAGCATAGTTGGAACACTATCTTTAACTCTATTCAAGAGATTTTTTCTGATAATTACTATAGTTATTCCAGATAGTCCTGCATTTTTTTGAGCGCCTCCAAAAAGCATATCAACTCTATCCCAGTCTATTGTATAAGAGAAAAGATCACTTGAAGCATCTACTACTAGAGGTGATGAAGTTCGTGGAAACTCTTTGTATTGTGTACCATAAATCGTATTGTTAGATGTTATGTAGGTATAATCACAATCATCATCAAAATTTATTTTTGGGATGGAGTCAAAGTTACTAGCCTCGGAAGTAGCAACTATTTGTGGTGTGATTCCTTGTATTTTTGCCTCTTTTATTGCTTTTTTTGACCATACTCCTGTATTTACATACTGTACGCATCCGCCTTTATAAAGATTCATAGGTACCATCGCAAATTGCATAGATGCTCCACCTTGCAAAAACAATACTTCAAAATCGTCAGGCAATTTATATAGTTCTCTTATGTGTTTTATGGCACTTGTGTGTACACTGTCATATAGTTTTGAACGGTGAGAGGCCTCCATAATTGAAATTCCACTCTCTTTATAGTCCAATAGTTCTTTTTGCGCAATTTCTAAAACTTCTGTTGGTATAGCGGATGGACCTGCACCAAAATTATAAGCTCTTTTCATCTGTTTTCCTCCTAGTCATTGACTTTTAAATTTTTATTTTAGTGAAATAATATTGAACCGATACGAAGCATATTTGCCCCACACTCTACAGCTAGCTCATAGTCACTACTCATTCCCATAGAGCAATATTTTGCATCCCTAGTTTTTAACTCTTCATAAATAGCATAAGTTTTCTCAAAACTCTCTTTTATCACTTTTTGCTTATCTGTATAGGCACCTATACTCATTACGCCTTTTAAATTTATATTGCTACATGTAGAGATTATTTCATCATATATATCTAATGCGGTTTCAGGCATAACACCTGCTTTTTGTTCTTCTTTTGCACTATTTATCTGCAAAAGTGCATCTAGTGTTCTGCCTTTAATCTTTAATCTTTTATCTATCTCTTTTGCTAGCTCTAGTGAACTGCAAGAGTGCATAAGGCTAGGGTTTAAATCTATGAGAGCATTTATTTTGTTTGTTTGAAGTCTTCCGATAAAGTGCCACTCAATTGGTAAGCTTTCTAACTCAATAGTTTTTTGTTTAAGAGCCTGAACCTTGTTTTCTCCAAATGCTCTTTGACCTATGTTATACATCTCAGATATCTCTCTTGACTCTACAGATTTACTGACGGCTACTATCTTGATTATCTGGTGTTGGTTTACACTTACGCGTACTTTCTCTATGTTTGTCAGTATCTCATCATATCTTTTCTCATAATTTAAAATTGACATCAATTTCCTCCTACAATTCTATATATATCATTAAATATCGTAAAAGCCATCAGCGAAAGTAAAAATACCCATCCTCCCAAGGTTAGATAATACAATACTCTCTCACTTGGTGCCTTTTTTGTAAGCATTTCATATAAATTAAACATTATATGTCCGCCGTCAAGCGCAGGTATGGGTAGTAGATTTAAAACACCTAAATTGACCGAAATGAGAGCTGTTAATCCAAAAAGAGCCGCTATACCTATTGCACTTGCTTTTGCTGTAACTTGCACTATTGAGACGATCCCACCTAAATCTTTTGCGGGAACTACGCCTTCTATTAACTTTTGCAAGCTTTTCACTATCATAGTAGTCGCATTTTTTGTCTCTTCTAGTGCAAAAGGTATGCTTTGCATTAGCGTGTATTTAACCAAAATAGTTTTACCATTTGGTGATATTCCAACCATCTTTTTTTTCAAAGTCTCTCCAAACATATTTTTATATGTGTGGATTTTTGGTACTATTGTGATTCGCAATATCTTGTTAGCTCTTTGGATTTTAAAAAGTAGAGTATCTCTGCTTTTTTTTATTTTATTGCTTAAATCATCCCAAGTTTTAATCTCTAAGCCATTTATGGAGAGAATTTTATCACCACTTTTTATATTGCTCATAGAGGCTGGGGAGTCCTTGGATACTTGACCAATTATGGGGGCAAATTTATTTATCCCGATATTTCCTATGGCTATATATAATAAAAATGCCAAAAGAAAATTAGCAAATGGGCCTGCAAGTAAAATTATAATTCTCTGCCAAGGTTTTTTGACATTATAGCTGTCTTTGTCTTGAGAGACTTTTGTTGGATCCATATCATCTTGACCCTTCATTTGTACATATCCGCCAAGTGGAATCAAGCTCAAAGCATACTGTGTATCACCATATACTTTTGTATATATTTTTTTTCCAAATCCTATGCTAAAAACTTCTACTTTTACACCAAAAAATCTTGCAGCCAAAAAGTGTCCTAGTTCATGAAAAAATATCAAAAAAGAGAGAACTAAAAGTGAAATTAAAGTACCCATCAGTTGCTTGCCTTTTTGATATATCCGGATACATATTCAAAACCTGAATATAGGGTCAAAAATACTGCCAACCAAAGAAGAGTATTTGCAAAAGGCCAATTCATTATCAAGAAACCTATCGCAAACATTTGTGCTACTGTTTTGACTTTTCCTGCCATAGATGCTGAGACACTGTAACCTTTGCTTGCGCTTGCCACTCTGATTCCTGTTATGAAAAACTCTCTTGTCAATATAAGATATATAGCCCAAGGGTTTGCTCTATCCATAACCATAAGTCCTAAAAATGCAGCAAGTACTAACATTTTGTCAGCCAATGGGTCCAAGATGGCTCCAAGCTCTGTTTTTTGGTTCCACTCTCTAGCTATAAAACCATCAAAAAAATCTGTTATACTTGCCAGTACAAATAAAAGTGCAGCAAAATAATCTAGCCAAGATACATCTATATTGCTAAATATCGAGCTATCTCTGTCTACTAAAAACCAGTACATCAAAGGAGCCATAGCAATCCGAAGAAATGCTAAAATATTTGGAAGATTAAGTATCATTTAAATGTTGTACCACCGTCTATCAAAAGTGTATGCCCGGTTATCCAAGATGCCTTGTCTGAACATAAAAATAGGGCTGCACCAGCCATATCTTCAGGTTTTCCCATACGATTTAATGGTGATAATTCGGCAGTTTTTGCTTTTACTTCTTCATAGTTTGTAAAGGCTCTCAGTGCATCTGTCTCTATTGGTCCTCCACTTATGGCATTGACTCTTATACCCAATTCTCCTAACTCGGTTGCTGCATATCTGACCATAGTTTCAACTGCAGCTTTTGCAGTGCCATGACCCGCATAATTCTCTATAAAAACTCTATTTCCTGTAGATGAAAGAGATATAATACTGCCTCTACCCACTTTTTCCATTCTCTTTGCTGCCTCTTGAGCCCCAACTACAAAGGCATTTACTGTTGCAGTAAAGATATTGTTAATCCCTCTAGGTTTAAGTCTCATAAATTTAGTATATCCACCTACAACGGCGCGTCCCGATATAATAGCATTTGATATAAAAAAATCAATCCTATCAAAATCTTTGTCTATCTCTTTAAAAAGTTCTTTGTAAGTCAAGGGCTCAAGTATATTTAAGGCATAGACTTTGGCTTTTATTCCATACTCTTTTTCTAGTTTTTTTGCCTGTTTCTTTGCTAATTCTTCGTTTGAATTATATGTAAATGCTATGTTTGCGCCATTTTTTGCAAACTCAAGTACGATTGCTTTACCAATCCCTCTAGTTCCTCCACTAATAACAAGTGTCTTACCCTCTATATCAGAAAATTTCATACTTAAAAACCCTTTATATCGTATTTTTTTAGCACTTCTTCTAGTTTTTTCATATGTTCACTACTAAGTTGTGTCAAAGGCAGTCTATACTCTAGCACATCAATAAGTCCTGCAATGTACATTGCAGCCTTTATCGGTATGGGATTACTTTCGCAAAATAGTGCTTTATTTATCTCATATAGCGCATCATTTATGGCTTTTGCTCCATGGAAATCGCCCTCTAATGCCAAATGAGTAAGCTTTGATGTTTGATCAGGTAATAAATTTGATGTGACAGATATAACACCGCTTCCGCCATTTGAAAGGATAGGATAGTTAATAGCATCATCCCCACTGATAACGGCAAGATTTGGCTCATGAGCCAGTAAATCAACGCATCTTTCTATAGAACCTGTTGCTTCTTTTACGCCATATATATTTTCACAATCGTTAAAGAGTCTATAAACAGTCTCAGGAAGCAAATCACAAGCTGTACGGCCAGGTACATTGTATAGCAAAACAGGTATATCTATACTGTTGGCCAAAGCTTTGTAATGTTGATACAAACCTTCTTGCATAGGTTTATTATAGTAAGGAGTTACAGACAAAATACCGTCAGCTCCATTTTTTTGTGCAAATTTTGCTAAATCTATGGCTTCGTGTGTGGCGTTGCTTCCCGCTCCTGCGATGACTTTTGTATTTGTGCCTTTGCAAATATCAACTGATATTTCAATACATCTTCTATGTTCTTCATGGTTCAGAGTAGCACTCTCTCCTGTCGTTCCGACAGGAACTACCACATCTATATCGTTATTTATCTGCCTTTTTATCAGTTTTGCATACTGTTCTTCATCTAATTTACCTTTTTTAAAAGGTGTGATAATGGCGGTCATTGCCCCTTTTAAACTTTTTGTCATTTTGTATCCTTTTTAAGTATAACAGTAGTTGAGTGTTCTTTTACAAGATATTTCTTTGCTACTTTGATTATATCTTCTTTTTTTAGCTTATTTATTGCATCCTCATAATTTAACAATGGTTTTATATCACCCCTAGCCAAATAACTCCCAAAGAGGTTTGCTAGACTTGAAGAATTTTCCATTGAAAAGATAAAATCTGCCCTTGTGTTTGTTTTTACTTTTTCTATCTCTTTTTCGCTTATATTGCCATCTTTTATCTTTTGAATAAGTCCTAAAATCTCTTTTTCAACATCTTTGGCTTCAACGCCAGGATTACATACGGCTAAAAATAAAAAAATAGATGGATCAATCTGTTCCATATTATAGGCATACACTTGATTAACCATCTTTTTCTTATCTACCAATAGCTCTTGAAGCTTACTACTTTTTCCACTGCTTAAAAGTTCGCTCAGAGCTGAAAGTGCGACTTGATCCGGGTCATTAAAGGCTGGAATCTTGTATGCTATGGCTATCATCTGTACTTCGCTGTCTTTTTTTATCTCGATTCTCTTGGCACCATCTTGTACAGGTTCTATTTGATGGTTTACTCTCATCTTTTCTTTTGGATTTTTTATGTTTCCAAACTGCTCCTTTGCCTCTTTGAAAACAATTTTAGGATCTATATCGCCCGCAACTATAACTATTGCATTTTGAGGTCTGTAAAACATTTTATGAAATTCACGGATATCTTTAATAGTCCAATTTTTTATATCATCTTTAAAGCCTATAGGAGTCCAGTGATAAGGATGGTATACAAAAGCATTATTGAAAAGTCTAAAATACAGGTATCCTGTAGGTGAGTTATCTGTTCTCCATCGTCTCTCTTCCATCACAACATTTCTCTCAGGTTGAAACTCTTTATCGCTTAATTTTAGATTTGCCATAATATCTGCAAAAAGCCCTAAGGACTTGTTTAAATTTTTAGATGAGCTTTTTATAAAATAATGAGTAAAATCAAATCCCGTTGAGGCATTGTCCACCCCACCAAATCCTTTAACTATCCTATCAAACTCACCGGCTTTTAAATCCTTTGTGGATTTAAAATTCATATGTTCTAGCATATGTGCTATACCACTTTTGCCCATTATTTCGTTTCTACTTCCTACTTTATAGATGATATCTGTTGTGATTACACCGCTTCCGTTTTTCATAGGAATCACTACAACTTGTAGTCCATTTTCTAACGTCTCTGTATAATATTTTGGCAATGAATTAGCCATTAAAACTCCTGTAAGTATAAAAATTATGTATAAAAATCGTCTCATAAATCGCTTCCTATAGCTTCACTTATGTGATTGAATCCATCTTCTTTCATCATTAATAAAATCTCCTCATTTATATCTTTAAGTAGCTTTGGTCCCTTAAATATAAAAGAACTGTAAACCTGTACCAAACTAGCTCCTGCTTTGATCCTTCTGTAAGCTTCATGCGCACTATCTATTCCTCCGACCGAAATCAAGACGGTTTTACCAAAGAACTCTTTTGCTAACTCTTTAAAAAGATTATAGCTTTTTTCTTTTAATGCTTTTCCGCTTATGCCACCAAAATCTTTGGAATGAGGCAAAAGAGTATAATCTATAGTTGTATTTGTGGCTATAATCCCATCAGCCCCGTTTTTTAGTGCTACTTTGCACAAGGCTATAGCATCGTTTACTTTTAAATCCGGTGCAATTTTTAATAAAATAGGTTTTTTTGTCATCTCTTTTGCCATCACAAAAAGCTCTTCTATAAATATTTCATTTTGCAAATCTCTAAGACCAGGGGTGTTTGGTGATGATATATTTATCACCAAGTAATCACACAAGTCTTTAAAAGTCTCTATTAGTATTTTATAATCTTTAAGGGCATTTTCTTCGGTTGTATTTTTATTTTTGCCTATGTTTGCACCAAGTGGAGTTGTGTAGGGATATATCTTTCTTACTCTTTTTGCAATTTTTTCCATACCATCATTATTAAAACCCATAGCATTTTGGATACTTTCAAACTCTGGGTATCTGAACATCCTTGGTTTTGTATTTCCACTTTGTGCCAAAGGTGTTATCGTGCCATATTCTATATGTCCAAATCCAAGAGATGTTAACATTTTTATCATAGTGGCATTTTTATCAAAACCGGCTGCGATTCCGACAGGGTTTAAGAATGTAGTCTGAAAAAGTTTTTGCTCAAGCATTTTATCAGTCACAAAATATCTGTCAACAAGAAGTGACGGAATAAATTGGCAATAATTTGAAAAAAATCTAAATACAAATTCTGCAATATTGTGTGCATTTTCAGGGCTGAAAAGAAACAAAATCTTTTTTAACATTTCATATGTGGGCATATATAACCTTTTTCTGGTCAAATTCTTAATAACTATACAGCACATCGTCCAATAGTTCTGCTGTTTTGTCAACTTATAAGGTAGCTATTATACTAAAAAAAATATAAAAAACAGGTTTTTAAAGTTTGATTTGCAAACCTTTTAGCTTTCTATACTCATCAGAATTATTTTCTAGTTCCATATCGCTACCTACAGCCTCAATTTTTCCGTGTTTTAAGACGATTATTTTATCTGCTTTTTGAACGGTACTTAATCTATGGGCTATGACAAGTGTTATCTTATCTTTTATCAAATTTTCTATCGCTTTACTGATTTTTTGTTCGCTTTTACTATCTAGCGCACTTGTTGCTTCATCAAAAATCAGAATTTTTGGATCTTTATATATAGCTCTTGCTATAGCTATTCTTTGTCTTTGCCCACCCGAGAGATTTGTTCCAAATTCATCTAGTTTACTGTATATGCCATCTTGCAAACTCTCCATGAAATCATAGGCATTTGCTTTTTTAAGAGCCTCAACAACTCTGCTTTCATCAATCTTCTGTCCGTAAGCAACATTTGCAGCTATCGAATCATTTAGTATATAGACTCTTTGTGTGACAACAGCTATGGTATCTCGAAGTTCTTTTATATCTAATGTTTTTATATCTATACCGTTAATTTTTATCACTCCATTTGTAGGATCAAAAAATCTCACAAGTAGGTTTATGAGTGAAGTTTTTCCGCCACCGCTATCTCCGACAAATGCAACAAATTTTCCTTTTTCTGCCTTGAAACTTATATCCTTTAGTGCAGTTTTATCTTTATATTTTAGTTCTACATTTTCATAGCTTATGCTTTTGATATTTTGTGGAACTTTTTTCTTTCCGCTTTTGATTTTTGGTTTTAAATCTAGCAGATAAAAGATTCTCTCGCTAGCCGCAACAGCATCTTGCATACGATTGTATAAACCGGAAATTTTCTTTATAGGGGTATAAAGCATAAAAAGAGCAGTCAAAAAGGAGAAGAAGCTACCAACACTCATGCTTCCCTCTATAACCTCTTTTCCACCTACGATGATAACCACCGCAACACCAATAGAGCCTAGAGTTTCCATGAGAGGGCTGACAAGTTGTGTAACTTTCACGCTTTTCATATTTAGATTAAAATATTTTTTATTATCTTCCTCGAAAAGATTGTGTTCAAATTCTTGGGCATTATTTGCTTTTACAATCTCTATATTATTAAATATCTCACTTAGTCTTGCGGTTAGGTCAGATATCTTTTCTTGTGACATTCTTGATAATTTTTTCATCTTTTTAGCCAATATACCCAAGGGGTATACAGCCATAGGTAAAATAATCAAAGAGTAAAATGCCAGTTCACCACTTTGGTAAATCACAACTGCAACCAAACCAATGATAGTGAAAATTTCTCTAAAAAATTCGGGTATTATGTTTGAAACGACGAGTCTGATTCTTTCAACATCATTTGTGTTTCTACTGATCAGCTCACCACCTCTGTATCTATGAAAAAACTCAATATCCAAAGATAGTATATTGTCTAAAAGTTTATTCCTGAAACGCCTTATGATGTCCTGCCCTATATACTCTGTAAAATACGCCTGTATATATCGTCCCGCGCCTTTTGCAGCATATATGGCGATGATGGCATAAGGCAAAAGATAAAGCATGTTTTCATCTTTTGCAATAAAAATCTTATCTAGTAGTGGTTTTACGAGATATGCAGATGCAGCCGTACCTCCCGATGCTAAAATCATGCCTATAACAGCAAAAATAAAATATGTTATATAGTCTTTATAGTAGGGTGTAAATCTTTTCAGTATTTTGCCAATATTATTGTTCATCTATTTTTTCCCATACCGTCCCATTTGGTGTATCCATCAGCCGTATTTTCATACTTGTCAATTTATCTCTTATCTTATCAGCTTTTTCATAATCTTTTCCTCTTTTTGCCATGTCTCTTTGGTCTATAAGATCTTGTATTTCAGCCTTTTGTTCTTTGGTAACGCCTATTTGAAAATATTCATAAGGGTTTTTTTGCCCTATGCCTAGCAATTTGTCTAGATACTCTATATTTGCATTTATTTCATATTTTTGTTTTTTGTTTTTTGGCTCAACATCTAGTTGTTCATTTGAAAGAGATATCATCTCGTCAATCACGCTAAGAGCTTTTGAGATATTCAAATCATCACTCAAAGCAGAAAGTAGATTTTTTTTAAACTCTTTGTTTGCGGTAGTGATTTTATAACTAAAGACTCTCTTTTTGAGTCTATATAGTCTGTCCAATCTTTTTTTGTTTGTCAGCAAATCTTCTTCGGAGAAATTAAAGTTTGCACGATAGTGAGTACAAAGTAGATAAAATCTTAAAATTTCTCCATTATAGATATTTAATGCATCTTTAAGAAAAAAGCTGTTGCCGAGAGATTTGCTCATTTTTTCACCGTTTATAGTAACAAAGCCATTGTGCATCCAGTACTTTGCCAATTCTTGTCCGCTTTGGCATCTTGTTTGTGAAGCTTCATTTTCATGGTGAGGAAAAAGTAGATCCATTCCACCACCGTGTATATCTATCTGAAAAGGTAAATCTTTATATGCTATATGTTTTTTGATCATGCAAGAACATTCTATGTGCCATCCGGGTCTTCCGTCTCCAAAAGGTGCATTATATGCCGGTTCTTTTTTTTTGGAAAATTTCCAGAGGGCAAAATCTTTCAGGTTTTTCTTTTGACTCATAGGACAAACTCTAGATTGCAAGTTGTCCGTATCTATTTGCATGTGAGAAATACTCAAATATTTTTTATCTTTAGTGGTATCAAAGTATATACCATCATCAAGCTTGTATGCCATATCTTTATCTAATAAGTTTTGGACAAATTCAATAATCTCATTTATGGTTTGTGTTGCTTTTGGTTCTATATCAGCATCTCGTACGCCAAGCTTGTGCATCTCATCTTTGTATCTTTTTATGTAAAAGCTAGTGATATTCTCTAGACTCTCTCCGCTATCTTGCATTTTTTTTATGATTTTATCATCAATGTCTGTAAAGTTTTTTACAAAAGTGACATTGTAACCAAGACCCTCAAGAGTTCTTCTTAACAAATCAAAAGCTATCGAACTTCTAGCGTGTCCCAAATGAGCATCATCATATACGGTCGGCCCGCAGACGTACACTTTTACATCATTTCCCATAATGGGCTCAAAAAGCACTTTTTTCTTCAAAACCGAATCAAATATATACATCAATTATTTCCTTAAACCATAAAAGTATAGCTATTTCCAAAGTGACTGCCACTAAAAGCAGTATAATTTTTTTAAATGTGATTATATCTAAAAATTGTTTTATACCAAATGCTTTTATGGTTAGCACAAAAAGAACAAATCCTGAAATCGAACTTGCAAGTGCCAAACCCATCACTCCTAGAGGTTTTATGAGTGAGAGTGAGAGTATGACATTTGAGGCCAAAGAGTACAGAGAAATTTTGGCTGCTATATTTTGTTGATTTTTAGAATACAGCCACAAAGAAAATATCTTTGATATGCCAAAGGGCAATAGACCAAGAAGATACATGGAGAGCACTTGGGATGTGTGCAAGGCATTTGTTGGTGTGAAAGAACCTCTTTGAAAAAGTATTTTTACAATCTCATCACTGAGTATCACCCCTGCTATCATAGAAAAACTTAACACGAAAACCAGGAACCAAAAAGAGTCTCCCATAAGTTTCAAAGCTCTTTTTTCATCTCCGATTTTTAACATTTTTGCAATTTTTGGAAAAATTCCTACACTTAAAGCGATAGCAAAAAGAGCAAGAGGGAGCTGAAAAACTCTATTTCCATAGTAGAGATAGCTAATGCTTCCGCTAGCCAGAAAACTTGCTAACCAAGTGTCTAAAAAAGCTGATATTTGTGCTGTAGAGTTTCCGATGATTGCATGGTAAAATGCTTTGTAGAACACTTTTGAGTGCGTTTTTTCCCTTTTGCGTTTTGACAATCTGTATCCAACTGTAAATATCCTCAAAAGTCTCTTTTTCTTCAATGCAATCAAATGTGCGATAACTTGCAATACTCCACCTATAATCACTGCATAACTCATAGCATATACTATCTGTGATTTTGTTAGATTTTTACTAAGTAAAAGAGCTGATATGAGTGCGATATTTAAGAGTGCTGTGGAAAAGGCTGTTGTTGCAAAGTGATTTTTATATTGAAGCATGGCAGCAAAAAATGATACACAAAATATAAGAGGCAGATAGTAAAAGTTTATAGCCACAAAAGTTGAAGCTAGTTTTATATCTTTTTGGCTAAAACCTATGGCTATCACTCTAGTAAAAAAATCACTAAAAAGTGTAACAAAAAGAGAAAAAAGAATCAAAAAACCGAGAAATCTTATGAAAATCTTATAGGCAAACAGAGATTTCTTTTTTGCTTTTGCAAAGTTTGGTATGAAACTTTGAGTAAAGGCACCCTCTGCAAAAATTCTTCTAAAAAGATTTGGTAATTTAAACGCAACGAAGAAAATATCACTATATATATTTGCTCCCAAAATAGAAGCCGTCAGCAAATCTCTGATGAAACCAAATATACGGGAAACTAAAATACCCATACTATTTGTAAAAAATGATCTTATAAACATAAGTTTATTGTATCAAAGAGAGCGTTAAATAGAGCTTTTATATATTTTATTGTATAATGACAAAATTTTATACAAATATTTTTTGGCAACTAAGGATAGAGTTTTGGGTTTATTTAGCAAAAATTCCGGCAACAATAGTAATAAACTAACAGATCAGACTAGTGATGATTTTACTTCTGTTATAATTGATACTCAAAACATTGCTGATGAGATAAAAAATATCGCAACTTCTCACAATCTAGAGTTAAAAAACCTGTCGTTTAGAGTTTTGAAAGTAACCACTACATACAAGACTCACAAAGGTGAGGAATTTAAGGATTTAAAAGAAGAAGATAAGGGTATATTTAATGATAATAATTTCTTGCTTAATCCTGATTTAAAAATACGCCAGCACTATAAGGTTGAAATCTTTAAAAAAAGTGATATAAGCACGGATGAAATCATACCTGATATCGTGCTAAGCGGAAATAAATCTTTAACAAAGATAGTAGCAACAATCAAAAAAAGTTTTGATGTGAAGTATTTTTCCAAGTTAGAGCAGAGAATAGTTGAAGAGATCAATACAAAAAAAGTTCTCTCAAATATACTTGTCGGTATTCGTGATGAGAATATGCACAAAGAGGTCAAAAAAATTGTCTCTAGCATAAGAGTTAAGAACTTTTTAGAGACAGATCATGTATTTATCGTTTGCCAAGGGTTAGACAAAGTTTCAGCGATTGATGATAAATTGATTTTACACTATAAAAATAAAATCAAAACCAAGGATAGACTTGATAGAGTAGATTACTCTAGAAGAGGTTTTATACTAGCTGTATCAAAAGGTGAAACTATCATTGAGTACATCAAACCGCAATCAGGCATACCGGGGAAAAATTGTCAAGGTAGATTTTTAAGTGTAAAAGAGCCGTCAAGCAGCAATCAAACCGATATAAACTATACAGAAAATATCATAAAAAAAGAGGATGATAGCAAAATACTATACATAGCAAATAAAAACGGCTATGTTAACTTCGAAAATGGTGCTTATGATATACAAGATAAGATGGAGATAGAATCTGTTGATTTTAAATCCACAGGCTCGATAGAAACAGATCTAAATGCGGATGTAAAGATAAACATAAAAGAGAGTGATATATTTAAGGATGCCGTAGGTCCCGGTATGAGTGTGGAAACTTCTGAGCTACATGTAGAGGGAAACATAGCAAGTGGTGCATCTATAAAAGCTCGAATAGTCGAGATTAAAGGGCAAACCCATAAAACAGCTACAATTGAAGCAGAAAATGTAAAAATAGCCGTACACAGAGGAAGTGCAAGCGGAAAAGAGATAGAGATAGGTAGATTAGAAGGCGGATCTGTAAGCGGTGAAAATATACATATAAAAAGTGTTATAGGTGGAGAAATTGTTGGAAAAAATATATATATTGAAGAGTTAACTTCAAATGCTCTGGTCAACGCTAGCAACCTGATAGATATCAAGAAGTTGAAAGGAAATAACAATAAATTGGCGATTGACCCGACAGCAACAAAACAATATAGTCAAAAAATCGACTCTATCAAAAATGAAATAAGTAAATTAACTATCTTGATAAAACCTACGCCTAAGATATTAGAAGCAAAAAAAAGAATTATCGAGAAAAATAAAAGTGTCATTGAGGATATAAAAAATAAAATAATAGAGCTAAAAAATGACGGTAAAAACCCTCCAATTTCACTTCTTGGAAAGATAAAAGAGTACCAAAAAATGGTAAACGACTATAATCAAATCTTAAGAGATTTTAAAGAAAAAAAGCAGAAAATTTCTGATTTAACCGATGAGTTGCAATCAGCTCAAGATCAGATATTTTCAGCAAAAATCATAAATCACGGAGTATGGAAAGAGTACAATGAGATAAAATTTAAACTCATATATCCTCCTGTTGAAATCACATATAATACAAGGGAGAATGAAATCATAAGAGAAATAACGCTTCAAAAAATAGAGAACGAAAAATTTGAGATCAAAAGATCAGGTGAGTATAGTTGATGATAGTTGGAATTGAAGGTGTAATTATGCAAAAAGGTCCAACTTTTTTGTATATTAAAATCGTATCGGGCTTAACATACAAAGTGCATATTTCACTTTTTACATCTTCTAAAATAAGTGGCAAGCAAAGTGTTTCTCTGTTTGCGACGCAAATCATCAGAGAAGATCATCATTCGCTGTATGGTTTTTTAGACATGGATGAAAAAAATATCTTTGATACAGTTATAAAGCTAAACGGCATAGGACCATCTACTGCCTTAGCAATATGCTCAACTCTAAATCCTGCTGATTTTGCAAATGCACTTATAAGCCAAGATATCGAATCTTTCAAGAGAGTCCCTGGAATTGGTCCAAAAAGTGCAAAAAGAATACTTGTTGAGTTGAGTGATTTTTCTCTTGATTCACTTAATCTACAGGGTGATAAAACTCAAATGGATGCAATTTTAGCATTAGAAAGCTTAGGATTTAAAAAAGAAAGAATAAGAAAAATTCTTACATCCTGTAAAAGTGGTTCTACCGCTGATTTGATAAAAGAAGCTCTGAGAAAATTAACATAAAAATAGTAATTTCTCTGCGACAGCAGTAGCATGAGGAGTGAGGAATTTAAAAAAGGCTTTGCCAAATTTCACAAGAATTTGTAAAATCTTTACATTTTCTTGGCATAGCCATAGCTTTAGTAAAAAAATAAAAATAGTAATTTCTCTGCGACAGCAGTAGCTTTAGTCGTGAGGAATTTTAAAGGGGCTTTGCCCCTTTAAAAGGGGATATAAAAATGAAAATAGCATTGCTATTTGGTGCAAATAGTTTTGAACATGAGATAAGCATAGTCAGTGCAATCGCACTAAAAAAAGTTTTGAAAGATGAATTGGTATATATATTTTGTGATTATAACAGGGATTTTTACCTAATTCCAACCGACAAAATAACAGCAAAAAGATTTAGCTCTAGCGAATACAAAAAAGACAAAAAAATAGAACTCAAAAAAGGTGGATTTTTTTACAAAACATTTATGGGAGAAAAACAAATAGAATTTGATGCTCTTGTAAATGTTATACATGGAAAAGATGGGGAAGATGGCACCATCTCTTCACTATTGAGTTTTTTTGGAATCTCTTTTGTCGGTCCAAGAACCGAAGCAAGCGTCATCAGCTTCAATAAGCTTCTCACAAAGCTTTATGCAAAAGAGTTTGGTGTAAAAGTTTTAGATTTTCAGACTCTTGGCAAGAATAATTCAAGGGATATTAAGCTTAACTATCCTGTTATCATAAAACCAACTAGACTAGGAAGCTCTATCGGCATAAGTATAGTAAAGAGTAAAGAAGAGTTGGATTATGCCCTAGATGTAGCTTTTGAGTTTGACACGCAAGTTGTTATAGAGCCTTTTATCAAGGGAATCAAAGAGTATAATCTGGCTGGTTGTAAAAGTGATAAATATGATTTTTCCATCATAGAGGAGCCTCAAAAAGAGGAATTTTTAGATTTTGATAAAAAATACCTTGATTTTTCCAGAACAAAAAGAGTAAACAAGGCAGAGTTAAGCAAAGAGTTGAGTGAAAAAATCAAAGAGTCGTTTATGAAACTGTATGAACCTCTATTTGCAGGCTCACTTATAAGATGTGATTTCTTTGTTATTGATGATGAAGTCTATATAAATGAGATAAATCCAGTCCCGGGAAGTCTTTCAAACTATCTGTTTGATGATTTTGAAAAGATACTACTAAAATTATCTAAGCATCTTCCAAGCACGGCTGCAGTCCCGCATCTTTACAGATATATAGATAAAATAAACTGCGCAAAAGGAAAATAAACTGCTATAATACATAAAATTTTATGTATTATGGAGAAAAATTTATGATTTCATATACAAAAGACGAGATTATGACAGCAACAGATGTGGTTAGAAACTTTTCCTCTGTTTTAAAAAGTGTATCAAAAAAAGAGAAAGAGAAAGTAGTAATTGTAAAAAATAATAATTTTGATGCGGTAATGATAAGTGTTGATAGGTATGAAAAATTGACAGAGGCCATGGACATACTGGAGAAAATTTATAAAAAGACAAAAAAATAATGGCTATAAAAGAAATAGTGTATAACAGCATAAAATATAATATTAGTTATGAAATACATAATAAAAATGCCTTAGATACAATTATATTTTTACACGGTTGGGGCAGCAACAAAGAGATTATGAAGGCTTCTTTTATAAGGTTGAGTGAAGATTTTAGATTACTATTTATTGATTTACCCGGCTTCGGAAATTCTAGTATTGAGCAGTCACTTCAAACCAAAGAGTATGCCGATATAATCAAACTTTTTCTAGAAACTTTACATGTAGATACAGATATTGTCTTCGGTCACTCATTTGGCGGAAAAGTGGCAACCCTCTTGAATCCGAAACTTTTGGTTCTTCTTAGCAGTGCCGGTATTTTAAACAAAAAAAGCCTAAAAACAGAGGTAAAAATCAAAATTTTTAAGCTTCTAAAACCTATATTTGGGAACGGCATCTATAAAATTTTTGCCACAAAAGATGTGGATGGCTTGAGCCAAACTATGTATGAAACATTGAAAAAAGTTGTAGACGAAGACTTTAGTAGCATATTTGCCTCTTTTAAAAATAGTGCTTTATTGTATTGGGGAAGAGAGGATACGGCAGTTCCGCTGAACAATGCCCATAAAATAAATACCCTCATTGACAGCAGTAAACTGAGGATTTATAGTGGTGGACATTTTTTCTTTGTAGATAATGCCAAACGGATTTGCCAAGATTTTAGGGAGGATTTTAAACAGAGATGATAGAATATTTTTATCTTTTTACACATGTTGTTTTTATTTTGCTTTTAGGGTACTATTTTATCAGCGCTATGCAGTGGTACAGTTATAGAATCAAGAGAGTTTTATTTCATTTTAATAGATATGATTGGCACTTGTACTTCTTTTTTGTTCCTATTTTTGTTTACTATTTGAGCGGTTTGTATTTTCTCTTTTATTTCTATCTTCTTTTACTGCCAACCATGTTTTTATGGTATAGAAAACTAGATAAAAAGCTAGTCTTTACACCTAGGATTAAGAGGTTTTTTGCCTTTTTAATTCTGGCTGTTGTATTTCAAGATATTTTATGTCTTTTAAGTTCAAAATGCCGACTGTTTGGGGTTATTCTGCCTCTGTTTTTCTCCTATCTAGCAAGTTATTTGTATGAAAAAATACTATTTAATGATTTTAAAAAAAGAGCGCTAAAGAAGCTAAACTCAAATAAAAACCTAAAGATTATAGCTATCACTGCAAGCTATGGAAAAACGAGTATCAAAAACTTTCTGTATGAAGTGTTATCTTCAAGATATAAAGTATATAAAACACCAAAAAGCGTTAATACGCTAGGTGGAATCATAAGAGATATAAATGACAATTTGAGGGATGATATTGATTTTTATATAGTAGAAGCAGGGGCTAGGCAAAGAGGAGACATAGACGAAATAGCTAGATTTATCAATCCTTATATATCTATTGTGGCGCAGATTGGGGAGCAGCATATAGAGTACTTTAAAAACTTGGAAAATATAAGAAATACAAAGATGGAACTCTTAAATTCGAATAGGCTAGAGATTGCATTTATTCACGCAAGTGCAAATGTAAAAAAAGATAAAAATATAGTTATATATGGAGATGATATCAAAGATTTGGATGCAAATCTAAATGGTATAGATTTTACAATTGCGTTAAATAAAAAAGATGAAGCTTTTCACACCAAACTCCTTGGTGCTTTTAATGCAGATAACCTTGAAGTAGTCATACTTACGGCTCTATACCTAGGCATAGAGATTAATGAGATAAAAAAGAGTATAGCACATATAAAAGGAGTTGAACATAGACTTCAAAAGTTAGAGGCAAATGGAAAAATTATCATTGATGACAGTTTCAATGGAAATCTGCAGGGGATGCTTAGCTCCTATGATTTGGTGTCAAGCTATAAAAAGAGGCGTGTTATAGTGACCCCCGGTATTATAGAGAGCAATATGGAGGCAAATATAGAGCTTGCCAAGAAGATAGATGAAATTTTTGATTTAGTTATCATAACTGGAAAAACAAATCAAAAAATTTTAGACCAAAACATCAAAAAAGCACAGAAACTAATACTTAAAGACAAAGAAAAACTACAGTCTGTTTTGGCAGGTTACACATTTAGTGGGGATTTGATACTTTTTTCAAATGATGCCCCTACCTTTATGTAAAAATTTAGTTTTAAAATTTTGCATATTTTTTATTATAACTTTGCTATATTGTTGCGGTACAATTATAGACTATCTATTGATATTATGGGTATCTATACTGTGCTTTGGTCTCATTAGAGTTTACTTGGTGAGATTAGTCAAAAAAATTAGGGGGAATTATGAAATCAAACAGTCTTTATATCTCGTCATTAGAGCCAGCCACAGGTAGCTTGATAATCACGATGGGAATTATGGAGCTCTTGAAAGGAAAATTAGGAAAAGTTGCATTTTTTAGACCTGTTATTGATGACTTAGGTGGAAAAGATCACGATATATCTTTTGTTTTGGAAAAGTATTCATTAGACATGTCATACGAAGATACATACGGGTTTGAAACTCATGAAGTAGAAAAATTATTGGCAGATAATAAATTTAATTATTTTATTGAATCACTACTTGAAAAATTTAAAAAATTAGAGGCAAAGTATGATTTTGTTGTGCTAGAGGGGCTACATAATTCTTCGTTTTCTCATACTTTGGATTTTGATATTAATTTGTCCATCGCACAAAACCTAGGAACGCCATACATAAGTGTTCTAAAAGGTAAAAATAAAAATGCCTTAGAGATTTTTGATGAAATATCTATTGAGACAGAAGCCATCAAAAATGCGGGCTGTACCCACATAGCTACTTTCATCAATAGAATAGATCCAAAGATTACAAATGAATTGAGAGGAAATCTACTATCACTAAATACAAAAGAGATTCCGGTGTACCTATTGGAAGAGGTAAAAGAACTCGATACTCCAACCGTTGCAGAGATTAAAAAAAATCTAGATTGCATACAGATACTAGGAGAAGAGAAAGACTTAAGAAGAGTTGTTAGACAGAGTAAAATAGCTGCCATGAAACTAGAGAATTTTCTAAAATATCTTGAAGACGGAGATTTGATTATAGTTCCTGGAGACAGGTCTGACATCATCATAGGTTCACTTAGTTCGGTGTTTTCTAAAAATTATCCAACAATCTCAGGCATACTTTTGACAGGTGGCATACTACCCCATAAGTCTATAAAACAGCTATTTGGCGGTTTTGATAAGTGCACAATGCCGATACTGAGCGTTGAAGAAGATACATATACTACTGCTATGAAAGTCAAAGATGTGCCAGCTACAATAACACCACAAAGTGATAGAAAAATCGCACTTGCTATGGGTCTTTTTTCATCAAATGTTGACACAAACTATCTAGAAAATAAGATTGTGTCAGATATCGTAAGTGATACTGTTACTCCGATTATGTTTGAATTTGGTCTTTTTGAAAGAGCACGGTCAAATAAAAAAAGAATAGTTTTGCCCGAGTGCAGTGATGAGAGGATATTGAGGGCTACAGAGATATTGCTAAGAAGAGATGTTGCACAAATCATTCTCTTGGGAGATAAGAAAAAGGTTTTTGAAAAAAGCAAAACCTTAGGCATAGATATATCAAAGGCTACCTTTATAAATCCAAAAACATCACCACTGATGGACAAATATGTAAATGTTTTTTATGAACTAAGAAAGAAAAAAGGTTTAACTCTCGAAGTTGCAAGACAATCGCTCGAATTAGACAGTTATTTCGCAACCATGATGGTTCACTGTGGTGATGCAGATGGTATGGTTTCAGGTGCAGTTCACACTACACAAGATACCATAAGACCGGCTCTTCAAATCATAAAAACAAAGCCAAACATATCTATAGTTTCGAGTGTATTTTTCATGTGTTTAGATACAAAAGTTTTGGTTTATGGAGATTGTGCAGTAAACCAAGACCCAAATGCCGAACAACTTGCTCAAATAGCAATAACTTCGTCACAAACTGCAAAAATGTTTGGAATAGAACCAAGAGTAGCGATGCTTTCTTATTCAACCGGAGATTCAGGCAAGGGTGATGATGTGGAGAAAGTAAGAGTTGCAGCAAATATAGTAAAAGACAAAATGCCTGACTTATTAGTTGAAGGACCTATTCAGTATGATGCCGCCATAGATGCAAAAGTAGCAAAAACAAAACTTCCAAATAGTAAGGTTGCAGGAAAAGCTACGGTGTTTATCTTTCCTGATCTAAACACAGGAAACAACACATATAAAGCAGTTCAAAGAAGCTCAGGCGCCATAGCCATAGGACCTGTTTTGCAAGGTTTAAACAAACCGGTAAATGACCTGAGTAGAGGTTGTTTGGTAGCTGATATCGTAAATACAGTTGCAATTACCGCCATACAGGCACAAGGAGAATAAAAAATGAAAATATTAGTGCTAAACAGTGGAAGTTCTTCTATAAAATTTCAACTCTTCAATGCCAAAACAAATGAATCACTAGTATCTGGAATCATAGAGCAGATAGGAGAAAAACAATCTTGCGCAAAGATAAAATTTGGGGACAAGGAGCTAGAAAGAAACATAGCTATTCCAAACCATCAAGAGGGTTTGGAGATCATGAATTCACTTTTGATAGAGTCAAAAATCATAAAAGACTTATGTGAAGTTGATGGTATAGGACACAGGGTAGTACACGGTGGAGAAGAGTTTTCAAAGCCCGTAATCATAAACGAAAGTGTGATAAAACAGATAGAGAAACTTATCCCACTAGCACCTCTTCATAATCCTGCAAACTTAGAAGGAATCAAGAGTTCGATTGAGCACTGTCCAAATGTTCCTCAGGTAGCTGTATTTGATACAGCTTTTCACTCAAGCATACCGCCTCATGCCTACATGTACGCACTTCCTTATGAAACTTATGAAAAAGATGGGGTGAGAAGATATGGATTTCATGGCACATCTCATCACTTTGTTACCAAAGAAGCGGCAAAATACCTAAATATCGATATAAACAAACTAAATGCCATAACACTTCACTTGGGGAATGGTGCTAGCATGAGTGCTGTTAAAAATGGAAAAAGCATAGATACATCCATGGGCTTAACTCCGCTTGAAGGCTTGATTATGGGTACAAGATGTGGTGATATAGATCCGGCCATCATTTTCTATCTTGCAAGAGTTGAAGGGAAAAGTATAGACGAGCTTGACAATATGCTAAATAAAAAAAGCGGGCTCAAAGGTATTTGTGGAAATAATGACATGAGAGAAGTCGGTGAAATAGCTCAAAAAGGTGATGAAAAAGCAAAATTGGCATTAGATATGTTTAGCTATAGAATAAAAAAATATATAGGCTCTTACTCTGCAGCTTTGGGTAGAGTTGATTGCTTGATTTTTACCGGCGGAATTGGTGAAAATGATATGGATGTAAGAAAAAACAGTTGCTCTGATTTAAACAACTTGGGCATATCGCTTGATTTAGAAGTAAACAACCAAAGAGCAAAAGATATAGTAGATATAAGTTCAAAAGACAGCAGAGTAAAAGTTTTGGTAATTCCAACAAACGAAGAGCTAGAAATTGCTTTGCAAGTCAAATCTTTAATTTCATAAACAACAATCCTTTGTGCAGTAGTCTCGTTATGGCTAAAAAAACGATATTGCTGTACAATTTCGATATAATAATAACTTCACCGATATGATATGGTGTATAAGGTTATTTATTATGAAATATTTTTAGGATAAACATTTTGAAACAAAAAATTAAACAACTGATTTTTTACATAATATGGGCTTTGGCATTTTCATATTTGTATATAAAATTTGCCGAAACCAAACCATTTGGGAAAGACTCCTATTTTCAAAAAAATAGTTGCAAAAGCAGGTCTTTAAAATCTAGTAAAATTATAAAATATGAAGAGCTTTCAAAACAAAATCACTTATATAATCTAGACAAAAATAGGTAAAAACAGAGTATATGCTTTTTAGTGAAAAAAATATACCTAAACTCATCATCTTAACACCAATCTTCACTATCATTATCCTAAGCACTTTTGTCACCTCCTTTTTAATTGACTCTCAAAATAGTTATTTCAAGAGTCAAAGTAAGATATTGGAGACTAGATATATACTAAAACAAAAGGCTCTTTTAGTTTCGCAAGTGAATCGTGTGATTGCTTATATCGATTATCATAGAGTAAAATTGGCGGATATAGGTGAAGTAAAACTTAAAAAAATACTTACTGATTATATAGATACTATTCGCTATGGTGACAATGGCTACATCTGGATACACAATACTGACTATTATCTCATCTCTCACCCATTCAGAAAAAAGAGTGTAGGAAAATATGATATAAATCTAAAAGATGAATCAGGAAAATTTATAACAAAGGCTTTCATAAATATAGCCGCTAAAAATCCAGATGGTGGTTTTTTGGAGTATTATTGGCGAAAACCAAATGAAAAAAAGATAAGCAAGAAGCTGGGATTTGTAAAGCTGTATGCTCCTTGGAAATGGGTGATAGGCTCCGGTTTATATATGGATGACATTTCAAAATCCATAAAGGAAGAAAAAGCTCTTCTGCAAGAAAGGATAAATAAACAGATACAAACTATAATTCTGATAGCACTTTTGTTCATGTTTTTAGTTGGGATTTTATCTTTTTTTATCTCAAAAAATATCATAAATGCTCTAAACTCATATAGAAAAAAGGTAGATGAAAATGAAGCAACTCTAAAAACAAAAATCGAAAAGGCCATAGAAGAATCACAAAAAAAAGATCGAGCTCTTTTTTATCAGTCAAGACTTGCTCAAATGGGTGAAATGCTCAGCATGATAGCTCACCAATGGAAACAGCCCTTAAGCGAGATAAGTGGAATTTTTATGGAGATGGAAACTGCCTACAAGTTTAAAAAACTTGATAGTGATTACATACTCGAATGTGCAAAAGATGGGGATAGAATCACAGATTTCATGAGCAGAACCATAAAAGATTTTAAAAACTTTTTTAAACCTGATAAAAAGAAGGAGAGATTTTGTATCAATGTTGCTATTGATGAGGCCATGACGCTCATGGGAGCTACTATCATAAATTCCGGTATAAATATACAAAGAAAAGAGCAAAGAGCAAACTCATTTGGTTATCCAAATGAGTTTGCTCAAGTAATTTTGAATATATTTTTAAACGCAAGAGATATTTTAACGCAGAGAAAAATAAAAAATCCAACTATCTATCTTGAAATATACACAAAAGGAACAAAATCCTATCTTCGGATTAGTGATAATGCAGGCGGAATCGACCATAAGATAATCAGTAAAATTTTTGAACCTTATTTTAGTACAAAAGACAAGGTTGACGGCACGGGTTTGGGATTATATATGTCCAAGATGATTATTGAAAAGAGTATGGGTGGAAAATTATGGGTAGAAAACATAAAACTTGGTGCAAGATTTACGATAGAGGTGCAAAATGTTAAATAGACTAAAAACACTAAAGATTCTTTGTGTAGAAGACAATATAGGTGTTAGAAAAAGACTTGTAAATACACTTAATTTTTATTTTAAAGAGGTTATAGAGGCTAATGACGGAGATGAGGCTTACAAGGCATATAAAAAATCTAAACCGGATGCTATTATCACCGATATAGATATGCCAAATATGAACGGCATATCTTTAGTAAAAAAAATAAGAGCCAAAGAGAGCGATACCCCACTAATTATACTCACAGCTTACAGCAATGAAGAGTATCTACTAGAGTTGATAAATCTAAAAGTAAACCATTTTATTCTTAAGCCTATAAATGCACAAAAACTACAAATTGCTCTAGAAGATATTTTTGATAAAAAGTCAGATATGATTATTTTAAATGAAGATATAAGTATAGACTTTAATTCTATGCAAATTTTATACAAACATAACAAAGCAAGAATTACAAACAGAGAGAAGCTATTTCTAAAACTGCTATATAAAAATAAAAATTATATAACAACATATCAAGATATCCAAGACAGTGTCTGGCAGAATGATATCATGAGTCAAAACTCACTAAAAACATTTGTCAAGGTTTTAAGAAAAAAATTTTCTATAGATATCATAGAAAATATCTCAGGAGTGGGGTATAGGTTTTGCAATTTTTAAGCAAGTAGGTGTAAATTTATTTTATCGTACTTCTTACAAAATTATTTCTTATGAGGCAAATCCCACCATTGGTCCGAGCTTCACGAAATAGTTATGAAAGAGGCCCATTGATTTTTCCTTTCAACCACATCATTTGATAGGGTTCTAATGTTATTTGATGGCTATTGATTACTTTGTGCGCCATGAGTAAATCTTGCAGTGGAAAGCTAATCGACTCAGGTATATCACATGATACTTTCTCATTTGAAAAGTTATGTATAGCCAATATTAACTCTTTTGCATCATTGCTAATACGCTCAACCACAAACAAACGTTCATCGCTCTTGTAAAACCTAAAAGCCGCAAAGGGACTAAAGGCTTTCTCATTAATACGAATAGAGATAAGATGTTTATATTTGTCAAATATAGTTTTTGCTAAACTTCCCTCTATCGCTAGCTCATTTTCTAACCAATCAATATTAAATTTTTCACGATTAATAGCACGATTAAGACCTGTACTTCTTACTCCATAATGATAATTTCTTGCTCCAACAAGTGAATGAAAATATATCCCGGGAACTCCTGGCATAACTAAAGCACTTCCTTGTGCAACCAGCATGCGTTTTATGCGAATATCATCATTCTCATCAGGATGAGTTAAAGCATCTATATAGCTACAATTTAACTCATAAGGACTTTGGGAGCCATTTGCCTCAGCACGATATGAAACCAATCCCCCATGGTCTTCAATGCTCTGCACCAACATATCTACCTCATCATCACTTAATATATCTTTTACAGGACGCAAGCCTATACCGTCATGTGAAGCGGTAAAATTAAAAAAACAAACCTTATCACTTGGTAGAGTTAGTGTTTTAGCCCATGAAGTCAATGTTTTAGTATTAGATTGGAGCATGGAATGCACCAATAAAGGAGGTAAAGCAAAATTATAAACCATCTGCGCTTCATCATCACCACTCCCAAAATAGGAAATATTTTCACGGTGAGGCACATTTGTTTCTGTAATAATAATCACCTCGGGAGCTACCTCGTGTAAAATTTCTCGCATTAACTGAATCAATTCATGCGTTTGCGGAAGATGAACACATTTTGTTCCAATCTCTTTCCAAATAAAGGCAATTGCATCGAAACGAATAAGTATAGCTCCTTTTTCAATGTAGTAAAAAAGAGCATCCAAGACATTGCTTAAAACTCGATTATTTTTATAATTAAGATCTACTTGGTCTCTGCTGAAAGTTGTCCAAATATGGTGAATTTTACCCTCGCAATCTACAAAATCACTTAAAAGTGGAGAAGAGCGTGGACGAACAACCTCGGATAGATCAATTTTCGGATCAACTTCTATGAAAAAATCTTTAAAATAAGAATCACATCCCAAAAATGCTTTGAACCAGTCAGAATATTGTGATACATGGTTAATCACCCCATCAAGCATCAACCTATACTCAGCACTAATAGTTTCTATTTCACGCCAAGAACCCATATGATGGTCAACTACACTATAGTTTACAACAGAAAAACCATTATCGGAAGAGGAGAGATAAAATGGCAGTATATGTATGGAATTGATCAGTTTAGCTAAGTGCTTATCCATAAATGTTTTTAAAGTTTGAAGCGATGCTTCATGATGATGACTTACCTGATCTCCGTAAGTAATTAAAATTACATCTTTTTGACTCAAATGATACTCTTTAGAAATTATACGATGTTTATATTTGAAAATAAGATCAATCATATCGTTGACAGCAAGTTCGGCTATCTTCGGTGGATAAAGTTTGTGTAAACGCTGATTTATAGTATGGTCTGGATCTGAGATATGTTTCATTGATTATCCAATCTGATATATTCTGAAAATTTATTTGAAAATTCAGGGATAACTGATCGTACAGTTATCCAAGGTGAGAGCGAAGGAACACCCATAGGATCATTATAATACTCTTTTGCCGCTTCTTTGATAGCATTTTCAAATGCTTTTACAGCAAAAATCTCCCTTTCTCGGCTATAGGACAAGGCATCTATCTTGCTGAGGGCATTATATTTTGATATTTCAAAACGAGCCTCTTGATAATAAGTTGCTTGAAGTGTCTTAAACGATGATTTTGAAAATACAACTCCATCTTGTGCCATTACTCTAAAAAGTGTTTTGGCAATATCAGTTGCCATCTTATAAATTCCCCCTTGACTCGATGATCCAATTTCTTGATGTTTGTGATCATATGTTTCCATGATTTCTGTCTGGCAAATACGGCGACTTGAGGTATTTTTATACACTTCACTCAAGGTGGAAACCTCTAAACCCCAAGTGGGAGAAATACCAATCCCTCTACCTAAAGAACGGATAAAGGCAAACTCTCCGGAGAGCGAATATCGGAAACTTTCCATATAGTCCAAATATCTACTTTTACCAAAAACTTTTGCCAATGCATGAATAAGTGGTGAATAAAAAAGTCGGGTCACACGCCCATGTAGTTTTGTCGTTACACGAGAATAAAAACCCTTATTAAATTCAAAGTCTAAACCGGGATGAACAATTGGATAAAAAAGTCGTGCAGGAATTTCACGAGAATAATTTACTATATCACAATCATGTATTGCAAAAGCGTAGGCTTCTTGATCATTTAAACCATGGCCAATCATAGTCCATACATTTCGTCCTTTTCCACGGGCTTTTAGACCTGGAAAACCCTCTGTTGTCAACTCAGAATACAACTCTTTCATATGAGGACCATCATTCCAAAGCACATCTACTTGACAAGGCAATACGGACATCATTTTTTTTACCTTTTTAAACTCTTCTTCTGTAGCCTGATCAAGCCCTAAAATAATCTTATACAGATAAGAGACTCCTTTTAATTCTTCAATTATTTTATGCATTGCAGGTGTTTCAAACTCTAGATAAAGTGCTGGTAAAAGTAAAACCATCCTATGTCTTTTTGCAAAAATTTTTAATTCTGCTTCCAAATCATCCAAAGAACGATTTCCTAAGTTTTGTAGTGTTGTTATTACTCCATTTTGAAAAAAATCAGCCATACTATACTCCTATTGAAATTTTTGGTTCTACTAGAATTATTGCAATATCAAGTAGATTATTGTTTGTCGGACCACTTATCAATAGCGCATCTGTTTTAGAAAAAAAAGTGTTTGAGTCAAAATGTTCAAGATATTGATGAAAATCAAGACCAATAGAAAGTGCCTCTATCTCTAAATAAGAATCAACAACAGCTCCTGCCGCTGTTGAATTGCCATCAACTCCATCGGTAGCGCCACTTAAAAAAGTAATACCTTTACGCCCTCCAAGAAGATTTAGAAAATGCAGACATAGGTGCTGGTTTCTTCCACCTTTACCTTGATATTTGTCATCCACCACCACAGTTGCCTCTCCGCCAGCGATATAACACCGTTTGAAACTTCCCACATCATCTTTTATAAATCCATGCAATTTTTGCGCCACATCTTTGACATCGCCGCTTATTTGCATGTCTAATAAAACTGTTTTAAGACCTTTGGTTTCCATTATTTCTTTTGCCTTTTGTAGCACTATCTCATTTGTACCCACTATAAAATGTCTTACCCTTTTCAAAGGTGTTTTAGGAGTTTCATCTTTTGCTGACAATAAAAACTTCTGTACATTTTGAGGTATCTTATCAAATAAACTATATGATTTTAAATACTTTATAGCATCAGCAAAAGAACTATTATCACAATATAAAGGTGCTGAACCAATAGTATTTAAGTCATTACCAAGTACATCAGACATCACAAGAATGATACCTTCGGCCTTGCTTTGAAGCGCTAATTTACCACCTTTAACTTTTGAAAGATGCTTGCGTACACTGTTTATTGCAGCAATTGGCATACCACCATGAAGCATGATGTTTGTCGTTTTTTTAAAATCATCCAAGCCAATACCATTTTCGGGTTCCTCAACTAGTGCAGAGTTTCCGCCAGAAAGAAGATAGATATACAGATCATCTTCTTGCATAGAATTCATAAAACTCTTTAAAGAGCCTGCTGCTTCAATACTTTTTTTAGAGGGAATGGGATGTGTACTTTGCACATATGTTGTGTTAGCAAAATTATTTTTAAATTCGTAAGCACCCACCAAGAGAGTTTTAGGTTTATATGTTTTTAAGAGTTTTTGCATTATGGATGCCATAGGAACAACCGCCTTTCCCGAGCCAAGTATGTAGATATTTTGATAATGCTTAAGATTATATAAGGTATTTTGAATTATTAATTTTTCTTTTTCAAGACGACACTGCTTTTCAATCAACTTTTCTGGCCTAATTTTTTCAAGAAGTTCTTTAAAAGCATTCTTTAAAAGTGTTCTGCTAGACATCAAAATACTTCTTAAGTGCCATATTCCAGCCCTCACTATTAGGACAAGGAGCTTTTGTCAGATTTTTTATATCAGTTTGAAGATAAGAACCATCCATGTGAGGCATAAGTATTGAAACATCAACTAAATTCAACATATTCAAATCATTTGCACTATCTCCTAGTGCTACTGTTTTAAAATGCATTTTATACTTTTGCTCATACATAGAGATTAACTTCTTCACAGCCACTGCCTTATCCTGTCCTAAGCTAATAAGGTGGTAAAACCGTCCACTTTTGACGATATCAAGATCATCCATGTTTGCATCTTTTTTCAGGTTAATATAATCTTTTTCATTCTTTAAAATAAATGGTTCTGTGAAAAGGCGCATCTTTGCATCCTTTGCATCTTTATATTTAAGTCTTGTAATATCGGCTATCTTTTTAATACTCATATCTCCAAATCCAAGCATTTTATATTTTAGTGCATATTTTTTAAAATGCTTTCGTATTTTTTTATAGTTATAACCAAGAGATAAAATTTTATAACCATTTGTATTGCGAATAACAATACCGGCTCCACTTTCAACGATAAAAGGGGTCGTAAGACCTAATTTTTTTTGTAAATTTATCGTTTCATCCTTTGTTTTTGAAGTCACAACAATTAGAGGAATTTTATTTATTTTCAAAAACTCCAACATGGGAATCGCAGCATCAAAGCCATAGTCATCATAATTCAAAAGAGTACCGTCAAGATCTGTAAAAATAATGGTAGGTGGTATTAATTTATTTAATGACATTTCATATTATACAATATTTTAGTTACTTGCCGGTAATGGAATCTACTAAAATAAACTGTGACGATAGGTATAAATAAAATAAAGTATGATTTTTGTAACTTTTAGTTACATGTAGAGCACTTTTACATTTTTCTTACATAAATTATCCCAAATCTCACTTTTTTCTCACCATCAATATGTATTATAAGGTAACAACAATTTCAAAGGAGAAAATATGTTAAGAAAAATAGCTTTGGCAGCGGGAGTTGCATCGTTGATGTTCGCAGGAACTGTAAATATGGATTTAAATGCAAAGTATGGAGCAACAAACTTCCATACAAAAGGTGCTGTGAAGTATGCAGCTTTGGTTAAAAAGTACACAAATGGCAGCATTAATATCACAGTGCATGCAGGTAGTTCTCTTGTTAAAGGCAATGCTCTTAAGGCTGTAAAAGACGGCGTTGTCCCTATGACAGATATGTTTATACCTTTTACGGCAGGTGGCGGTAAAGTTTTTGGTATCTCGGCTCTTCCTTTTGTAGCTTCTTCTTATGATGATGCTTATAGATTGTATCAAATCTCAAAACCGGCTTACAATAAAACTTTTAAAAAGTGGAATCAAAAGCTTCTGTATGCAGTTACATGGCCACCAAGCGGACTTTATACAAAAAAAGCTGTAAATTCTACAGCTGATTTTAAAGGCATAAAAGCAAGAACTTACGATAAAAATTCAGCAAACTTTATAAAGATGGCTGGCGGTAGTGCTGTTGCGCTTCCATGGGGTGAGGTTTACTCTGCACTTAGCACAGGCCTTGTAAATGCTGTTGTTACCTCTTCTGAGAGTGGTAAAAACGGTAAACTTTGGGAAGTATTAAATCACTTTACAAAGATAGGTTATGCTTATCCTCTTCAAGCAGTTACTATCAATCTTGACTACTGGAACTCTCTTGATAAATCTCAAAAAGCAGCCATGCTAAAAGCTGCAAAAGAGATGGAGAAAATCCAGTGGAACATAAGCAGAAATATAGACAAAGAAGATTTGGCTATACTTGCAAAGCACGGTATGATAGTTACTGCTCCGACTGCTACACTTAAAAAACAATTGGCAGAAGTTGGTGCAAAGATGCTTAAATCTTACTTGAAAGATGCAAACAGTGACATCAAAAAAATCTTCAAAGAGTATAGAAAATAGAGAAATTATGAAATTTTTTATAAAATTTGAAAAGGGGCTCTCGGGATTGGGAGCTCTTTTGTCATCACTCTTTATCATCTCTTTAATACTGTTGATACTCACTGAAATCTTTTCAAGGACATTTCTAGATAGATCAACTATGATAGCAGATGAGTATAGCGGATACTTCTATCTCGCCTCTGTTTTTCTTGGACTTGGCTACACTTTTAGCCAAAAAGGACACATTAGAATCAACATACTAACTTCAAGATTACCCAAAAAGATACAAAACTACTTTGATATTTTTGCTGGCACTGTAACTTTGGCTGTTATCTCTTTTATACTTTACAGAGTTACGCTCATGATGTTGGACTCTTACAATTTCAATATACTCTCTGAGGGAGTCTCAGAGACACCTATCTATCTGACTCAAATTCCTATGATAGTAGGATCTTTTATATTTGTGGTCTCGCTTATGGCTTTTATAGTTAAAAGGATGAAAAATGATAGCTGATCCATTGACTCTGACTATCGTTTTGTTGATTGTTATGTTTGCTTTTTTACTCTCTTCTGTATGGATTGGGGTATCTTTGATGCTTACAGGTATATTTGGTATGCTTATCTTTAAGGTAAATTTGCCACCTGGTATTTTTATATGGGACAAGATAGGAGATTTGCTCTCCTCATCTTTATATGATTCGCTAAACTCTTGGTCATTAGCGGCACTTCCTATGTTTATATTTATGGGTGAATTATTATATAAATCATCTATATCCACTAGACTTCTAAATGGTCTCATACCTTGGCTTACAAAAGTTCCGGGCAGACTTCTACATGTAAATGTAGCAGCTTGCTCACTTTTTGCGGCAGTTTCAGGTTCATCAGCCGCTACAACTGCCACCGTTGGAAAGATAACGCTAAATGAACTCAAAAAAAGAGGATACAGTAAATCTCTTGCAATCGGTTCTTTGGCAGGAAGTGGAACTTTAGGGTTTTTAATACCCCCTAGTTTGATTATGATTATATATGGGGTCTTATCCAATGTGTCCATTGGTCAGCTCTTTATCGCCGGAATCCTACCTGGAATCTTACTTGCAAGTTCTTATGCCTTATATATAATGATTGCTGCTACTATAGACAAAAGCGTTGTTCCTGCACAAGTTGAAGAGGTTACTTGGAAGATGCGATTAGAATCCTTGAAGGATTTGGCGCCAATATCTTCTTTAATCATTTTGGTTTTAGGAAGTATATATGCCGGGTTTGCAACGCCTACTGAAGCAGCTGCACTTGGAGTACTTGGATCTATACTTTTAGGATTTTACTTTAAAAGTTTGGATTTTGAAGTCTTTAAAACAGCAATGCTAAACTCTATAAAGACAACTGTTATGATCAGTTTCATCATAGCCGGAGCCGGATTTTTATCTCAAGTTGTCGGCTTCTTGGGAATTGCAAGAGCACTTAGTGAATACATAGCCTCTTTGGGATTATCGCCATATATGCTGATGTTTGTTGTGGGTATCATGTATATGATTTTAGGAATGATGTTGGATGGCATATCTATGGTAGTTATGACTCTACCTATCGTACTTCCTATCGTGACGGCTGCTGGATATGATCCGCTTTGGTTTGGTATATTTTTAGTACTTATGGTTGAACTTTCTCAGATAACTCCTCCTGTTGGATTTTCACTTTTTGTGATACAAAGTATATCCGGAGAGAAAATCGACTATATTTTAAAAGCCACTTTCCCATTTTTTGTTATAATGATACTCATAGTTGTCGTTTTGACAGTGTTTCCTGAGATAACATTTTATTTGCCATCGAAAATGGTACACGGATAATAAGGATAAAAAATGATAAAACTAAATTGCGATATGGGCGAGAGTTTTGGAGCTTGGAAAATGGGGCTTGATGAGAAGATAATGCCTTTGATTGACATGTCAAATATAGCTTGTGGGTTTCATGCTAGTGATCCTATTACTATGGATAGAACGGTTAAGTTGGCAGTGCAAAATAGTGTCTGCATAGGTGCTCACCCGGGATATCCTGATTTAGTTGGATTTGGAAGAAGAGATATAAAGTGCAGCAGTAAAGAGATAGAAAAATTTGTTTTGTATCAAATAGGCGCACTACATGCGATTTGCAAATCAAATGGTACAAAAATCGACTATGTAAAACCTCACGGGGCACTATATAATACAATGATGAGAGATATTGAAGTATTTAAGGCGATAGCTAAAGCCATAGCAAAGTATGATAAAAATCTAAAACTTATGATTCTAAGCTCTTCAAAAAATGATAAACTTGAAAACATAGCAACAGATTTGGGTATCGGATTGCTTTTTGAAGTTTTTGCTGACCGTTCCTACATGGACGATGGTTCTTTGATGCCAAGAAGTATGCCAAACGCAGTTTTAAGCTCAAGTGACGAGGTACTAAAAAGATTGGATTATTTGATAAAAAAAGGAGCAATCAAATCGCATACAACCAAAGAACTGGAGTTGAGAGTTGATTGTATGTGTGTGCATGGCGACAATATCCACGCATTGACGATTGTAAAAGCCATGAGGGACTATCTTGGTAAAATTTAAAATAGCTTCAGTCGATAGTATCATCATATACTTTGCAGATTTTATCTCAAAAGAGAATGCTTCTATAGTGCAATACAATTATATTTTGTTGAAAAACTTGAAAAATAGAGGGATTATAGATATCACACCTTCATACACTTCTATATTAGTTCATTATGATTTGAACTGTTTTACAAGTGAATCGATTATGGATTCTTTAAAACAACATCTCTGCTTAAAAATAGAAAAAGAGGAAGACGAGGGCAGGGCTGTAGAAGTTCCGATTTACTATGATTTGGAGGTTGGCTTTGATTTACAAAGAATTTCCGATTTATCGGATATTAGCATAGAGGAAATTATAGATATTCACTCTTCAACACTATACAGCGTTTATACTATAGGTTTTTTACCCGGTTTTGCATATCTAGGAGAAGTGGATGCAAAAATTGCCACTCCAAGGCTAGAGACTCCAAGGACAAAAATACCAAAAGGTAGCCTTGGTATAGCAGATAATCAAAGTGCAATATACCCTATGCAAAGCCCAGGAGGATGGAATATAATAGGCAGAACCTATCTTGATATGTTTGATAAAAATCTGGAGGGATTTTCATATCTGAATGTTGGTGATAGAGTGAAATTCAAACCTATAAGCAGAGATGAATTTTTGACAAACGGCGGTGTGATTTGAGCTATTTTAGTGTGATTGATGGTGGAATATTGTCGCTAATAGAAGATTTTGGTAGATTTGGATTATGCGACAAGGGTATAACAAACTCCGGTGTTATGGATGAGTATGCATATATTATAGCAAATAGACTCTTACAAAACAGTCCAAACACAAACTGTATAGAGATAACACTTGGCGGATTAAAACTAAAAGCACATTCTTCTTGTGTGATTAGTATAACCGGTGCAGACTGTGAGTGCAAAATAGACTCCAAAGAGGTGAGAAGCTGGAAAACTTATAACCTAAACAAAGGAGAAACTCTCGAATTTGGATACGCCAAAAGTGGCATGAGAACATATTTGGCAGTAAAAGGTGGTTTTAACGTACCAGATGCCCTAAGAAGCGCTTCTGTTACTATCAAAGAAAAATTAGGTGGTCTCGATGGCGATAAACTAAAAAAAGGAGATATTTTACATTTTTCAAATTTACAATTTTTAGAAAATAATACAGCTTTAAAAGAAAATTTAATTCCAAAATACAAAAAGAGTCTAGATTTAAGAATTGTTTTAGGCTATCAAGTTGATTTTTTTGAAAAAAAAGATATAGATAAGTTTTTTTCCACAAACTACACCATATCATCTCAAAACAATAGAATGGGATACAGATTAGAAGGTGAACCGATAGAGTGTATGGTTGATGGGATTATCTCGGAGGGTATCTGTTTTGGAGCTGTCCAAATCCCTAAAGATGGCCAACCTATAGTTCTGTTAAAAGATAGGCAAACCATAGGAGGATATCCGAAAATCGGCTCTGTTTTGCCGATAGATTGCTTTAAATTATCTCAATTAAGAGCAGGGGATAGTATAACTTTTAAACCTATAGAGATAAAAAGAGCTGAAGAAAAGATGGAGCTATTTAACTCCTCGCTTCTTCAAATCTAGCTTGCAAATCCTCTTTCATCTTATCTGCTAATAAAATACCATTTTCAAAATTTTCTCTTACAAAACTATCTAAATCAAAAAGTATTTGAGCTAAATTTTCTTCTATATCTTCTTTAGTTCTATTTTTTGCCATATTTGTTTCAAAAAATACAAGTTTTCTTATAAAATCAGATAGTTTCTCTTGTGCGCTTTCCAAATCTTTACCGTCAGTTAAAGCAAATATAGCATCACTTATATCACTTTTGTTTAAATCCTTTTTCATATCTCTTATATATTCTTGTATATGAGCAGAAAACTGTGCATAAGCTGCATGTGGATTCAAGGCATCCGTATCCATCTTTTCTGTAATTCTTTTTATATTTTTTACAACTATAAAAGCTACAACTATAGATATAAATATGGCTGGTAAAAATTGATTAATCATGACAAACCTCTGTTTTTTTGAATTATAGCAGGAAAAGGTAAATCACGGGGCAAAGCCCCGTGATTTAGTGTGAAAGTATTTGTGATAAGAAGAGTTTTAGTCTATCTGATTCAGGATTTTCAAAAAATTCTTCAGGAGTATTTTCTTCTATTATTTGGCCTGATTCCATAAAAATGACTCTATCGGCAACTTTTTTGGCGAATCCCATTTCGTGGGTTACGCAAACCATGGTTCTATGCTCCCCGGCTAGCTCAATCATAACATCAAGAACTTCTGATATCATTTCAGGATCTAATGCACTTGTAGGCTCATCAAAAAGCATGATGGAAGGATTTTTACAAAGACTTCTAGCTATCGCCACTCTTTGTTGTTGCCCACCACTAAGCTGATTTGGGTACTTTTTCGCTTGATCTGCGATACCAACTCTTTCAAGAAAGTCCATGGCTGTTTTGATAGCCTCTTTTTTTGGCGTTTTCTTAACCCATATAGGGGCCAAAGTTAGATTATCAAGTATCGTCAAGTGAGGGAAGAGATTAAAACTTTGAAATACCATAGCAACATCTTCTCTGATCGCTTTTATCTTTTTGATATCATCGCTTAATTCTACATCGTTGACGATAATGCTGCCTTCTTGAAATTGCTCCAAGTAGTTTATGCATCTAACTAGTGTTGATTTACCACTTCCTGAAGGTCCGGCCACTACGATAATTTCACCTTTTTTTACATTTAGGTTGATGTCTTTTAGGACATGAAAATCACCATACCATTTGTTGAGATTTTTTATCTCTATTACATCATTTTTATTTTCCATTTTCTCCCCTATCTTAGATTAGTATTAAATCTTTTTTCCAGTTTGTCACTATATATAGACATCAAATAACAAAACACCCAAAACACTATAGTTACAAAAACATATCCTTCAGTCTCAAAACCAAGCCAATGGGAATCACTACTGGTTAATTGAACCATAGCTAACAAGTCAAAAAGACCAATAATCATAACCAAAGTTGTATTTTGAACTACTGATATAAAAATACCTACCAAGTTTGGAATTGCAACTTTTAGAGCCTGAGGCAGTATGACCAAAAGCGTTTTTTGCCAATAAGAGAGTCCTACGGCATCTGCCGCTTC
The DNA here is from genome assembly GCA_027050775.1 of Campylobacteraceae bacterium. Classification (GTDB taxonomy): domain Bacteria; phylum Campylobacterota; class Campylobacteria; order Campylobacterales; family Sulfurospirillaceae; genus JAADIZ01. The sequence goes on along the minus strand of JALUBH010000046.1, from coordinate 108,050 downwards.
ATATTGACCTTTTGATATTGATTGTATTCCACCACGAATCGCTTCAGATATATAAGCTGATTCAAAAATTATCAAACCGACAACAGCACGAAGTAGTTTGTCAAATGTTACACCCTCAGGCAAAAAGAGTGGTAATATAACAGCAGACATAAATAAAACGGTGATAAGTGGGACAGATCTTATAAGCTCTATATATGTAACGCTCAAACTTTTAATCAATGGCAAGTCAGAACTTCTTCCAAATGCAAATAAAACTCCAAGCGGAAAAGAGAAAGCAATACCGGCTACAGAGACTACTATAGTAAGCAGCAAGCCTCCCCATTTATTGTAAAATACCCCTTCAAGTCCAAATATACCGCCGCGAATCAAAATATATGCAACAATAAAATAAGATACAGTAACAATGATTTTTGGCAAAGCATGCTTGAAGTATTTAAAACTAAGCACCACTGTGATAAATAGTACATATGCTAGATTTACCCTCCATCTTTCAGCCGCAGGATAAAATCCATACATATACATACTCAACTTCATCTTGATAAATACCCAACAAGCACCATCTCCTACACAATCAGCTCTCGTTGTGCCTTTAAAATGACCATCTATTATAGCCCATTTTACAAAAGGCGGTATGACCCACAATATAAGTGCTATACCTAGAACTGTCAAAGCCACATTCAGAGGTGATGAAAAAAGATTTTCTCTCATCCAGTGCATAACTCCCAATGAACTGGAAGGTGCACTTTTTGATTCGATTTTTTTATAAACAGCCACTTTATCTTTCCTTAATTTTCATTTTAAAATTTAACCAATTTAGTAGAGCGGACACCACAAGACTTATCACCAAATACACTAACATAGTTATGGAAATAATCTCAATCGCCTGACCAACCTGATTCAGAGTTGTACCTGCAAATACAGTTACAATTTCCGGATAACCTATAGCTGTTGCCAAGGAAGAGTTTTTCAAGATATTTAGATATTGATTGATAGTTGGAGGAATAGCAATCCTTATGGCTTGAGGTAAAATCACTAGTTTTAGCGACTGGTAGCCCGATAAGCCAATTGAAGCTGCGGCTTCCTTTTGCCCTATCTTCACAGCCTCTATGCCACTTCTTACAGCTTCAGCTATGAATGTTGCCGTATATATAGTAAGTGCGAGTGTTAGTGCTACAAATTCCGGATAATAGTGTTTTCCACCTTGAAAACCAAAACCAACTAAGTGTGGATTTGAAAAATTAAAATTTGCACCACCGACAAAATAAGCAATAATCGGCGCCACTATCAACAAACCTATAATTGTGAGAAGCACAGGAAACTCTTCTCCTGTTAACTCTTGCCTTCTATTTGCCCATTTATTCATAAAAAATGCAAATATCAAAACAAGAAAAACAGCTATGATTATATAGATTGTTGTAGAGTCCATGGCAGGCTCTGGTACATAAAAACCACGATTATTTAAAAATATCTTCCCTAAGAAGCTCATACTATTTCTTGGCGCAGGAAGTGACCTAAGAACTACATTGTACCAAAAAAGTATCTGTAATAGTATAGGAATATTTCTAAATATCTCAATGTAAGTTAATGAAATTTTTCTTATAAGCCAGTTTTTTGAAAGCCTTAAAATACCAATAATCAATCCCAATATGGTTGCAAGAATCATAGAAACAAATGTAACTATTAGTGTATTTAGTAAACCGACCAAAAATACTCTACTATAAGTGTCTCCCGGAGTATATGGAATAGGTGAATCATCTATTCCAAACCCTGCTGTTCCATTAAGAAAACCAAAACCGGTTCTTATGCCTCTTTGTGCTATATTGTGCGAAGTATTTGTGCCGATATACCACATAAAAGCAACAACGATTGTAACGGTAATCAGTTGAAACAGATATCCCCTAATCTTTCTGTCACGCAAAAATGCTAACATTGTATCCCTTTTTGTAGAATTGGGCAGGAAAAACCTGCCCTAAAATATAAAATATAATATTTTTATTTAAATGGTGGAGAATACAAAAGACCGCCATCTTTCCATTGTTTGTTTAAGCCTCTTTTGATTTTAAGAGGTGAACCCATACCGACATTTCTATAATATGACTCGCCGTAATTTCCAACTTGTTTGATTATGTTGTAAGCCCAGTCTTTTTTCAAATGCAAGTTTGCTCCAAGTCTTCCCTCAACTCCTAAGATTCTTTTGATAGCAGGATCTTTTGATGTAGCTTTTAGTTTATCTACATTTTTACTTGTGATTCCTCTCTCTTCTGCCGCAACCATAGCGTTAAAAGACCATTTTACGATATTGAACCAAACATCGTCTCCTTGTCTTACAACAGGTCCCAAAGGCTCTTTAGAGATAATTTGAGGAAGTATCATTGAAGCGGCAGGATTTTTTAGTGTACTTTGTAATGCATGCAACTGAGAAGAGTCTGAAGTCATAACATCACATCTTCCACTTTCATAACCATTTCTTACCTGAGCAGTTGTGTCATAAGATACTGATTGATACTTCATACCGTGTGATGCAAAGTAACTAGCCAAGTTAAGTTCTGTTGTTGTTCCTGATTGGACACAAACTGCAGCACCGTTTAATTGTAAAGCACTTTTTACACCTAAAGATTTATGCACCATAAACGCTTGACCGTCATAAAAGTTAACACCCGCAAAATTTAAACCCAAAGATGCATCTCTTGTCTCAGTCCAAGTTGTGTTTCTAGAAAGAATATCTATCTCACCACTTTGAAGTGCTGTAAATCTCTCTTTTGCAGTTAGTGGAGTATATCTTACTTTAGAAGCATCTCCAAGTACTGCTGCTGCAACAGCTCTACAAACATCTACATCAACCCCACTCCATTTTCCGGCTTGATTTGCTGATGAAAATCCAGGTAGACCCGTATTTACACCACATTTTACATACCCTTGTGCAATTGTATCGCTCAATGTGTCCGCATTTGCAACTGTTGCACTTAACCCTATAACTGCTAGAGCAGCTATTGAAATTTTAGCAATCTTTGATTTCATATTGAATCCTTTTAAAAAATTTGCAGATTTTGATTAACTTTTGGTACCTCAAAAACGACATATAGGCATTATACATTTATAAAATTAAGATTTTATTTAAACGGATTAATTATTTTAAAAAGATTTTTAATTCGTTTCGTATTGTTACATATCGAAATACAGGGGAGAATTTAGATTTTATTTAAAAAGTTTTTTTTGAACTGAGCGTAAAAAAAACTAATCCGATCCAAATTAGAAAAAAAGTTATAAGTTTTTTCATATCAAAAGGTTCGTTATATACAAAAATTCCAAGCAAAAAAGCTATAGTCGGTCCTATATATTGCAAAAATCCTAATTTCGTAAGAGATATTCTTGTTGCTGCTGCATTAAACCATAAAAGAGGGATAACCGTAATCAGTCCGGCACAAACAAGAAGCCAAGATATATAATTTAAAGGAAAAACAAAAGAATTTTGTGAAGTGTAAACCATATATGCAAAATATACCAAAGCAAATGGTAAAACTATTATCGTTTCTATATATAGTCCTGCCACAGAAGGTAGTGAGATTTTTTTTCTAAACATGCCGTAAAAACCAAAAGTTAGAGCCAAAGATATAGAAACAAGAGGAATCGACCCGAATACTAATATTTCATTTAAAATCGCAAGAAGTGCAAAAACTATAGCTATGCTTTGAAATTTTGTTGGTTTTTCTTTAAAAAATATAATGCCAAGCACTACATTTACAATCGGATTTATATAATATCCAAGGCTTGCCTCTGTAATTTTATCATTTGTAACAGCCCAAATAAATATAAGCCAATTTGAAGAGACCAAAATAGATGTTAAAAAAAGAATTTTTATTTTTTGCTTGTCTCGCAAAATGCTCTTGAGTATAGACACCTGTTTAGTTGCAACTACTAATATAGAAAGAAAAACAACAGACCAAACTATCCTATGTATCAATATCTCTGCAGGACTTACAGATTTTACCAATTTAAAATATATCGGAACCAAGCCCCAAAAGACAAATGCCAAAATAGCATATATGATTCCTTTTTTTTCTTCGCTTAAGTCTTGCAAAAATGCTTCCTAATTTTTTAACTGAGCTTATAAAAGTTAGGCATTGTACAACTATTTTCTTAAAATTAAAGAAAAAAAATAGTATAATCCCTCAATTTTATAAAACAAGGTATAAAAAATAATGAATGGTATAAAAAATTGGAATAAATCTTCTTGGAGAGACTACAAGATAAAACAACAGCCTAGTTATCCTGATATGGATGAGTTAAGAAAAACAGAAGAAGAGATAAGCAAATTTCCACCACTTGTATTTGCCGGTGAGGTAAGAAAGCTAAAGAGCGAATTTGCAAAAGTATGTGAAGGCAAGGCATTTTTACTCCAAGGTGGTGATTGTGCAGAGAGTTTTGCCGAATTTAACGCCGACAATATAAGAGACATGTTTAAAGTAATGATGCAAATGGCAGTAGTTTTGACCTTTGCAGGTGGCTGTCCTGTCGTTAAAGTCGGTAGGTTAGCGGGTCAATTTGCAAAACCGAGATCGAGTGATTTTGAAGAAAAAGAGGGAAAAAAACTCCCAAGTTATAGAGGCGATATAGTAAACGATAACAAATTTAATGAAAAATCAAGGATTCCGGATCCTCAAAGAATGGTAAAAGCATATAACCAATCTTCAGCCACTATGAACCTTCTTCGTGCCTTTGCAAGAGGCGGTCTAGCTGATCTACACAAAGTCCAAAAATGGAATCTGGGTTTTGTAAAAGAAAATGCACTTGGTGAAAAATATCAGGAACTAGCCGATAAAATCACTGAAACTTTGGAATTTATGGAAGCTTGCGGCATTACATCACAAAATACTCCTATGATAAACGAAACCGTATTATACACTTCGCACGAAGCACTTTTACTAAACTATGAAGAAGCTCTTACAAGAGAGGATAGTATCGATGGCGATATACTTGATTGCTCGGCTCATATGTTGTGGATAGGAGATAGAACAAGAGGCGTAGATGAAGCACATGTGGAGTTTCTACGAGGTGTTATAAACCCTATCGGTATAAAAACAGGCCCTAGTATGAGAGAAGAAGATTTACTTAATTTGATAGAAAAACTAAACCCTCAAAACGAGGCCGGAAAGATAAATATCATAGTAAGAATGGGTGCAAACAAGATAGAAAAAGAGTTGCCAAAGCTAGTAAGAGCTGTTAAAAATGCCGGCAAAAAGGTCATCTGGAGCATAGATCCTATGCATGGCAACACCATAAAAGCATCAAGCAATTACAAAACAAGAGCATTTGATGAAATTTTAAGAGAAGTAAAAGGCTTCTTCAAAGTACATAAAGAAGAGGGAACATTTCCGGGGGGTGTTCATCTTGAGATGACTGGTCAAGATGTTACTGAATGTATAGGAGGAGCAAAAGAGATCACGGAAGATGGTCTTGGAGAAAGATACAACACACATTGTGACCCAAGACTAAATGCAAACCAGGCGCTTGAACTCTCTTTTTTGATTGCTCAGTCTCTTAAAGAAGCAAGAGATAGAATGAAAAATGCATAGAGAAATAATGAATAAAAATTTAAACAGAAGCAATATAATTAGAGTAGCAGTTTTGATAATATCTTTTGTATTATCGATAGTTGTTTTGTTTAATCTTTTTTTAAATCCACTTAGTTCCTCAAAATTAATCTCTTATCTATTTTTGCTGGTGCTTTTTGCAATTTGTATAAATTTAGGGCTAAGAATACTTAAAAACTTTATAGATTTTTCACAAAACAGGTGGGTATTTTATGTAATACAGTGGATTTTAACTCTTTTAGTTCCTTTCTCATTGATAGTTTTGATTGAACATCCATTGCAAATGAAAATTATGGCTGATGTATCAAAAAATATGGCGCCAACCCTAATCTATATAAAAGATTATGAAAAAAACAATGGCACTTTGCCTTCAAATATCAAAAATCAAGAGGGTATGAAAGTAAAATACTACCATAATGGAAAATTTTTTATGTTAGCAACAGATATCTATCCAAATGAAACAGATAAAGAGACTGTATATTTTAACTCTAGAGACAACAAATGGTATAGATTTCACGACAGCCAGTATAAGTACTTTAAAGATAAAAAGATCATACCTCCAAATATAAAACAGTACCTATGGTTTCAAAAAAACACAAAGGCTGTGCCGACACTTACAAACTGATCTTTACGGGAGACCAAGAGAATTTAGCCGAATATATAGCGTAATAGGCTAATAAAAAAAGCAGAAGGCAAGATATTTGTTTTTAATAAAAACAATCTGTAAGCTAGAAGCAAATAACTAAAATATTCTGTAGTTTTTGAGATATTTTGGTTATTTATATAAAGATATGATTTTGTTACCACACCAAGAGGCCAAGGATTCATCGTGAGTTATAAGAAGTATGCCGATTCTATCTAGAAATTTTAACAGCAATTTCATCACTTCTAGTTGAGTTATATTATCAAGTGCACTTGTGGGCTCATCTGCCAAGATCAAATCCGGCTTCATCAATATCGCTCTAAGAATTGAGCATCTCTGCAATTGCCCGCCGCTTAGAAGATGTGGTTTTTTTTGCAAAAGCTCTATGTCCAAATTTAATTCAGAGCACAAAGACTCATGACCTTCCATGGATACAACATCTTTTATCTGATCAATTATCTTATAAGTGGGATGAAAAGATGTATATGGGTCTTGAAAGATTTGTGAAATTTTACCAACTTCAATACTGCCTTGATTAGGCTTTAGATTTTTACTAATCAACTCAAAGAGTGTACTTTTACCAGAACCGCTAGGACCCACTATACACACAACTTCTCCTTGCTCTACATGTAGAGAAAAGTTATTATATATCTTTTTTTTGTCATCATAAGAGAATGACAAATTTTTTATATCCAATACATTCACTCTCTTATGTTGCCGTTTCCATAAATTTTAAACTTATAAGTTGTCAAGTCGTTTATGCCCATAGGTCCTCTGGCATGAAGCTTATTTGTACTGATACCAACCTCTGCTCCAAAACCAAACTCTCCTCCATCTGTAAATCTCGTACTAGAATTAACATAAACACAAGCAGAATCTACCTCATCTAAAAATTTTTCGGCATTTGAGTAGTTTTGAGTCAAAATCGAATCTGAGTGGCCGGAACCGTGCGTATTTATATGCTCAATCGCCTCATCTAGACTATCAACCACTTTTATAGACAGTATGTTATCTAGATATTCAGTATAAAAGTCTTCTGTACTTGCAAGTTCAACTTCGATAAAAGACTTTGTTTTTTGGCAACCTAAAAGTTTTGTATTTTGTTTGTTATATTCATCTAACAATAGTGGCAAAATCTCTTGCGCTATATCTTTGTGGACGAGAAGAGTTTCTAAAGCGTTGCAGACACCCGTTCTTTGGCATTTTGCGTTTATCGCTATATCTATAGCATTTTGCACCTTTGCACTCTTATCTATAAAAACATGGCAAAGACCCTTATCATGTTTAACAACTGGCACGGTTGAGTTTTGGGATATATATCTTATAAGTGCTTCACCGCCTCTTGGAATGATTAAATCAACAAATCTATCCATCTTTATGAGTTTTGCCACGCCTTCTCTGCTATTGTCCGGTATAAGCGATATGATTTCTATCGGAAGAGAGTTTTTAGCTAAAACTTCTTGCAAAAGAGTAGCTATGATAAAATTGCTGTGTTGAGCCTCTTTTCCTCCTTTTAATACACAAACATTTCCACTTTTAAAGCATAGTGCTGCTGTATCACTTGTGACATTTGGTCGGCTTTCGTATATGATTCCAATAACTCCTATAGGGACGCTTACCTTTTCTATTCTTAGTCCACTAGGCACAATCCAACCATCCAAAACTCTCCCGACAGGCTCTCTTAAATTTGCAATTTTTCTTATACTACCGGCCATATCAATCACTCTTTTTTCATTTAGCAAAAGCCTATCTAAAAGAGCATAAGAGAGATTATTTTTTCTTCCCAATTCAATATCTTTGAGATTTTCTTCTATTATTATTTCACTGTTTCTCTCTATATAATCTGCCATTTGCATCAATATATTTGATTTTATTTTTGGTTGCAGAGTAGATATTTTTCTGCTTGATTTTTTTGCTAATTTTAAAAAATCTTCCATTTCCATTTCCTTAATCTTAACTTTATATAAATATCTAAATATGTTTCTGAAGCTTTTACAGTAAATTTAATATTTTTTAGATAGAATATGCATAATTATACAACTAAAGGAGCTAAAATGCAACAAATTTATGATGTGATTATTATAGGTGGTGGTCCCGGTGGAGTTGGTGCTGCTATCGAATCAAGAATTTTGGGACTTGAGAAAATTTTGGTTATCGAAAAGGGTGATAACCATTCACAGACAATTAGAAAATTTTATAAAGATAACAAGAGAGTAGATAAAGATTACCAAGGACAAGAGGTTGAAATCAAGGGTAATGTACAATTTCTTGATGGCACAAAAGAGAGTACACTTGATTATTTTGACGAGCTTATAGATAATGAAGAGATAGATATAGCTTTCAATACGGAAGTTGAAAAGATAGAAAAAAAAGATGGTGTCTTTTTTGTTACGACAGCAAATGTAGGATATGCTGCCAAAAATGTTATCATAGCAATAGGCAGGATGGGTAAACCAAATAAACCAAACTATAAAGTACCATTGTCTATCAGACAAAGAGTAAACTTCAATCTTGAAAAATGTACACAAGCTGAAAAGATAGTAGTTGTTGGAGGGGGTGACTCTGCAGTTGAATATGCAGTATATCTTGCCAACACAAATAATGTAACCCTAAACTACAGGAGAACAGAATTTCCTAGGATAAATGATATAAACAGAAAAGATTTAAAAGATGCTATAGGCTATGAAAAATTAAGACCAAGACTTGGATGCAACATCCTGAGCCTAGAGAACCAAGATGGTCTAGTTAAAGTAAATTATGATGATGGATATAGTGTAGTTTACGATAGAGCCATATATGCTATTGGAGGAACAACTCCTGTTGAGTTTTTAAGAAAATGCGGCGTTGAGCTAGACGAAAATAAACAACCTATTATAGATGAAAATTTTGAAACAACGACAAAAGGATTGCACATTGTCGGTGATTTGGCAGTAGATAGTGGCGGTAGTATAGCAATCGCTTTAAATCATGCTTTTAATGCAGTCACACATATGTTAAGAAACAGATAAACAATACCTATGAAACTAAACCCTTCTTTATTAAATTTAGTGCTTAGTTTCATAATCTTTGCCGGTGCCCTCATATGTTATAAAAATTATAAATTTGACGGTATCGGTAAACAAGAGTTGAAAAAATCTTATATTTTAAAAAAAAATATAAGATTTGAAGACTTGCCAAAGAGTGAACAAAAAAAATATATATATAAAAAATCTCTCTCTTACTTAAATGAATCTCTTATTGATCTTAGCGATAGAAATATCGATGAAGACAAAATCAATTCCGTAAAAAAACTAAGAAGAATCATAAAAAGTCTAAAGTCTCGAATATCCATCATACAAAATGACAATATACAGCTCTCAAATGATAAAGAAGATTTAGCAAGAGTATTTGAGAAGACAAAAATAGAGTTTAAAAAACAACGAGATAGGCTTCTAAAACAAAACATGCAACAAATTAACGACACAGAGCAACAACACTATGAAAATATAAGTGAATTGACAACAAAAATAAATGACCTTCAAAGAGAAAATATCAAGCTATCGGAGTCCAATAATATAGAAATCATAGCTCTTAAAGCAAAAATAAATATATTAAATGATAAATTATCAAAGTCAAAAAAATAGTTAAATAAGAAATAATAAAAGTTAAAATCGTGATTCTTAAACAATATACTAACAGTTATAGATACAATAGTGATACGATATTTTTATATAACTTTATAGCAAAATACGATATAAAGGGATCTGTTCTAGATGTAGGTTCAGGTTGTGGTGTTTTGGGTCTTCTTGTGAAAAGAGATTTTTCAGACATAAATCTTTCTCAAATAGAGATACAAGAAAAATACGCAAAACTATCTTCCAACAATGCAAACATCAATAATTTGAATTCAAAAATTATACATGATGATTTTCTTTGCAAAACTTTTGAAAAAAAGTATGATTTTGTCATTTCAAACCCACCTTTTTATCATAAAGGCTCACTAAAAAGCGAAAATAACTCTCTGCTTTTGAGCAGACATAGTGATTCTCTTGTATTTGAAGAATTTGCAAAAAAAACTTACAAAATACTTAAGCCGAAAGGTTCTTTTATATTTTGTTATGATGCAAAACAGGTTGATTTTCTATTTAGAGATCTTTTAGAGGCAAAATTTAAAGTAAATGAGATACAATTTATACATGTAAATTCAAAAAAGAGTGCATCTTTGGTGATAATACATGCAAGAAGAGAATCAAAGTCGTTGTGTAAGATTTTGCCGCCTCTAATTTTATATGAAAACGGTGAATATACAAAATCGATAAAAAAGATTTTTATAAAGGCAGATACTAATAGTGAAGATATATAAAAAAGGCTTTAACTACTGTTTTGATTCAGATGCTTGTAATGAGTGCGCCGGCAACTGCTGCATCGGTGCAAGTGGCTATATATGGGTAAGTCCTGATGAAATTTTAAAAATTGCCATGTTTTTAGAGATGAGTTTGGATAAATTTTATGAAAAATACTTAAAAAAAGTAAAATATAGATTTTCATTAAGAGAGATAGAGTATAATGACGGGTACAGATGCATGTTTTTTGATACTCAAAAGAAACAGTGTAAAATATACAGTGTTAGACCTGCACAATGTATAAGCTTTCCTTTTTGGGAGCATTTTAAAACAAATATAAAAGAAGTGGAGAATGAATGTCCAGGTATAGTACGACTTTAATATTTTCGATAGTTTTCCTGTTTATAGGATGTAGCGTGAAAACACCTACAGTCAAGATAGGTCAAAAAGCTTTTCAAAATGAAGATGTTATGATTATCACAGCTTTAGAAGCACAAAGAACCGGTAGATATAAGGATGCTATGAAAATCTTCCAAACCTTATATAAAAAAACAGACAAAGTGAATTATTTGGTGCAAGTTGCCAAAATGTCTTTTGTCGCGAAAGACTATAAAAAAACACTTGCTGTCCTAAAAAATGCTGTCCTAAAGTACCCTAATAATACAGAATTTAAAAAGCTATTGGTCGGAATATACATAAAAAAGAAAAAATACGATGATGCACAGAGAATTTCACTAGAGCTGCTACAAAAAGATAAAACACCGCAGACTTTATCAATTTTAGGCGATATATACATGTTAAAAAAATCATATAACTTGGCTCTAAAATACTACGAAAGTGCTTTTAAAATTGATAATTCCAGCAAAACTTTACTAAATATGGCAAATCTTTTGTATAAATATTTAGATAGAAAACAAGAAGCCGTATCTTACCTTGAAACATATATCAGACTACAAGATGCGGACGAAAGGGTATATTTTACTCTTATCAAAATTTATGGTGAAGAGAAAAACATAGATGGTCTTATCTCAACATACAAAGAACTTTATGCCAAGTTTAAAAGAGAAGAGTACGGAAAGAAGGTTATAGAGCTTTTGATGTACAAAAGAGATCGTAGAGGCGCTATTGATTTCTTGGAAAAGAGTGGTTACAATCCTAAAATGCTCATAGATATATATACATCGATGAAAGATTTCAAGGATGCTTACAAAGTCGCACAAAAACTTTATAAAAAAACCAACGATAGTGATTATCTTGGAAAAATGGCAATTTATCAGTATGAAGAAAATAAAGACCACCTAAACAAGAAAATCTTACTATCCATATCAAAGAAATTTGAAGCAGTTTTGAAAGACAGGCAAGACCCTTTATACCTTAACTACTACGGGTATTTATTGATTGATCATAATTTAAATGTAAAAAAAGGGATAAAACTTGTCAAGCTAGCACTTAAAAAAGAGCCTGAATCTATCTTTTATCTCGATTCTCTAGCTTGGGGATACTATAAATTAAACAAATGCCAAAAAGCTTTAGTTATAATGAAAAAATTTATAAATGAAAATGATGAACCGGAAGTGGCAATGCACTATAAAAAAATTCTACATTGTTTGAAAGAGAAAAAATGATACTAGATGACATAATTAAAAAAACAAAAGAGGATTTAAAGAAGAGAAAAAAAATGTTTTCTTTTGATTGGCTTGGCAGAAGTTTGGCATACAATCCTTACCCTCCAAGAGATGTAAAACCTTTTTTAACCACAAACGATGATGACCCATATAAAATCATAGCAGAAGTAAAAAAAGCAAGCCCGAGCAAGGGTATCATAAGAGAAAACTTTGATCCACTCTTGATAGCCAAAGAGTATGAAAAAGGAGGTGCAGATGCTATCTCGGTTTTAACTGAACCGCACTTTTTTCAAGGAAATTTAGAGTATCTGACTATGCTGAGAAGGTATGTGTCTACTCCTCTTCTAAGAAAAGATTTTATCATTGATGAGTACCAAATACTCGAATCTGTTGTATATGGTGCAGATTTTATTCTTTTGATTGCCAAAGCACTCTCAAAAAAAGAGCTGAAGAAGCTTCTAGAGTACGCTTGGCATCTAGGCCTTGATGCGCTTGTTGAGGTACATGATAAAGAGGATCTGACAAAAGCTATCTTTGCAGGCGCAGATATCATAGGTATAAATCACAGAAATCTTGAGACTTTTGATATGGATATGAAATTGAGCGAAAAACTCATACCTCTCATACCAAATGGTAAAATTATAGTCGCCGAGAGTGGATTGAATGATAAAAATACCCTGATTGAGCTAAATAAAATAGGAGTCGATGCCTTTTTAATAGGAGAATATTTTATGCGAAAAGAGAATATCGAAGAGAGTTTAAAAGAGTTTAAAAAGATATGAACCATTTATATGCCCCATGGAGACGAGAGTATGTAACTAATAAAAAGAGTGGTTGCGTTTTTTGTGATATAGCAAAAGATGAGAGTCATGATGAACAAAATTATGTGCTATACAGGGATGATTGCTGTTTTGTAGTTATGAATAAATACCCCTATACTGCTGGACACATCATGGTCATACCATTGGAGCATATAGACAATATTGAACATATGGATGAGAAGGCATGGATACACATAAGCCGTATCGTAAAAAAGTGTGTAGCAATGCTAAAAAAAGAGTTTAGAGCTGACGGAGTAAATCTAGGCATGAACCTAGGCAAGGGTGCAGGTGCCGGGATAGCGGAACATGTACATTACCACATAATGCCAAGATGGATAGGGGATACAAATTTTATAACTACTATCGCAGATACAAGGGTTTTTTCAAGCGATTTTAAAAAGATATACGATAGATTGAGAAAAGATATAAAAAATTATGTTACAAACGATTAGTACAGATGAATTTTTAGAGCAATATGATGAATTTGAACTCATAATCGATGCTAGAAGCCCTAGTGAATTTGCACAATCCAAAATCAAAAATGCTACCAATTTTTTTGCACTTAGCGATGAAGAGCATAAAGAGATAGGCTATATCTATAAACAAAAATCCAGAAGCGAAGCAAAAGTCAAAGGCGCAAGCTATATATGCCTAAATGCCGCAAGCCATGTATTTAAGTTAAATAAATTATGTAAGATAGGTTCAAAAATCGCTATTTACTGTGCTAGAGGAGGGCTAAGATCTAGCTCCTTAGCAACAATCTTTTCAAATATAGGCTATAGAGTCTATAAATTAGATAGAGGATATAAAGGCTTTAGAAGCAAAGTTGTTGATTATCTTGAGAATTTTCCACATAAAAATTTTGTAGTTTTAGGTGGAAATACAGGATGTGGAAAAAGCGAGCTGATTCAAGCACTTCCAAATTCCATTGATTTAGAGGCTTTGGCAAATCATTTGGGCTCAACTTTTGGCTCAGTTAAAGGTGAACAACCATCTCAAAAAGAGTTTCAAAACAGACTATTTTTTAAGCTTTTAGAATCTAAACGAGAAAAACCTGTATTTATAGAAGGAGAAAGTAAAAGGATAGGAAAAATCATACTGCCTGACTTGCTGTACAAAAGAATGGGCGAGGGCAAAAGAGTGGAGATTACTGCCCCGATAGAGCAAAGGGTACAACGAATATTAAGTGATTATGTAGATATAGATGACGATTTTTTTTATTATTGTATGAGCAAAATAACACCTTATATAAAAAAAGATGCAAAAGAAAATGCTATAAGATATTACAGACAAAGAAATCTTGAAAAAGTCTCTGAAATTTTACTATTGGACTACTATGACCATGTCTATAAAAAACCTCTACATGTAGAGGGTTCTGTCTTAAACACAGATACTTCTAGCACAGTTAAATACCTTAGAGAAAAATACTACGAAACCGAGACAACACACTTATCTTGATATTTTAAACAGACTCAACTCTATTTCTACCTCTTTTTTTGGCTTTATAAAGTCTTTTGTTTATCCTTTCTATGACTTTTTGTCCATCATCACTTTTTCGGTGTTTTGCGACACCAAAACTACAAGTTAGATGTTTAATTTTATTAAATTTATGATTTTCTACAGCAATTCGGAGCTTTTCAGCTAACTCTATCGCCTCTTCTTTTTCTGTTTCCGGCAAAATCACAAGGAATTCTTCTCCACCCCACCTTCCGAATATATCACTTTTTCTTATCGATTTTTTTATCAAAGAAGCCAATTCAATCAATACCAAATCCCCAATTTTATGCCCATATTTGTCGTTGATTTTTTTAAAATGATCAATATCAAAGTATATAAAACTCAGTGGTCTTTCATATCTCCTTGATATCTCTATATGTTTTTCCAACAATACATCTATCTTGTATCGATTGTTTATGTCAGTTAATCTATCTGTAGTTGCCAATTTTTTAAGCTCTTTTTCAAGTTTTTTTCTTTTGGATATCTCTTTTTTAAGATATACTATCCACCCTAAAATAATCAAAATAATGGTAGTCGATATAGCAACTATACCTAAGATATACTCCAAACTGTAGCCATTATCATACCGTACAGCCATCCATTTATGTCCAATCTTCATTTTTTCATCTTTACTTATGGAACTAATGGCTTTGTTTACAGCGGAAATCAAAGGAGCATAATCTTTCCTAGCCATCATCCTAACATCAAAATTAAAATGTGTTTTTCCAGAAATTTTTATGTCGGAAAAATGATATTTGTCTATCTTATATGCGATGACTGGGAGTATGTCTGCATAAATCTTTTAACTCTTTCTGGGTTTTTTAGAAACTCATTTTTACTGGTAAAAAGAATATCACCATAAAAATCAAAACCATAATTATCCGGCTTAAAAATTTTATATTTTTCTCTACCGTATTCTATTGTCTTCAATTCATCTGTGTCTATATTTCTTGATTTTAACATGGCTAAAATGGATGGATTTTTTATACTGTTCTTTTCAGTTGCTATATGCTTATCTACTATATCTTTGAGTTTTTAAACTCTTGAATTTGTTCTTATCAAAGCAATTGGGGATTTATCTAAAATAGGCATTAGAAGCTCTATTTTTTTGCCTTCTAACGCCCAATAAAAAAGTGCACTATCCATAATACCATAGGTATTTTTATCGTTTAGTACCTTTTTTAGAACAGAGATATTATGGCTGTTTTCTATTATATTTACATTTAATCCTAAATCTTTATAAAAATTTTTCTCTTTTGCCATGCAGAATCCGGCAAATTAAAAAGAGTTTTTCCATCTTAGTTGTAAATTTATATTATCGCTTGCATAAGAAGAGAGAGAAAAGAAAATCAGCAAAATAATTTTAAGCATTTTAGCTACCTTAAGATCAATCTCTTTGGTCATAAAATATCGTGGCTATTTAATGACTTTTTGACAGCATTTACATAACTTAGCAAAGAAATATCTTGTGATTTGTAGGCTTTATCAAAAGCTGTTCCGTGATCAACTGAAGTTCGAATTATAGCTTCACTAAGTGTGACATTTATACTTTCATTAAAATATAGTGCTTTTAGAGGTATCAATCCTTGGTCATGATACATGCAGACAAAGTATTTGTATTTTTTTCTATTTGTAGGAGAAAATGCTGTGTCTGGCACCATAGGACCTATAAAAATCTCTTTTTTAAGCATTTTGTTTGCCTTTTTTATCGCTTTTTCAATTTCTATCTCCTCGTTGCCCATAAGTCCATTGTCACTTGCATGCGGATTTAATCCAAGTACAGCTATATTTTCATCTTTGATATACTTTGCTAGATTTATAAGAAATCTGTAAACCTTTTTTGCTGTGACTTGAGAACTAACATCTTTGATGGGAATATGGTGCGTCAGAAGCACAACATACATCTCTTCGCAACCTAACATCATAATCGTTTCACAATCCAATAAATCACTAAGAGCGTCAGTATGTCCTTTGTACTTAATGCCGGCTTTTGCCCAAGATGATTTGTTTATAGGAAGAGTTACTATGGCTGAGGCCTTTTTGCTTTTTGCAAGAGCAATAGCTGTAATAAAAGAATCAAACGAGAGCTCCCCCGCTTCCTTGGTGCTAATTCCCGGTTTTATCTCAAAAACATCGCCGCACTCTTTTATCTTAAATTTTTCCGGTATATCCAGGCCAAGCATTGCGCTTCCCCAAGCCAACATGCTTTTATTTATACAATAAATTGGCTTGCAGATTTTACTTATCTCCTCATGAGCTCTTAGTGCTATCTCTAGTCCTATACCGTTTATATCACCTATACTTATGGCTACTTTTTTCATTTTTTGTCCCCTTTAAAAGGAGCAAAGCCCCTTTTAAATTCCTCGCGACTAAAGCTAAGGCTGTCGCCTAGAAATTTCTATCTATTTTTTTGCTTTATCAACTCCAACATATCAACTACAGCTTTTTCAAAGCCAGTAAATACTGATCTAGCTATGATACATTGACCAATATTTAGCTCTACTATACCATTAATTTTACATATCTCTTTTACATTTTGGTAGTTCAGCCCATGCCCTGCAGCCACTTTTAAACCCAAGCTGTTTGCATAAGCAGTAGATTCCACTAACTCTTTAAGCGCTTTTTCTAATAATTTTTTAAGCTCAATTCTAGGTAGCTCCAGCTCTTTTATACTATGTTTGGTGTATGAGAGATTTGAAAACAACATCGCATATATATTTGAGTATAAACCGGTATGAAGCTCTATCCACTGGGCTCCTATATCTTTTGAGAGCTCTATGGCTCTAGGATTTGGATCTATAAATAAAGAGACTTCAGTACCGTTTTTTTGCAATTTTTTACTTATAGTTTGCAAGTTATTGAAGTTTTTCATAACATCCAATCCACCCTCTGTTGTAACTTCTTCTCTTTTTTCAGGCACTATAGTTGCACGATGTGGGGATAGCTCTATGACTTTTTTCATAATCTCTTCATCCATGGCACACTCGAGATTTACGGGAAGTTGTGAGTTCTCTATGATTCTTTTTGCATCATAGTCATTTATATGTCTTCTGTCTTCACGCAGATGTATGGTTATCTGATCTGCTCCTGCTCTTTTTACAAGCGATACAGCATCAAGAGGATCAGGATCATTTATCTTTCTAGCTTCTCTCAAGACTGCAATATGGTCGATATTTACACCTAAAAACATTTGTAAACTCCTTGTAGAATTTGTACAATTTTATCAGAGTATTGCTTAAAAAACCACATTAATTGGATATAATAACCTACTGCAATCAAACAATAAACCATTTGTTTTGGTTCGTTAAAAGGAGAATTAAAATAGATGATCGGTTTTGATTTAGGGTCTAACACCATAAGAATAGTTCAGATGGATTGCAAAAGTAAAAAAAGAGTACGAGAATTTGAAAGAATCGTTAAAACGGGTAAAAACTTACAAAGAACAGGATATATAAGTGACGAATCTATACAAAATATCCTCAATGCACTCAAAGATGCATCGAAAGTCATAGATTTCAAAAGTGACAAAACAAAATGTATAGCCACGCAGGCACTTAGAGTTGCAAAAAATGCAGATGAAGTGATAAGCTCTATAAAAGATAAATTTGGATTGGAATTTGAGATAATAGATGGAAATTCAGAAGCCAGATACACAATATTTGGTGTCAAAAATGCCATCAGAAGTTTAGGCATAAAAGATGATGATTTTGCAATATTCGACTTGGGTGGGGGCTCAACCGAACTTAGTTATGTGCAAAATAACAACATAAGCACCAAAAGCTTTCCATTTGGGATATTAAATATTTATGAAAGATACAATCAAGATTTGCTCTTAGGCATAAGAAAAGAGCTTAAACCACTAGCCAAGTTTGCAAAGAGACATAAAAGACCGTCCTTTTTAATCGCAACTGCAGGAACACCTACGACAGTTTGTGCATTTTTGCAAGGTTTGGATTATGAACATTATGAACATGAAAAAGTCAATGGCAAAGCTCTACATGTAGAGGATTATAAAAAAGCATACGACATGATACTTTCTATGAGTAGTGGCGAACAAGAGAGATATTGTGGCATTGGAAGAAGCGAGCTTATAAAAACAGGCATCTTGATAGTGATAAATCTCATGGCAAATATAGGCTTTAGCAAGTCTATCGTTATAGATAATGGACTCAGAGAAGGTGTCGCACTTTCATTGTGCTAGCACAAAACTAAATCAAAGCTTTTATTGGTTATAATATCAGCTTTAATTATATAAACAAATATAGAAAGGAGATGTCATGGACCTAAACGGTTCCCAGATGGTTATCGAAGCACTACGAAGGGAGAATGTTAGCGTTGTCTTTGGCTATCCTGGCGGTGCGATTATGAATGTTTATGATGAAGTTTATAAACAAAATTATTTTGAACATATACTTACGAGACACGAGCAGGCCGCTATACATGCAGCAGATGGCTATGCAAGAGCTAGCGGAGATGTTGGGGTTGCTTTTGTAACAAGCGGGCCCGGATTTACAAATGCAGTCACAGGCTTGGCAAATGCTTATATTGACTCAATTCCGATGGTTGTTATTAGTGGTCAGGTGCCTATCTCGATGATAGGAACTGATGCATTTCAAGAGATAGACGCAGTTGGCATAAGCAGACCTTGTGTGAAGCATAACTACCTAGTAAAAGACGCAAAAGATCTTCCACGCATACTAAAGGAAGCTTTTTATATAGCAAGAAGTGGTAGACCCGGACCTGTACATGTAGATATACCAAAAGATGTCACAGCCCAAGTAGCAAAATTTAGCTATCCCGAAAAGATAACTATGAGAACATATAAACCGACATATAAAGGAAACAGCAGACAAATCAAAAAAGTAGTTGATGCGATTGCAAACTCAAATAGACCTATTTTATATGTAGGTGGTGGTGCTGTAAACTCAGGAGCTAGTGAACTTGTTCGTGAATTTGCCAAGATGACCGGTATACCTGCAGTTGAAACGCTGATGGCAAGAGGAGTTTTGGGAGATAAGAACCCACTATTGATGGGTATGGTTGGTATGCATGGGTGCTATAGTGCAAATATGGCTATGAGTGAAGCGGATCTTATGATAGCTTTTGGACCAAGATTTGACGATAGAGTCACAGGAAAACTGAGTGAATTTGCAAAACATGCAAAAGTTATACATGTGGATATAGATCCAAGCAGTATTGGTAAAATCGTAGATATAGATTTTCCGATTGTTGGAGATTTGAAAAATGTTCTAATCGATATGATGCCACTTGCGAAAGATAAGATCGACTCAAATAAATATCAGGCTTGGAGAGATTTGCTTCAAAGATATGACGAAATCCATCCACTAGAATATAGCGATGACAAAGGCAATATAAAACCGCAATGGGTGATACAAAGAGTTGGTGAGACACTAGGCGAAAAAGCTATCATCTCAACTGATGTCGGTCAACATCAGATGTGGACTGCACAGTTTTATCCATTTGACAGACCGAGACAATTTATAACAAGCGGCGGTTTGGGAACCATGGGATTTGGTTTTCCTGCGGCTATCGGAGTCAAAAAAGCAAAACCAGAAAAAATCTCTATTAACATAACGGGTGATGGCTCGATCTTGATGAATATCCAAGAGTTGATGACAGCTTATGAGTCTAAAATACCTGTTATAAATATCATATTGAACAATGGATACTTAGGCATGGTAAGACAGTGGCAAACATTTTTCTACGACAAAAGATATGCCTCTACAGATCTAAGCAATGCACAGCCTGATTTTGTTAAACTAGCCGAGAGTTTTGGCGGACTCGGTTTTAGAGTTGAGACAAAAGAGGAATTTGATAGAGCTCTAAATGAGGCAGTAAAAAGCAATGTAGTCTGCATGATCGATGTAAATGTTGACAGGCTAGAGGATGTTTTACCGATGGTTCCAGCTGGTGGCACACTTTATAATATGATTTTAGAGTATAAGGGGTAGATGATGAGAGCCAACAAGCAAAAAACAGAGATAAGACGAGTTTTATCTGTAATTGTTACAAACGAAGATGGTGTTCTCTCAAGGATTTCAGGACTCTTTGCAGGAAGAGGATATAATATAGACTCTCTTACTGTTGCACCTGTTCCTGAGACTGATTTTTCTAGATTGACTATCGTCACATGCGGAAATGAGAGAGTTTTGGAACAGATAGTCAAGCAACTACATAAGCTCATACCTACATACAAAGTTATAGAATCAGGAGAGTTTGTCGAAAAAGAGATGGCATTAGTAAAGATACCGCTAAACGAAGATTTTAACGGGCTAGATGCTATGTTGAAAGCATATAACGGTACCATCGCAAATAGCGGTGCGGATTTTATAGTAGTCATGGTAGCTGACAATGCGAAGAGAATAGACAACTTCTTGCAAGCGATAAAAAAGTACAATCCAACAGATATGGTAAGAAGTGGATCTGTAGCTATGGATGTCTAATGAAATTAAGCAAAATAGTTGAAATACTGGATCTAAAGTATAGTGGGAATGACTTCGATATAGAGTCATTTTCCCTACTTGAAGATGCAGATGAAAAAAATATAGTCTTTTTCGATGATGTAAAACTCATAGAAAAACTAAAAAACACAAAAGCAAAAGTTATTTTAACAACACAAAAATTTACAGATAAAGTTCCAAAAAACTCTATCTCTTTAGTGTGCGATAATCCCCATCTTGCTTTTGCAATTTTAAGCAGATATTTTGCCCAAGATTCGTTTGATTTTGACTCCAAAGCCAATATAGATAAGAGTGTAAAGATTGGTGCAAATGTACAAATTGGCAGTAATACCACGATACAAGAGGGTGTAGTTATATACCCAAATGTAACTATCGGTCAAAATGTCAAGATTGGAAAAAACTGCACAATATACCCAAGCGTTGTCATATATGCAAAAACTTTGATCGGCTCAAACTGCGTACTTCAAGCAGGTTCCATCATAGGAAGCGATGGTTTTGGTTATGCACACACTAAGCTTGGAGAACACATCAAGATATATCACAATGGAAATGTCATATTAGAAGATAATGTGGAGATTGGAGCAAACAGTACGATAGATAGAGCACCGCTTGGTTCAACGATAATCAAAAGAGGTACAAAGATAGACAATCTAGTACAAATCGGACATAATTGCGAGCTTGGTGAACACTGCATAATCGTCTCTCAAGCGGGACTTTCAGGCTCGACAAAATTGGGAAGAAATGTTATAATGGGAGGACAGAGCGCAACTGCAGGACACCTTAGTATCGGTGATTTTGCTATTGTCGCTGCTAGAGGCGGTGTTACTAAAACACTTGAAGGCGAAAAGACATATGGGGGCTTCCCTTTGATGCTACAAAAAGAGTGGTTGAAAAAACAAGCCAAAATAAAAAAAATACTAAAAAAAATTTGAAGGAGAAAAAATGAGTGGAAAAAATAATACAGTTATAAAAACTTTTCATCTAGCGGATACAAAAAATGGGGTGATTTCAGTATCACATATAGAGGAGCCTTATGGAAATGGTTCGTTCCCTGTTGTAAGCATAGGTATATCACTAAAAAAAGACTCTAGCGAGCCCGATTGGAAAGCTCATATTCCATATGACAATTTAGACGAGCTTATAGGTGCACTAAATGAAGCAAAAGAGAGATTTGAAAACAGATAACTGCCCTTACGCACAATAATGAGATAAAGGTCTATGTTGAAAATAGACCTTTATCTTCTAATCTTGATTTTTTATCTTTTATGTGTTAGTCTAGCATATAAAAGGAGTCTCAAGATGAAATACTTCAAAAAATATTCAGACAGCAGAATCACATGTTTACTTTGTCGCCACTATTGCAAACTTAAAGACGAACAAGCTGGCATCTGCGGTGTAAATAAAAATATAGACGGCGAGTTAAAAACATTGGTTTACGGGCACCCTATTGCACTAAATATTGATCCTGTCGAGAAGAAACCTCTATATCATGTACTTCCTGGAACTCAAGCTCTATCTTTTGGGACGGTAGGTTGCAATTTTCAATGTCCATTTTGCCAAAATTGGGATATTTCACAAGAAAGAAATATAGATAAAAGTATAAAAATAGATCCGGAACAAATGGTAAATTTAGCACTTGAGCACAACTGTAAATCGATAGCCTATACCTACAATGAACCGACTATATTTTACCCTTACGCAAAAGATATAGGAGTAATTGGCAAAGAAAAAGGAGTAAAAAATCTTTTTATCAGCAATGGTTTTGAAACTCCCAAAGTCATAAGAGATATGGCAAATTGGCTAGATGCAGCAAATATAGATTTAAAAAGTTGGGATAGCAACTATTATAAAAAAATCTTAAAAGGAGGGCTAGAGTCTGTAAAAGAAAATATCCAAATGATGATAGAGGAGGGTATATGGATTGAAATTACCACCTTGTTGATAGAGGGTGAAAATAACAGCGACAAAGATATAGAAGAGATGGCAAAATTTATCTCAGAAAAATTAGGACAGTTTATCCCATGGCACCTCAGTGCCTTTCATGCAGATTACAAGATGAAAGATCATAAAAATACAAGTCTGCAAACCCTGCAAAAGGCATATAAGATAGCAAAAAAAGCAGGCTTACACTATGTTTATCTTGGAAATGTCTCCACCGACAAGGACACACTTTGCCCAAACTGTGGAAATTTACTAGTAGATAGAAGAGGTTTTTCTTTGATAAAAAATAGAATAGAAAATGGACATTGCCCAAAATGTAACAAAAAAATAGAGGGAATATGGAGTTAACTGCCCTATATATCACCAAAAACAAAAAAAGATAAAAGAATCAGCAGACTCAAGAAAAATCCTAAATCTGCCGTATAAAAAACTAACTTACAAAATCCTTGATTCTTGAGATTCCTTCTCTTATACTTTTTTCATCCGTTGCAAAAGAAAATCTAAAGTAGCCTTCACTTCCAAAGCCTATGCCTGGAACAGTTGCAACACCTTTTTCTTCGAGAAGTCTCTTGCAAAAATCAAGAGAACTCTCTGTAAATTTTTTGATATTTACGAAAAGATAAAAAGCACCACTTGGATTTATAACACTAAGCCCATTTATATCACTAAAAAGTTTCACTGCTATGTCTCTTCTCTTTTCAAACTGAATCCTCATATCTTCTATCTCTTTATCCACTTCACCCAAAAGTGCCGGAATAGCCGCTTTTTGTGTGATAGAGTTGATATTTGATGTACTTTGACTCTGTAATTTCTTCATGCTAGCAGTCAACTCCCTGATAGGGCAGGCCAAATACCCGAATCTCCATCCAGTCATAGCTACAGATTTACTTAGTCCATTGATTGTTATCGTTCTTTTATACATGTCTTCACTGATGCTAGCAGTCGAGGTAAATTTTAATCCATCATATACTAACTTTTCATACATTTCATCAGATGCTACAAGCACTTTTGTACCTTTTAACACTTCAGCCAAACTCTCTAGTTCATTTTTAGTGTATACTGAGCCGGTAGGGTTTGAAGGGGAGTTTAAAATCAATAGTTTTGTTTTGTCTGTCAGGGCATCTTTTAGCTGTTTTGGAGTTATCTTGAAACTTGTTGTATCATCTGTTTGTATTTTCACCATCTTTCCACCGGCATACTTGATAATTTCAGGATATGTCACCCAGTATGGCGCAGGCACTATCACTTCGTCACCTTCATCGATCAAAGCTTGTGTTAGATTAAACAAAGACTGTTTTGCTCCGACATTTGTGATTATATCTCCAGGATCATATACGAGATTGTTCTCTTTTCTTAGTTTTACTTTTATGGCAGATATGACTTCGGGGCATCCTGCAACGGCTGTATATTTGGTAAACCCGTCCATGAGAGCTCTTATAGCCTCATTTTTTATAGCTTGAGGTGTATCGAAGTCCGGTTCACCTGCTGAAAAACTTATAACATCTCTACCGTCTGCTTTCATCTGCTTTGCCAAAGCCGTGATTGCTAAGGTCATTGACTCTGAAAGTGATTGTATCCTTTTTGATAACATTTTTATTCCTTTACTGATTTCAAAAATTGCTTATAAATTGTCTCTAATTCCATATCTTTTTCTATCAAACCCTCATCGTGATGCTGAGAGCTCACAGCTGTTTCGAGTGCTTTTATCCTCTTGAACAGATACAAAAACAACTCTTTGTTAATATCTGGTATTTTGTTGTGCGCGAGTGGGCTTTTGTCTCTGCCTTTTTTGATTACCCTAGCAGGAATACCGACTGCTGTCGAATTTTCCTCAACCGAATTAACCACAACAGAGTTAGAACCTACACGACAGTTTTTACCAATAACTATATCTCCTAAAACTTTGGCACCGGACCCTATAACACTACCACTTTTGATAGTAGGATGTCTCTTTTGTCCCCGATTTAGATTTACACCTCCTAGCGTAACTCCTTGATATATCAAAATATCATCTTCTACGATAGCTGTTTCACCTATAACCACACCAAATGCATGGTCCAAAAAGACTCGTCTGCCTATAGTGGCTGCGGGATGTATGTCTATGTTCGTTATAAATTGAGACAAACCCATCAAAGCTCTTGCAAATCTTTTAAAACCTCTATTGTATAATCTATTGGCAAATCTATAGTTAACAATAGCCCACACTCCTGGATAGTTAAAAAAGAGCTCAGCCCTAGAGTTTATAGCGGGATCATTTTTAAGAGGTTGTGCAAAATCTTCCCTTATTTGTTGCCATAAACCAATCTTACCTGTCATTTTACTTTTCCTTTAGCTAACTGTTTTTAGATAACCATTGTCATTTAAAAACACATTTATCTCATCTAGTATATAACTTTTTACCTTATCGTCTATTAAATCCGAACTCTTGATTTGCTGAACCAATCTTTCATTAATCTCTCCTACATCATAGTCTAGATCTTCCATTATATCTATAACACTTTGAGCCTCAAGAGAGTCTTTTATCTCATATCCATCATCATCTATAAGGATAGTAGCTTCGCTAGGATGAGTGAAAAGATTGTGTTTCATACCCAAGACTTCCTGATATGCCCCAACCAAGAAAAAACCTAGAAAATAGTCCTCTTGTGTAACATCGAGTTCATGTAAAAATAGAGGTTGTTCTCTGTTGTAACTTATCTCCCCATCGCTATCACAAGTTATATCCCATATAGAAGCGGAACGAGTAGGTTTCTCATCTAGTCTATCTAGTGGCATCACTGGAAAATTTTGTTCTATTCCCCAAAAATCCGGCAGACTCTGGAAGATAGAAAAATTTATAAGATATCTCTCTTGTATCATGTCTTGGATTTGCAACAGCTCTTTTGAGTCTCTGTCTTTTAAGAGTATTATAGCTTTTTTTATGATGAGATTTACGAGCACTTCTGTGTTGCTTCTATCGACTAAGTCTATGTAGCCTAGGTCAAACAGAGTCAAAAGAGAGTTCATATGGTCTATACTATCGTGTAAATACTCTTGTGCATAAGTCCTGTCTATCGTATTATAAAGCTCGTATAACTCTTGTACGAGAGGTGGATTTTCATCTTTTAGCTTTAGTTTTGTCTCTGTGTACTCTTGCGAAAAGAGCTCTAGCACAGGTGCTACCAAAACTGCATGTGAAGCCGCTATATATCTGCCCGATTCTATATAGATATCCGGCTCTTTTACCCTGTTGTTATTTGATATATCTTTTAGCAGATAGACGATATCATTTGCATACTCTCTTAAGGTATAGTTCCTCTTTATCTCATCCGTATGTTGCGAGTATTCGATAGCCAATCCGCCACCAAGATTTATAGCATTTAACCCAACAGCGCCCATCTTTTTTAGTTGGGCATATATATTTCCAGCCTCCCTTAAAGCCTTTTTTAGCGGTCCAATTTCCGATATTTGAGAGCCTATGTGGAAGTGAATCATACTAAATTTGTCTATCAAATCAGCTTTTTTTAGCATATTCATCGCTTCTATGAGCTCAGTCGAAGTTAAACCAAACTTAGAGTTCATGCCTCCGCTTTTCGCCCATATACCGATACCTGAACTATGAAGCCTAATACGAAGTCCAATGTTTGGAGTATGCGAAAATCTCTGCTTATTTATCTTAATGATATTTTTCAGCTCACTCAAGCCCTCTATGGTCAAAGTTATATTATGCCCCATCTCTTTAGCGATAAAACCTAAGGATATCATCTCTTCATCTTTGAAACCATTTACTGTCATGGGTGAATTTTTATTGTTATAAACCATAGCAAGCATTAACTCCGCTTTGCTGCCTGCTTCTAGACCATAATTGTATTTTTTTCCAATTTTCACAAGGTTTTTGACGAAGTTGGGATATTGGTTGACTTTAAGTGGATAGACTGCATTGAAAGATCCCTTATAGTCAAACTCCTCTTTTGCATTTTTAAAATTTTCATATATCAGACTTATCTGTTTTTCTATAAGATGTGGAAATCTTAGAAGTATAGGTCCCCTAAGTCCTTTATCTCTTATCTCTTTTGTAATTTTTACTAGAGATGGACTGCTTTTATAGTTGATTTTTACTTTTTTATTGTCTATAAAAAAGTTATCATTTCCCCAAATATCTATACCATAGTTCAAAGCATCAGCCTAGTAATTCATCTCTTGAGATAAGTCTCTCTTTTTTATCTTGCAAATCTTTTATCCAAATCTTATCTTTTGCAAGCTCATCTTCTCCGATACAGATACAATATCTTACATTTTGTTTATCTGCATTTTTAAGATGTGCTTTCAAGGACTTTTTATCATAATTCAAAGCTGTTTTTTGAGTTTTTCTCATCTTTATAGCCAACTCAAAACAGGGCTCACTTGCCTCATCACAAAGTGCTCCAACATAGTAGCCGACTCTCTTACTTTCGGGCATCACGATAAGCTCCATCAATCTTTCTATACCCATGGCAAAACCTATGCCACTTGTTGGCTTTCCATCAAGATACTCTACAAGTTTGTCGTATCTTCCACCGCCTGCAATCGCACTTTGAGCTCCTATATCATCACTTACAAACTCAAATGCAGTTTTATTATAATAATCAAGCCCTCGGACTAGTTTTGGGTTTACAATATACTTTACTTCAAATCCATCTAGTATCTCTTTGAGTTTTGCAAAATCACCTCTACATGTAGGACATAAATTGTCTATCAAAAGAGGTGCATTTATATATATATCCTGGCACCTTTGGTTTTTACAATCAAGCACTCTTATGGGGTTAGTATCTCTTCTTCTCTTGCAATCTTCACAAATGCCATCTTCACCCTTTAAAAATTCAACCAATTTTTCTCTATATGCAGGCATACACTCACTACACCCCAAAGAGTTTAGCTCAAGTCTATATCCTATACCAAAAAAATCCAACATCTCTTTTAGCATTAGTATGATACTCGCATCCTCTTTTATATTTGACTGGTTAAAACTCTCTACACCAAATTGGTGAAACTCCCTGAGTCGTCCTTTTTGTGGTCTCTCATATCTAAACATAGGGCCATAATAAAAAAACTTTTTTTGCACTTTGGCTTTATCATATTTTTGTTGTATAAAAGCTCTTACGACTCCGGCTGTTCCCTCAGGTCTCATACAAACATCGTTTCCACCTTTATCGGTGAATTGGTACATCTCTTTGCCAACTATATCACTACTCTCGCCGACACTTCTTTTAAAAAGAGCCGTCTCTTCAAGTATCGGAGTCTCTATATACTCAAATCCATAATTTCTCGCAATTTTGCTACAGTTTTCAACAAAATATATATACTTCTCACTCGATGGAGAGAGTAAATCTTTCATACCTCTAAGCGCTTGTATCATTGTATATAAACCCCTTTATCTCTTTATGTATATCATATATCGGTCTTGAAGCATCTATAGTCAAAACTTTTATGGAAAGCGAATTTAAGATCTTTATCATTAAATCTTGTACTTTCAGCAGATACTCAACTCCTCGAAGCTCGATATTATCGTGACTTTTTGCAAAGAGCCTCTCTTGAATCAACCCTTTTGTGGTTACAAAAAGAACCACACAATCGGGCAAATTGCCACTAAGCGCAAATCTGTTCATCAAAATCAAGAAATCCTTATCAAGTGCAGGATGATTTGCCAAAGCGTAAGAAATACCGGAGATTAAACCTCTGTCTGAAATGATGATTTTATCTTTCTTGCCTCTTATATTTTCCTCAAAATTTTGTGCTCTGTCTGCTAAAAATAGAAAAAGCTCAGCATTAAACGATATCTTTTCTTTACTTTGCAAAATGATCTCTCTTAGTTTTTCACCAAGTTTTGTACCTCCAGGCTCTCTTATGGCTACCACATCATCAAAATTCTTCTTGAAAAGCTCTATTTGCGTACTCTTGCCCGTTGTATCGATTCCCTCAAAAACTACATACATTTATCTCTCCAAAAACTCTAAAATCTCACGAGGTACAAGATGACTTGCATCGCCATTGTGTTTCACTATTTCTCTGACAACGGTAGAGCTTATGAAAGCGTGCTCCAAACTAGGCATCAGATAGATAGTATCTATATTTTTATCTATAGAGGCATTTGCATAGCCCATCTGCAACTCATACTCAAAATCACTCACAGCTCTAAGACCCCTGATGATGGTATTTACTTTTTGGTCTTGACAAAAATTTACCAATAGTGAATAAAACGGATAAACCTCAACTTCACCTATCTCTTTCAAACTTGCTTTTGCCATTAAAACTCTGGTTCCTAGGTCAAACATAGGCTTTTTTGAGCCCGAATCAGCAACCCCCACAATCACTCTATCAAAAATTTTCCTTGCTCTTTTTATCACTGAGAGATGCCCTAGTGTGATAGGATCAAAAGTACCGGGATATATCGCTACTTTTTTTGACATTATCCTCTCCACCTTTCAAATAAATTGTGTTTTATTTCCAATAAATCAAACCATTTTCCAATCAAAAAATCTTCCATATCTTCTAAATTTTCTATTTTAGCATAGTAACCTAACACCGGTGGCGCAATCACGACACCCAATCTTGAGAGTTTGAGCATATTTTCCAAAGCTATCGCAGAAAAAGGCATCTCCCTAGGAGATATGATTAGTTTTTTTCTCTCTTTTATCATCACTGAGGCGCTTCTAGTGATGAGATTGTCGCTTATACCACAAGCAATCTTTGCTAGAGTATTCATACTGCAAGGCACTATTATCATCGCATCACATCCAAATGAGCCTGAAGAAGTGGGTGCTGAGATATCGGAATTTTCCAGAAAAAATCTATTTTCCTCTTTTTGCAAAACTGTTTTTGCATTTTGCGAAAAAATAATATATTTTTCTATCTCGCACGGTAGTTTTTCTATAAATTTCTCTCCTAGTCTAACTCCGCTTGCACCGCTTATAGCTATGGTCAATTTCATAATTACTCCAAAATTTTGGCTGTTTTCAAAGATATTATTTTTGCTCTTAGAGTTTTGCCTGAAAATGTTTTTATACGGACTGTATCTCCTATATTTGCATCATTTAGCAAGTGTGCATCTGTCTCTAAGACAAGATTTCCGTTCCGAAAAACAGCTTTTATATACTCACCTCTTAGCATATCTTTTTTAGCTCTAAAGCGGTTTGTATTTAAAATTGTACCTTTTTTTATATATCCTTTGACTATGTAGTTTTTTTGAAGTCTTCCTGTAATCGTACCGGTTCTTAGTTTATCAAATTTTACTCTTCTTTCTATATAGTCATCTTTTTGCAGGATTTTACCGTTTCGCAAATTATAGTTTGCTTTAAAAATGCTAATCGTCGCATCAATTTCAAATTTTAGATATACCATTTTCTTATCTTCGCCTTTTGTGAGTCTCACTCTTAAAGTTCCTTTTGCTCTTCTGTAGGCACTGGCTGCTATTTTCATATCTTGTATTTGGTAGAAAGAGAGTTTTGGCGAAAGAGAAGAGAGTGAAGTTATGGATATACTTTTTATCTCTATACTAGGAAATTTTTCTTTGAATTTTTTCTTTAGCATCTTTTTTATAAGCTTTATATCTAGGGGTATGTTACAATTTTTAAACAAAACGGTACCATTTGATAAATCGGTTATATTTATATCGTTTCTTTTAAATTTTGAGAGAATTTTTAAAGATGGGACTCGGTAATTTTCTCTGTTTTTTGGCAAATCAAATATAAAAAACTCTTTCCTTGCATTTTTGGAAATTAGCCGTGAATCGACTGTTTGAATACCATCTACACAATAACTCTGCTTCAAAAAAACATCATCTTTAGAGTATAAAAAAACAAAAAGAAAGAAAAGTAAAAAAATGGAGCGGGAAACGAGGTTCGAACTCGCGACCCCGACCTTGGCAAGGTCGTGCTCTACCACTGAGCTATTCCCGCTTGAAGAGTGAAATAGTATCAAAAAGTTCCTTTAAAAACTATTAGATTTATCTCTTCATCTTGGCTTAAAAAGTTTTTATCATCAGGTACGACCAATAATACATTGCTCTGTACCATAGGCAAAATCATACCGGAACCATATCTGTTTTCAGCAGTAACAAAAAACTTGCCATCTCTATAAGAACCTAGCACCAAGTTTGTTCTATTTGCCTTGAGTTGAAGCTCTTTTGCCATCTTTGCTTTTAAAGTTTTATGCTCAAACTCTAAAAAGCCTTGAAGTTTTTTTAGCAATGGTATGAGAATTAAAAAAGCATTTACATAAGCTGCAAGTGGATTTCCAGGCATAGAGGCAACTATAGTCGAATCCATCTTGCCTATCATTGTCGGGCGACCCGGTTTTATATTTAATCCGTGAAACAGAGGTTTTAAGCCATTGTGTAAAAGTGCATCTTCAACAAAATCAGCTTCACCCATACTGATGCCACCAGTCGTCACAAGTACATCATACTTTTTCATCTGAGCAAAGTATCTCTTGCTCTGCTCTAAATTATCTGGTATAACACCACAATAATCAGCCTTAAGGCCATGCTCACCAAAAAGAGCTATCAAAGATGTAGAGTTAACATTATATATCTCATCATCATTTGCACTCTCCCATGGCTCTTTTAGCTCATCTCCGGTTGAAAATACTCCTATGGAAATTTTTTTATATACTTGGATCTGTGAAATACCCTGAGATGCCAACATCGCAAGAACGGATGAATTTATAAATGTGCCTTTCTTAAAAAGAGTCTCACCTTTAGCTAATTCTTCTCCTTTTACTCTAAATGCATTTCCTTTTTTGATGTTTTTTGGTATTTGTACTAAACCGTCTTTAAGCAACTGTGCATCTTCAAAAGCAACTATTGTATCGGCACTTTTGGGAATTTTTGCTCCTGTCATTATCTTGAAGCACTCACCTATACCTAGTGCATCATCCTTGCTATCACCTGCAAAAATAGTATCTTTTATACGAAGTTTTTCTTCTTTTGTGCTATATTTTATAGCGTATCCATCTAGTGCAGAGTTATTAAAAGAGGGTAGATTTTTTTGACATACTATATCCGAGGCAAGGACTCTGCCTAGAGCAGCAGATATGGATATCCACTGTTTGAGTGGCTTTTTCTCTACTAAATCAAGTGTCAATTTCATAGCGGTATTTAGTGGTGTTGATGTTAACTTTTGCATTACTCTTCCAATCTCTGTATATCTGCTCCAAGGGCTGAAAATTTGCCCTCAAGGTTTTCATATCCTCTATCAAGATGATAGATTCTATGTACTTTAGTTGTTCCCTCAGCCACAAGAGCTGCAAGTATTAGGGCTGAGCTTGCACGCAAATCAGTTGCCATTACATCAGCTGCTCTCAGCTCCATATCTCCCTCTACCGTTGCACTGTGACCTTTTAGCTTTATATTTGCTCCCATCCTGGCGAGCTCGCTTACATGCATAAATCTGTTTTCAAAAAGCCTTTCATCTATGATGCTCGTACCACTTGCTTGAGTGCAAAGTGCCATAAATTGAGCTTGCATATCTGTTGGAAATCCAGGATACTCACTAGTCTCTATGTCGCTTGCTTCTATCTTGCTAGCCGGTAAAAGTGTGACAGAGTTTTCACCTGTCTCAAAGCCAAATCCCATCTGTTCGAGTTTGAGTATAATCGACTCAAGATGTGAATGAATCACATCTGTGATTGTTATCTTTGAGTTAGTAATCGCACCTGCACAAAGATAAGTGCCAGCCTCAATCCTATCTGGAATGACTTTTGTATCTTTTATATCCAAAAGTTCTCCATAGCTTCCAACTATCGTGATTTTAGATGTGCCTATGCCCTCTATTTTCACTCCAGCATCTCTTAGAACTTCGCAAAGCTGAACCACCTCCGGCTCTTTTGCAACATTGACTAGCTTTGTCACACCATGTGCCAAGGCCGCAGCCATCAGTATGTTTTCACTTCCCGTGACAGTAACCTTGTCGAAAATGATAGTAGTACCCTTTAGGCCATCAGGAGCTTTTGCTACTACATAGCCTTGCTTTAGCTCTATGGTCGCGCCCATCTGTTCCAAAGCCTTTAAGTGTAAATCTATAGGTCTTTGCCCTATAGCACAACCCCCGGGCATAGAGACTTCACAATGTCCAAATCTCGCCAATAGGGGACCAAGCGTAAGTATGGAAGCTCTCATCTTTCGCACTATATCATAATTTGCACAGGCTGATTTGACAGGAGTAGTATCTACACTAACAACACTTCCGTTTAATTCTGTTTTAGCACCTAGATTTTCGAGTAATTTCAACAGAGTTTTGACATCAACGACATTTGGAATATTTGATAAAGTAATTTTATTTTTAGACAGCAAAGTAGCAGCCAAAAGTGGTAAAGCGGAATTTTTAGCTCCAGAGATACAGACCGAACCCTTTAGCTTTTGCTTGCCTTTTATAGATAGATAGTATAACAAGGTAAATCCTTTTAAAATTGTGCAGTTATTATACGACATATTTTATAATATAATGGTAAACCTTATTTGGTTTTTTATCTTTTGGATTTCCACCCGCTACCTGCCCAGTTTTTATACTTGGAATCTAGTTGTAGCATTTATATAACTGACCTTACACACTATAATGAGCAAAGCTCGTTATAGCGGCAGAGACTAAAGTCCCTACAACCCCCTAAAGCTACAAAAAGTAGGACTTTTTGAGAAAAAAGTGCGTAAGGTCAGTTATATAAATCTTTCTAACTCTTCTAGTGAATTTATATCCTTGTTTGTAGTAGTTTTTTTCTCCACATATACAACACTTTTCGCCTCTTTTATCAGTTTGTCAAAGATGGATACATCCATATATATCTTTTTATCTGAAAGCACAACAAAATCATCGCCATTGAGCCTAAAAATATAACTGTTATTAAAATGCTCACGAAGTATAAAAACAACTTTTTTCAAAAATTCATTGCCTTTATTCCATCCAAATTTGCTATTGTAGTTTCCAAAATTATGGAAGAGCAACACATCTATGTATTGTCTGTTTTTCGAGTTTTTACTTTGAACAAACATCAGTTCAAGATATGTTATGTTGTAGGCATGTGTCAATTGGTCCTCAAAGAAGAAAGCAAATTTTTTCTCTTCCATATCTGTTGATGGAAGTTGAAAGATATTTTTATCTAGTTTAACATCTTTTAAAACTAAAATCGCTTGTTTGATGACTTTTGGATGAAATTGCGTTCCTGAAAATTTTAATAACTCATCTAGTGCATCTTTGAGTTCAATTCGGGGTTTATATATGCGGTTTGTTGTCATAGCATCAAAAGCATCTGCTACAATCATGATTTGAGAAAGAGGTAGTATCTCATCTTTTTTGAGACCAAAAGGGTAACCTTTCCCATCAAATCTCTCGTGATGTTGTAGGATTATCTTTGAAAGATCACTATACATCGGAATATTTTCAAGCAGTCTTGCACCTGTAACAACATGCTCTTTGATGATGGAAAATTGCAGTTTATCCAATTTCCCGGGATTTAAAAGTACCGCATCGGGTGTCTCTATCTTACCTATATCATGCAAGATGCCGGCTTTATATATAAGCTTGCACTCTTCGTCAGAAAAGCCCATCTGTTTCGCTATAGATTTTGAGTAATTGGCCACTCTTTGTGAGTGTCCACCGGTATATGCATCCCTTTTTTCAACCAATTCAACAAGGCAAAGAAGAGTCTTTTCATAATTGTCTATCTTCTCTTTTTGGAGTACGAGATTTTGCATGGTTCTTTGTTCGACCATATTTTCGAGATTTGTCTTGTATGCTTCATTTTCTTTTGCCATATTCACTCTAGAGAGCACTTTTTGTAAAGTACTATTTATGCTATCGAATTTTATCGGTTTTATGATGTAGCCGCTCACATCTAATTCTATAGCTCTTGATAAATAGCTTGTATCGGAAAAAGCTGTTGTTATCAGTATCTCTTGGTCTATATTTATCTTCCTTATCTCCTCAATCATCTCTATGCCATTCATTTCAGGCATTTTTATATCGGCTATGACTATGTCAAAATCTTCTTTGGTATATCTTTTCAAACCATCAAGACCATTTTCTGCCGTCTGAACATATGGAAATATCATTTTTAGATACTTTGAAAGGCTAGCAAGAAGAATCTTATCATCTTCTACATACAAAACCTTGATATTTGAGCTGTTTTCTTTTAATGTATTTAACACGGACATCATAGCTCTTTTTGCATTTTTGGCAGTTCAACATAAAAGCATGTTTTATCTTTATCGCTTTCCCAATATAATCTTCCGCCCAAATGCTTAGAAAGAATCACCTTTGACATATAAACTCCAAGTCCTGTGCCATTTTTTGATTTTGTACTTACATACGGCTGACCAAGTTTTTGTTTTACCAAAGCATCTATCTCATCACCGTTATTGCATATATTTATAGTTATATAATTTTCGTTTTCACTCAAAGATATCTGTATCGAACCATCTTTTCTACCGTTTTGTTTTATGGCATCTTTTGCATTGTTAATTATGTTTATAAGAACTTGAATAAGTTGGTTTGGATATGTAATTATCCTTATATCTTTTTGCTCGGGAAGCTGTAGAGCTATATTGTTGCTCTGGAGAGATTTTTGCATCAGTGTCACTATCTTGGCAAACAACGATGCCATGGTTATAGTCTCTTTTTGCTTATCTGGCTTGAAAAATTCTCTAAAATCATCAATCGTATTTGAGAGATATTGGGTTTGCTCGTCGAGTGTTTTCATCAGTTCATGCAACATGCTAACTGTGATTTTTTCTCCAAGCTCCAAATTAGCATGTAGATTATTTGAAACCATAGATATGATAGAGAGTGGCTGTCTCCATTGATGGGCTATCATGGCAAGCATATCGCCCATGGCAGCCTGGCGGGATTGTGCTATCATAATCTCTTCTTTATTTTGGAGCTCTGTGATATCTATGACGGCACTGACAACTATCTTTTTGTTATTGTCATAACTGTTTTTTAACATAATAGAGTTAAATATACCTATCTTTTTTTCTCCTTTTTTATTGAAAAATATCTGCTTGCACTTTTCTACATTTTTTGTTTTAAAAGGTCTCTCGTAAAAATCTTTGGCAAGCTCTTTATGGTCATCTTTATATATATTTTGAATTAAAAATTCTATATCTAGAATTTCATCTTTTATGTATCCAATACTCTCTTTAAAAACCTTATTAGCTATCAAAATTTTACCATCTTCATCGTAAATCATGATAGGAGTAGGTATAAATTCTATTATATTTTTTAGTTTATTTTCTTCACTTTCAAGCTGATACATCAACAGTTTAAGCTCTGTTATGTCTCTAATAATCTTTAAAAAATACATGGCTTTACCAAACTCATTTTTTAATAAAACTACAGCGATATTCACCCATACAACACTTCCATTTTTATGCAAGTATCGCTTTTCTATATGATAGCTAGCTCTCCTACCTGATATCAGATCTCTTATCAACTTCTTATCATTTTGTATATCGTCAGGATGAGTTAGACCAGATATGCTTAATTTGTGAAACTCTTCTTTTGTATAACCTAGCAGATTTGTAAGATATGCATTTGTATCAATCAGTTTTCCATCAAGTGATGCATGTGAAATTCCGATATCTGCTTCTTCAAAAGTCAATCTATACAGATTTTCTTCTTCTTTGAGTCTTTCAAGTAGTTTTTTCTCTTTCGATATATCAAAACCGGATGTTATAATACCTGTTATGTTTCCATCAGCATCAAAAGTATAGTTATTTGACCATGTCATAAAATACTTTTTACCTTTGGCATCTATAATTTCATTGTTATAGTGTGATATTATCTTTGTTTTTTTAGCAAGAACACTCTTGAAAACATTTTTCATCTCCGGACGAATCTCCTTTGGTATAAAGTTATCAATAAAATTTTTGCCTATGACCTCATCGTACTTGACCTTTAAGAGTTCACAACCTTGTTTGTTTATCAAACTTATATTGCCATTGAGATCAAGCGCCAACACCAATGTTCCCTCAACGCTCATAAAAAGATCTGCAAGTTGATGCTCTTTTTCCAAAAGTTTTTGTAGTTTTTTCTTTTGTGTTATATCATAAAAAGATACTATACTGCCTTGTATTGCAGTATCTTTTAGTATAGGATTTTGCAAAACTTCTACTTCAATGGCTGAGCCATCTTTTCTCCAAAACAGATCTTCACCTCTTTTGGAAGTGCCTTTTTCCAAAGCATAATGTTGTGGGCACTCTTCAAGAGGGTAGCGAGTTCCGTCTTGCTTTGTGTGGTGAAAAAGTCTATGTCCATTTTTGCCCATAAGTTCATCTCTTGGAAAACCAAGCATTTTTATAGCAGCATCATTTACGAAAATAATCCTGCTTTCCAAATCTAAGCCTATCATACCATTTAGCGTAGAGTTTAGTATGAGAGAAAGCTCTTGTTTTAGCGACTTGATACTAAGTATTGATGCTTGTAACTCTTCGTTTGAGCTTTGCAACTCTTCGTTTGAAGTTTCCAGCTCTTCGTTGGAGCTTTGAAGTTCCTCATTAGAGCTTTGCAACTCTTCGTTAAGCAACTGCATATTTTCTTTACTTATGCTGATTTTATCTGTCAGTAAACGATTCTCTTTTTTTATATCTTGTAGCTGTTTTACTAAGCTTGTGATGACCAAAGACTCGTTGGCCAAAACAGAATTTTGAGTGTTAAATTCCAGCTCGTTTGCGCTTATCTTTTGAAAATAAAGAAGCAGCAAATCATTACTTAAATCTTTAAAAGGATATGCAACTATGCGTAAAAATTCCGTATCATTGCTATGCGAATCAAACTCTATGAACTTTGTACTGCATACTTTGGCAGAGTCAAAAGCCTTTGAGATCAAAATCGTCAAATCATAACGTAACTCATCGTTTATATTGTCCAAAACATTTAGCGTTACAAAGCCATCTTTGTAGTTTAAAAACGGTAATTTTCCTTTTTTGTAAATTATAGAATAATCCTTATCAATCAACAAGCACTCAGGAGCAAAAAAACTAAATATTTCTTTAGATATCTGCTCTTCTATATCTACTGTTTTAATTTTATCGATTACAACCGGTTTACTTTTGAATCCTTGTTCAAGATGTTTTGAAAAATAGTGGCTAGATAGCTTGGGAGGGTTTTTCAACTTCTCTTTTTTATATATCTTGTGTTCTAAATCAAGAGCTAAAAAGTACTTTACGCTTAGCAGTGTAGATTCTGATGATCCTAAAAAGAGTATGCCATGATCTTTTAGAGCATAGTGAAACAGTGTGAAAATCTCTTGTTGAGCCTCTAATTTTATGTATATCAAAAGATTTCTACAACTTATAATGTCTTGTTTTATAAAAGGGGGCTCACTCAAAAGATTGTGATGAGTAAAAACAATCTGTTCTCTTATAGACTGTATAACCCTATATCCGTCTTGAGTCTCTACAAAGTATTCATCAAGCAAACTCTCGTCCACCTCTTCAAGTGCATTTTTACTATATTGTCCGTTTCTTGCTATGTTTAGTGCTTCATCGTCTATATCTGTAGCAAAGATATGGACATCAAAAGTTTTTTTTAATTTTTTACTTATCTTGGAGATTAAAATCGCTATAGAGTATGCCTCTTCTCCGCTTGAGCAAGCGATGGACCAAATTCTTAATTCATAATGTTGAGGTTTATCTTTCAGATATGAATTTAATTCGTTTTCTAGTGCTTCAAATGATGTTTTATCTCTAAAAAAGGAGGTTACCCCTATCAAAATATCTTGGTACAAGAGATGTGTTTCAAGAGGGTTGTCTTTTATGTATTCCAAATACTTCTCTTGCGTTTTATTGCCGACAAGAAGTATCCTTTTGTTTATGCGTCGCATAATCGTATCATCTTTATATTTGGCTAGATTTAGGTTCTCTTTTTCTTTTAGTATTTTTTTTATTTTCCTTAATATGCTAGGAGATATCTTTGCATTTAATAATCTTTTATTGATAAACAAAGATGACGACAGATGCTTTGCAATCTGTTCAATATCAAATACCTTGTCGATATAACCGGTATCTATAGCATTTTGCGGCATGCCTTGGTTGTATGCTTCTTTTGGATCTTGGGCTATAGTGCAACCATCATTTTCTTTTATGCTTTTTATGCCGAGTGATCCGTCTCTTCCTGAGCCTGTAAGTACGATACCTATAGATTTTGATTTTCTATACAGGGCCAAAGAATCAAATAAAATATCTACAGACGGGGATGAGATAAAATCCTTTTTTGATGCAGATTCCAACACTAAACTGCTATTTTTGAAAACAAGATTGTATCCGGATGGGATGATATATACATGGTTTGGTAAAAAATTTGTCTTTTCATCGATCTGAATGACAGGTAGCGCTGAAGACCTAGATAATATTTCAACAAGAGAGCTTTTTTTATCCGGGTCGAGATGTTGAGCTATGATATATATATTGTTTATAGCAACAGGCAGTTTTTTGACCAATGTCTCCAAAGCTTTGAGTCCGCCGACACTAGCACCAATGCCGACGAAAATAGAATTATCCATAAAATATCCTTACGCATCAATAGGAATATTATACCCCCTTTTTGCATTAAACTCAAATTTATAATTTAGAAAACTTGAGCCTCAATGAGTTAAGTACAACACTTACTGAACTAAAACTCATAGCAATTCCAGTATATACGGGAGTTAGCATAACACCAAAGAGAGAACAAAGTACTCATTCTGCTATTGATATACCTATGGAGGGGGCTAAGATTTGACTTCTGACTGAAGTTCTGCAATTGCGAATAAAAAATTTAATATGGCAAAAAGTCAAAAGTTAAGCAACGGCACCCATTTTTCTGTCTTGTTATGTGTTTAATCACAAGCTTTTTGTCTATGTCTAAAATCAACAACAGCAACAATAAGTTGATTATCTTCAATAAGATAAAAAAGTCTATAATTTCCTATTCTGTATCTATAATAGCCTTCTAAATTATCTTTTAACTTTTTTATATTTGAGCCATAAAATGGATTTTCTCGAAGTTGAGGATACACAAAATTTTCAATTTTTGCATAGAGTTTTTTATCTAGTTTCTTTTTAACTTTTTCAAAAGTTTTAGTTTCAGCAATTTGATATTTAGACAATTGTGTAGTCACCATTTTTGAAATCTTCTAATCCGTTCATTAGATTATTAACAAGTTCTTTGTCTTCTAAAATTTCACTCATTTCATCTTTTTCCACAAATTGTGATGAAGTAAGATATTGCATTGTTGCAAACTCGATGAAGTTTGAAAGATTTCTTTTTTGTCCATCTGCTGCAAGTTTTATCATATTGTAAATTGAATCATCTACTCTCATTGTAACTGTTTTCATAACATGTCCTTGAATAATAATATATCTAATTATATTCAAATTTATTCATTCTGTCAATTTATTTAACTTTTACCAGTCGCGCTGAGTATGCTCAGAGAAAAGTAGCCTGTCGCCTTTTTATATTTTTATACATTAAAGGTGATGCTAACTGCAATCTTGAGGGATGACGGAATTTTACATAGTCCCTCAAAATCACTTAAAAAATATTTTAGCAAGATAAAGTTTAGAAAACTCGCCGTATGTTCGTCACTCCTCCTCCTGAAACTTGCTATGGCTTGCTACTCTTTGTATTAAAAAAGTTAAAAGTCAAATCCCAATCACTAAAGCTTACATCCTTTTTTTTCAGTTAGTTATTGTTTTCTATTAGTTTTCTATCTTCTTCTTTAAGTATTGATGTCAACATTTCAAATGATTTATGAGGAAATCTACTAATATCATTTTTAAAGAATAGTAATAATAATTTGTTAAGTACATATATGTTTTTTGTAAAATTTCCTTTCCAAATATTGTAATCTTTTATTGAAAAAGTATTTGTTTTTCTTACATCAGTTTCGCTTTGAAAAAAAATCGGCGATTCACCGTGAATATGTTTGGAAAATTTTTTCCAATATTGAGTAATTGTTGTCATTAATGATGAAATGTCAGTATCAAAGTTTGGATGAGTTGCAACATATTGTGTTATTTTATCGTGTTTAATAACAAAATTTCCATCTTTCCATCTTTTGTATTCAATTGGATGGTGAATAAAATAAATCAATTGCAGGGTTATTTCGATACTACTTCTTAAATGCATATGTGCAGAGCGATACAAACCTATTAGTGACAAAAAAAATGAAGAATTAATATCTTCAAATATTTCATCTAAAATAAGGTCAAAACTATCAAGACTAAGAGAATGAAAAACAATTTTATAATTTTTGAAAATTAAAGTTGCCCGGTATATTTCATATAAATCATCATCACTAATTTCCCCATAAGCACTGTCCCAAAATTTTTTAAAATCATCAAAGTATAATGGGATATCTTCTTTTGCTTTTGTTATTATTAAATTTTTCATATATTTTTTAGTATTTCTGCCCATTTAGTATATGATTCAACTTTCTCAATCTCTTTTTTAGATTTATATGAGTTACGAGAATGAACTTTCTTATTCTTTATATTGATAACTGCACTTTTTATTTTTTCTTTTAATTCTGGATTTTTTTCAATTCTACCAATAATCCTTTTTATTGTTAATGCTCTTGATTCTTTTTGGTCTTTAAAATTTAAATAGAGTTCTTGATTTGCAAATTCAACTACATCTTTAATGCGTGGAAATACTTTTTTGTCTTCTAAAAATGCTTTTATGAGTTCTAATTTGTCTTCAAAAGACATATTTGTTGCAGAATTACTTAATCGAGAATTCTGAATTTTCTCAAAAGTCTTTAAATTCTTAATAAATAAATTTAAAGAAGATGTGTCTAATCCCATCTTATTATAATCAGAAAGATTCTTCAAAATCTTTTCTAGTTCGTTTATATAATTTTGTAGTTCCATAATTATTCTTCCAAATTTAATAAAAGTTCTTGTGTGAAATTTTTATATGCAGTCACACCATCTG
The DNA here is from genome assembly GCA_027050775.1 of Campylobacteraceae bacterium. Taxonomy (GTDB): domain Bacteria; phylum Campylobacterota; class Campylobacteria; order Campylobacterales; family Sulfurospirillaceae; genus JAADIZ01. The sequence goes on along the minus strand of JALUBH010000046.1, from coordinate 66,208 downwards.
CATTTGGATTATGTAAAGATGCCGGTTTATTAAACTTTGCAGCTTCGCTAATCCTTGTTGTAAATGGAATTACCGTTTGAAATGTATGAATATCAATATCATCTGTACACGTTTTTCTGATAGTGTCCAAATGATGATTATGGTCATTTGTTCTCCGTACTTGTGTGAATAAGACTCCTAATATTTCTACTGCACATCCACGCAATTTACGTTTTAATTGTGCTATTCTATTTATAAGCAAGGGAAGACCAATTGCAGCATAGAATTCTGGTGCTACGGGAACAATGATATAATCGCTTACAACCAAAGCATTTTGCGGTGCAATGGTTAGGTTAGGTGGACAATCTATTAGTATAAAATCATAATCGTTTTCAAGTTTTTCTATTTGCCGGTTTAATATGTCTTCTCTACCGGGTTCAGCACTTAAATCTAAATCTAGAAATGTCAACTCAATATGTGAAGGAATTAAATCTAAATTATTTATACCACAAACATCACTAATAATTGCATCATTAATATCATACTCTTCATCTCGTGTCGAAAATTTATTATTCATACCAAGCACATCCGCAATAGTTGCAGTATCTTTTATCTCTTGCCAATCATCAATTCCTATTAGTGAAAAAGTGGCATTTGTCTGTGGATCAATGTCAATAATCAGAACTTTTTTATTGTGCTCTCTGGCTAGAATTGTTCCTATTTCGACAACGCTTGTTGTTTTACCAACTCCGCCTTTCATATTAATAAACGATATTATTCTCACATCCCCCCCCCTTTTTTGTTAATTGTGCCCAATATTTGCGTATAGCCATCGTGCTTTTATTATTTCTCTGTTCATCCTATTGTCTCTTCTATATCTATATTATTAGTGGACATTATATCATTTTTTGGTATGAATTTCAATTTAAAATATCTGTTGATTTATATCATCTACATGATGTTTAAATATAATTATTAAAAGGACAAAATGTCTTTTTAAAATTTTGTATAAAATCAATTCTACAGCTTCGAAAACTTTAGTCTCAATGAATTCAGCACAACGCTCACAGAGCTAAAACTCATAGCAATTCCTGCATATACGGGGGTTAGCATTACTCCAAAGAAAGGGTAAAGAACTCCGGCTGCTATCGGTATGCCTATGGAGTTATAGAAAAATGCCCAAAAAAGATTTTGTTTTATCGTATTCATAGCCTTTTGGGACAGATTTATACTTTTCAAAACAGAGATAATTTCATTGTTCATCAAGATGATGTCTCCCGCATCTTTTGTGATATCTGAGCCGGAATTTAGTGCTATACCTATGTCAGCTTGTTTTATAGAGACAGAGTCATTTATGCCGTCCCCTACAAACAATACTTTTGCATCTTTTTGTAAATCTTTTATAACTTTGTATTTCTCATCAGGCAAAACTTCTGCATAAACCAGCTCTATGCCGACTACAGAAGCTATCTTTTTGGCTGTTGTTTCATTATCACCCGTCAAAAGAATCGGCACTATGCCTTTGTCTTTGAGTTTCTTCACCAAATCAACAGCTCCGTCTTTTATACTGTCTTCTAAGGCTATCACCCCGACACATTTGCCGTCTATGCTAGCAAATACTGCTCCATTTCCTACGCCTATAGTCTTTTGAAAAAACTCCATATGTTCTTTTGATATATCAACTTTTGCACTTTCTAGCAGAGTCACATTGCCGATAAGGACTTTTTTGGTTTCACTTGTTGCACTTATCCCAAGTCCGGGCAGAACCTCTATATCTTCAACTTTTGCTCTACATGTAAAGCTTTTGTCCTTTATATATTTTGTGACAGCTTTAGATATTGGATGCTCACTATAGCTCTCAACGGAACCTAAGATATCCAGATATTTTTCATCTATCAAGATATCTTTTACACTTATCTCGCCCTTGGTAATCGTACCTGTTTTGTCAAAAACAGCATACTCTATATCTTTTATAATCTCCAAAACTTCCGGGTTTTTTATCAGTATTCCCTCTTTAGCACCTTTACCTACAGCACTCACTATAGCTATAGGAGTCGCAAGTCCGAGTGCACAAGGGCAAGAGATGATTAAGACAGATATAGAAGCTAGTATTGCGCTAAGAGCATCGCCAACGAGAAAATACCAAACAAAAAATGTCAAGATAGATATGGCTATAACAACCGGAACAAAGATATTTGCCACCTTATCGGCAAATCTAGCTATAGGCATGCTTTTGCTTTGTGCCTCGTTTAATAAAGCTATGATCTTTGAAAGAGTGGTATCATTTGCTAGTTTTGTAACTTGCACTTTCAACAAACCTGCCATATTTATAGTACCTGCTATCACCTCTTCATCCACGGTTTTATACACGGGTAAAGATTCACCTGTGATCATAGAGGTATCTATCTCAGCACCACCTTCTATAACGACTCCATCGGCTGAGATTTTCTCGCCTTGTTTTACTAATACTATGTCGCCTATATCCAACTCTTTTGCAAGAACTTGGATGATATCTCCATTTGATTCTATCTTTTGAGCATTTAGAGGTGCTAAATTCATCAGATTTTTCAAAAAATCAGTAGCTTTTGCCTTACTTCTCTCTTCTAAAAGACGGCCTAGGATGATAAATGTAATGATTACACTCGCTCCATCAAAGTATATAAATCTCAGATGAGGAGGGAAGAGGGCTGGAAAAAGAACAACAGTAGCAGAATAAAAGTATGCCGCACTTGTTCCTAATGCCACCAAAACATTCATATCAAAATTTTTATGACTGACGGCCTTAAATGCTAGTGAATAAAATCTCCCACCCGGATAAAACTGCACGATAGAGCCTATAGCAAATATGATGTAAAGATTTATATCAGGTACCGGAAAAAACATAAAGAAAAAGATGGCAATACTCAAAACCAAAGAGACTACGAAAAGTCTTCTTAGTTTTTGGTATGCCTTTTTCTTTGCTAACTCTAGTGCTTTTATATCCTCTTCGACGCCATAACCTAGTGTTCTTATCTTTTTTATCAATTTATCTTTGTTTAAGAGATTTGAGTCAATGACAAACTCGCCACTATTTGAGGCAAAGTTGACTTTTGAACTCTCAAGACCATCTAATTTGTTTACTACTTTTTGTATACCGTTTGAACAGTTTACACAAGTCATACCCGATATATTTAGGTTTATTTTTTCTTTTGACATAATTTTATACTTTTTAATGCTGTATGAAGCAAATCTTTGACTTCTTCGTTTATGATCCTGTAAAAGGACATCTTTTTATCTTTGGTAAATGTTACTATCTCATATCTGCGCAGAATTTTAAACTGGTGCGACACATGTGATTGGGAGACGCCAAGTAGATTTGACATCTCGCCTACACATATCTCATAATCTAGCAATGCAAAGAGCATCTTTGCTCGCATAGGATCGCTAAGCGCTTTAAAAATTTTGGTCAGTTTTACGATTTCATCATCACTCGGTAGAGTTTTGTCTATATCACATATATAGCTGACACCTTCACAACATGACCTTATGAGTTTTTGTGAGTTTTTCATGTCACTCTTCTATCACACCATATCCCAAATCTTCCATTTCGGCTTTAAACTTATCATCAGCCTCCTTATTTGGGATTTCTAGAGTAACTTCTTTGGGGTTTACATCAAGATTTACTTCTATCTCGCCAAAATCATCCTCCAAAGAGCCTTTTATAAGATTGGCACAATTGATGCAACTAATGTTTTTTGCTTTAAAAATTTTTTTCATTTCATAACCTTTCATATGATATTTTTTTCATATGAAGATTCTATCATATATATATTAATATGTCAAGTCTTTTTAAACAGCTTCTCATTATATTCTGATATAATAAATATCTTGATTATATATTTTTACACTAGGTCTTTATATGAAAAAAATTTTTCTATTTATTTTTGCTCTTACTTTATCACTATACTCTAATGATCTATTTATACAAAAAGGGCACTATTCTATAAGTTATGACAATTTAACACTACCAGCAAATGAAAAATTAGGCTTATTGGGCACAAGTTATCTGTATGACTTTGACTCTGCGTATCTAGGACTTGGGGTTTATAGCGCAGTTTCAGGAAAAAGAGGTGGATTTTTCACAGGAGGAGTGGAAGCGGGGTATAGATTTGGCTTAGGCCATAACTTTTCTCTTGACACAGGAGTATTTGCAGGTGGAGGTGGAGGTGGATCTGCACCTCAAGGCGGTGGACTTATGCTGAGACCTCATATAGGGCTGATGTACGATATATATGACTATAAACTTGGACTCGGCTATAGTAAGGTTAAATTTCCAAACGGTGGTATAGACAGTGATCAAGTCTTTTTGCAACTATCTATACCTTTTGAAACTGTTCATAAAAAAAATATAAACTCACCGATGATCTTGGACGACATAACAGACTTTATGAAATCAAGCGGTGAAGAGATGGGCTGGAGCGACACATACTTTTCTGTAACCATACAAAGATATTTGATACCAAGCAGTGTTAAAGACAGAGTCGGGAACAAAGTAAAAAGAGATATGAGTTTGATAGGATTTGAATACGGCTATGATTTGAGCAAAAAGTTTTTTATATTTGCCCAAGCAGCCGGTGCTGCAGGAGGAGGAGCTGATGGATACGCTGAAGTGCTTGGTGGAATCGGATACAAAAAGCCCTTTACTCAACATTTTGGTGCTTTTGTAAAAGCCTCTTTGGGTGCATCAGGAGGAGGTAAGGTGGATACCGCAGGAGGTCTCATACATAAAGAAACTGCCGGCTTATATGCAAAGCTAAATACAAAATTCTCTTTAAGCCTTGAGCTTGGTCATATCGGTGCATTTGACGGTAATTTCAAAGCAACCACACTAGAGCTTGGTTTTAATTATAGACTTAAGTCTCTGTCTGTAGGTAAAAATCTTCAGCCACTTGAAAGCTACCAAAGCTTTGGAGACTATGAATGGAATTTTGAAATCTCGAACCAATACTATATGAGTGACAAAAGTATAAGAAAAAACTCAAATGACTCCTCTTTGAGTCTCATAGGATTCAAGATAGACAAGTATCTAGATAAGCACTTCTACATAAGTGGACAAGCACTAGGTGCATATAGCGGAAATTCAGGAGGATATGCAGTCGGGCTTGTTGGTTTGGGCGCTAGGGTTCCTATGGGTACAAAAGTAAATCTTTTCGCACAGATGTCAGTAGGAGTAGCGGGTGGGGGAAGTGTAGCCACAGGAAATGGCATGGTGTATCAGCCTATGATGGGAGTAGAGTACAAGATAAACAATAGTTTTGGAGTTCAAACATCATTTGGTAAAGTAAAAGCCATGGATGGTAATCTAGACACCACGGCTATAGATGTAGGTTTTTCTTACAAGTTTAGGACTATCAACTAGTCCTTGGTCTCCTTTTCTTCGTTTCGTAAAAATTCGAGGAAAAATACACCAAAGATACTCAAGATAATAGAAGTGATGAAAGCCACTATAACTATAAGTGCTCTTTTTGGCTTTGATTTATCTTTGATAAAAGGCACATAAGGCTTCGTCATCAGTCTTACATTGTAGTATTCGCTTGCAGATGAGAGGACCTTTTTTTGTATTAGTGAAGATATTAGCTGACTGATTTGTGTTTTTAGTTCTATATCGCTTATATTTGATAGTTCATTTTTGTAGTATTTTAGTTTTTTGTTTATATCTTGCATATCTAGTTTTCGCAGATAAGTTGTGGTTTCATTTAGATATATTTTTAAAAGTTTTTGGGCTAAAAATCTATCTGGCAACTCTACACTCAGTGTTATGGCTCCACTTTTCTTATCATCACTTAGGGAAACTATCTTTTTTAGCTTCTTTATAGTATCGTAGATAATCTCATCTTTGCTTTTATCTTTTTTAGCTTTTGATTTAAATAGATCATATATACCTCTGTATCCCAAAGCAAAGACTAGATTTTTATTCATATATTTTGGGGTTAGTTTTTTATCAAGATTATATTTTTTGATAATCATCTCTTCAAAGGCATCATTATTTAGGATAGTATTCATGGAACTATATGCGTCCATGCTGCTTCCGCCTAGATTGATGCCTGCCATCCCTGCCAAGGCTGAGAGACCACCTAGATTTACTCCCTTGCTTTGCTCCTGTGGCACTAGAACCACAGAAGATTTGTAACTGTTTGGAAGATATAAGGTGTATATTATGGTGAGCGAAGTCATGATAAATGTAAAGATTATGATCTTAAATTTGTGATTCCAGATAGTTGCGAAAAGCTCTCTCAAATCTATCTCATCCTCTTCTACGCAATTATAGTTTGAATTTGTATCTTGCATATTATAGAGCTCCTACTGCACTCATCGCTGCTGCTGTCAAAGCAAATTGATAAAATATAGAAGATATATCTTTTGTGATTTGAAGCCCTGAGAGAGTTACTAGCTCTTGTGGCACCACTATAGTATCGCCTCTTCGGACTATATGCGTGGTTTTGTCACTAAACCAACCCGTACTCAATCTCTCGGCACTTCCATCTGCATGCACTACAAAGATTCTATTTTTTTCAGCTCTTGGTGAAAGTCCACCTGCTTTGTTTATGTAGTAGTTTACATCATTACTTGCATAAACTATGGCTGTTGGGCTCATGACTTGACCTACTACAAGTATGGTGTCATTTTTTGATGGTATGGTTAGTGTATCTCCGTTTTTTAAGACTATATTTGATCTACTCTGCAAAAATTTGCTCATGTTGTTATCTAGTGCTATCGAAATTCTTCCTATGGGTTGCAAGCTTTGTGCTTCAGCTGAGATTTTGTCTATCGCACTTGTAAGCTCTATAAAGTTAACTTTTGATTTTCCTTGTCCAACACCATTTGGAGCTACACTAAGAGAGAGGGCTTTTTGTTTTAACTCCACAATAGACTGTCTAAGCCTTTGTCTTTGGAGTTTTTTTATAGATTCTCTTGTAAAAATCGCACCTTGCAAAAAAGCTTTGTTGGTATATCCACCGGCTCTTTTTATGATATCAGATAGTCTATCACCTGTCTCTATGACATAAGTACCCGGAAAGTTTACTTCACCTTTTACGGTAACAATCTCCCTCTCTCTCCAATTTGGTATGATATGCACACTAATCTCATCATAATCTTTTAGTAAAAAAGTGCCTATTTTGCTATATGGCACTTTTATAAGTTTTTTCTCTCTTTTACCATCTCTTATATAGTATCTCAATACTTCAAAATAACTCTTATATGCCTTAGGAGTAAAACCTCCGGCTATCTTTATGGCCTCTGATAAAGTCATGTGGTCATTTAAACTATATTGTTTAGGAAAATTCACTTCTCCGGATATCTTTATGGTTTTTATATGATGCTGTATGTAATAATCATAAACTTCTATCTCATCAAAAGGTGAGAGCTTGTAGTCTTGTGCCTCTTCTCCTGTTAAGATAGAGATTTTTGGCATATAGTTTTTAGTGTTATAAGTTGTAACTTTAATCTCACTAAGGTTTCTAAAACTAGAAGTAGTTCCTGCTTGTGCTAGAACATCCGATATCTTTATGCCATTAAAATATCTATATTTTCCCTGGTTTATGACTGGAGTTCCACTGATGGAAACATATGGCACTATACTGCTGTTGTATTTGTTAAACACATATATCTCGTCATCGTTATTTAGTTTTACATCTGTTTTACCACTTAGAACTTCAGAGATATTGAAACTTTTGATTTTGCTCCCAAGATTTTTCGTTTTACTTTTTATGAGAGCATAAGAGAATAGGGTATCACCCAAAAACAGGCCTTTTAATCCAACTTTTGAAATCTCATTTTTAAACAAATCCCTTAGGCTTTTACTTTTTGTGAGTTCTTTTTCACCTGGTCTTACAACATTGCCATAGAGGTACACACTCTCTTTGTGAATTTTATCTATATTATATACATAAACACTATCTCCGTTTAGAAGTCTGAAGTTTTTTATCTTGTTATAATCAACTTCTATGGTTTTCATTTTTTCATTTTTTAAGTATCTGTTGACTATAAATCCATACTTACTTGCATTTGCTTTTATGCCACCTGCGTATTTTACGAGGTTTGCTAGTGTTTCACTTGATTTTAGCTCAAACTTTGCAGGGTTATTTACCTCTCCGTCTATCGATACTATCTTATTTGCTTTTGGTACGAAGATAGTATCGTTTGACCTTAGGATTATACCTAGCGAGTCATCACCGTCTTGTAAAAGTTTGTAAAAATCTATGCTATCTAGAATCTTACCATCTCTTTTGATAAATATATTTCTAAGGCTTCCTGTATTTTTTACACCGTGCGAAGCTATGAGAAGATTTTTGACAGTTGATAGTGCATTTATGTTATAGACTCCCGGTGCAACAACATCTCCAACTAGGTTTACTTGTATAGTAGAATAACTGGAAATATTTACAATTACATCAGAGTTTGAGTAGAAGTTTTTGAGCTTCTCTTTTATGTAGTTTTGCACATCACCAAACTGCTTACCCTCTACATGTAGAGGTCCGAATTTTGGTAGATTTATATTGCCGTTATTGTCAATTTTGAGAGTATAATTTTCATTTTTAGTACCATAAATCCATATGGATACACTATCACCGAAACTTAGAACATAGTAGCTAGGAACCGGCAAAGACTCTATATTTGTGCTGTTTTTATTTCTAAAAAAGTTCAAACCATATCTTGTGAGTTTTGTTCTTTTTTTGATGGATTGTTTTGATTTTATCTCTTCTAGGAGTGTATAGCTTTCTTTATATTTTAGTGGGTTTATGGAGGCACTGCTATTAAAAAGTTTTTTTGGAATCACTTTGTTTTGGCTTGAATTATCTTTTAAATCAACCTTGTTTTTTGCATGATTTGCATCTGTATTATTTTTATTTACCGTGGTTGCGTTGTTTATCTTGGAGAGTACTTCACTTTTGCTTATGCCTCTTTTTGCCATCTCGGCTTTTGCCTGAGGTGTATTTAAAAGAGCAGGATTTGCTTTAACGGCATTTATAACTTGAGTTTGAGAAACTCCGGCTAAAACCAAGCTCGAAAACAGAGTGATAAACAAAAAACTTTTTTTAAACATACGAACACCTTCTTTAAAAATAAAATAAGACAGTATAATATCTAAATATTTACATAAATTTATATTAGAGACACCAAATTCAACGCTATCTTATATCTAATAACTTTTGTCGTTTTTTCATACCGGTAAATATCATATAAAACAGCAAAAACATCATCACAAATATAAACAATGCAAAAAATGGAATAACACTACCTCTTTTACTAATCTCTATCTCTAACAACATATAACCGATACTACTAAATATCGTCTGTAAAACAACCAAAAAAGCTACTGTCCTCTTAATGTCATTTTCAAAAAACTTTACAAGTATATGGTGTATATGAGTCTTATCCGGAGAAAATGGAGACTTTCCTCTTCGGATACGCCTTAGCATCACTATAAGAGTGTCTAAAATAGGCAAAGCCGCAAGATACAGAATAAATACAGGGTGGATATACTTTAGACTCAAAACAGCAAGTACACTTATGATGAAACCAAGAGTCAAACTCCCGCTGTCTCCCATAAAAATTTTAGCAGGATTCCAATTTAAAAACAAAAAACCCACAAGAGAAGCGATGGTGTACAAGGAGATATCAATCATAAGCGCGTCTTGATGGTCTAAACCTATGAGTCCAAAAAAGATGATAATAACGACAGATATACAAGAAGCCAAACCGTCCAAACCGTCTACAAGATTTAGAGCGTTTGTAAAACCAGCTAGTGCAAACATACTGAAAGGAAGTGCTATCCACCAAACAAGATTTATTTGTTGTCCAAACCAATATCCTATAGTATCTATACTCAGACCGTAAAACCAAAGTAAAAAAACAGCAAAAAAGATAACGATAAATTTTAATTTTGCAGATACTTCATACTTGTCGTCAACAACCCCAACCAAAAATACGATAAAAACAGATACAAAAAGATACCAGTTTTCCAAAAATAAAGAAAAATTAAAGAGTAAAATAGACATAAAGAAAGAAAGTACGAAACCTATACCGCCGGCTCTAGGTGTAGCATCAACATGATAGCTTCGCTCATTTGGTATATCTAAAAAATTTAAATTATATGCAAAACGAATCATACTTTTTACAAGAATATAGGATAAAAAAACGGTAAAAAGTAACTTTAAAACAATCATATGATAATATCTTCTTTTATAATTTAGAAACTACTATGATATCTAAATTTTACTTACTTTAAAATTTAAAAGGCCACCGCACAGCATAAAAAATCTAGATTGCTCTTGGCTGAAGTAGAAAATTATCATACCAACTAAAGTCGGCGTTGCGATTATGCATCGTATCCATTTGGATTTTTTGATTGCCATTTGTAGCTGTCTTTACACATGTCCTCTATGGTTTTATGGGCTTTCCAGTCTAAGATTTCTTTTGCTAGGCTTGGATCTGCGTAGCACTTTGCTATATCTCCCGCTCTTGTGTTTACTATCTTGTATGGGACTTGTCTGCCACTTGCTTTTTCGTATACTTTTACCATATCTAAAACAGAGTATCCGATGCCGGTGCCGATGTTAAATGTTGAATTTTTAATGTTGAATTTTTCAGAGTTTAGATAGTTTAGTGCCTTTACATGAGCATTTGCAAGATCCACCACATGGATATAATCTCTCACTCCTGTTCCATCCTTGGTATCATAATCATCTCCAAATACACTCAAAAACTCTCTCTTGCCTACGGAAACTTGAGAGATAAACGGCATGAGGTTATTTGGTATGCCGTTTGGATCTTCGCCTATGGTTCCACTCACATGCGCACCAACTGGGTTAAAGTATCTCAAAATCACAACTTTCCATTTCTCATCGCTGATGCAAAGATCTTGCAAGATTCGCTCTATCATGTATTTTGAAGTGCCATAAGGATTTGTGGTGGCTCCAACTGGAAAATCTTCCCTGATAGGCACAGATACGGGGTCTCCATACACTGTGGCGGATGAGCTAAATACTATCTTTTGCAGTTGTACTCGCTCATCACTTCAAGTAGTTTGATAGTTCCTGAGACATTGTTGTCGTAGTATTTTAGTGGTTTTTCTACGCTTTCACCCACAGCTTTGAGTCCTGCAAAGTGTATGACTGAGTCTATATGATAAGTTTTAAACAAAGCCTTTAGAGACTCTTTGTCTCTTATGTCACCTTGATGAAATGCTACAGACTTCCCTATAATCTTTTCTACTCTTTTCAGAGACTCGGATGAAGAGTTGCAGAGATTGTCATAAACGACAAAATCATATCCGGCATGTGACAACTCCACTAAGGTGTGGCTAGCTATATACCCGGCACCACCTGTTATCAAGATATATGAAGACATTATATTTTTTCCTTTTTTTCATTTACTTAGCTATCACTTTTAGCACACAAGCACCTCGTCTTGGGTCTGCTCCCGCGTCCATATCGCCACTAACTGCTTGGACTCCTCCAAAGAAGAGATTGAGCTTATCAAACTCTTTTAGCTCATAAGTTTTTGACATATTTTTTAGCTCTACATGCAGAGGTGGTTCTGTAAAGATTGTGCTATTTTCAAAGTGCACTCTAGGCTCATCTATGGCTTCTTGGACTGACATACCAAAATGTGTATAGTTGATGATAGTTTGGAGTAGGGCGCTTCGTATGCGGTTGCTTCCTGCACTTCCTAACAAAAGCAATAGTTTTTCATCTTTTAGTACTGCGGTTGGTGCCATCATGGAAGGGAGTCTTATGCCGCTATCCCAGCCAAAAAATCCATGAGGATTTAGATCTTCTTCTCCTAACATATTGTTTAGCATGATGCCGGTATCCGGTACTATATGCCCGCATGCTTCGCCATTTGTCGTGGTTGTACTCGCACCATTTCCAAAGGCATCTATGATGCTAATATGTGTTGTATTTCCCCACATATTCACTCTTTGCTTAAACTTGTCTCGAAAACTATCCATTAATCTGTTGTTTTTGAGCACATCTCTTAGGTTGTTTGTATGCAAAAACTCATCTACATATTGAGAGCGAAAATCACTCGTAATCTTTTGGGCTTCTATGAGTTCTTCAAAATACTTCTGTGTTCTGTAGCCTCCTAGTTTTTCATCTTCGAGCAAAAGCAGACTAAATGCACTCAATATACCACCACTCGAAGGGGGAGGGTTGGTATAGATATCAAAATCTTTATATTTGAACTTCAACGGAGCTTTTTTTATAACTTTATAATTTTCTAAAACTTCCATATTTAGAAGTCCATTGTTTTTTTGACATAAATTCTCTATACTCTTTGCAACTTCACCTTTATAAAATATATCTGAACCCTCTTTTGCAAACTTTTTTAAAAAATCGGCATAATCTTGATTTTTGAAAAGATGTGTTTCATCTATCAGCTTTTCATCTCTGACATACAAATCTCGTGAACCTTGAGTAGAAGTAAATATAGGAGTCAAAAGCTTCAAAAAATCAGCTTGCATTTTGGTGATATAGAGTCCCTCGCTTGCATATCTGCAAGCCGGTTTTATAATCTCTTCCATAGGTAAAGAGCAGAGGTCTTTATATATCTGCCAAATTCCTTTGATGACTCCTGGAACCGCAACTGCACCACAACCGATGTGAAACTCCTGTACGGTAGCGCCAAAGTCAACATCTATAGGAAAAAATTCAGGATTTTGTATATTTTTAGGAGGAACATCCACAAAAAAATCATAAACCACAGGCTCCCTAGAGTCTTGCGTACTGAGCATAAAACCTCCGCCACCAAGACTTGTGAGAATTGGCTCACAAAGAGGAGCAGCCAATAAACAAGCTACCATAGCATCATAGGCATTGCCACCAATTTTTAGAATCTCTTCACCGGCTCGTGCTGTATTTATATCTCCTGCACTTATGACACCTAGTAAATTTTTTTTGTTCATAATACCCCTAGTTTTTCCACATCTTTAAAATCTTTTGATTTTTCATAGACTTTTATCTGTTTTTTTGCCAACTCATCCTGATATGCCAAATCTTTCAATTTTTTTATGTCATTTTGAGAATTTAATTTTGAAAATATACCACTTTTTTCCATACGATTTACTAAATTTAAAAAATGATTTCTAACGGTAGTGATGACATCATTGTTTTGAAATGTGCCGTCAAGTCCGTGTCGCAGGGCATTCCATCTGTTTTGAAGTAAAATTTGATGAGGTATCCTTTTTAGCTCTTGATTTTGTGCAAAAAGACACAAAGCCTGAAAAAGAACTATTAAAAGCCTGAGTCTTTCAAAATCATTACTTGCGTCACAAATCCTTATCTCCAAAGTACCAAATTTTGGACTGATTCGCACATCCCACCAAATATCTTTGGCGGTTTTTACACTGCCGGCTTCATTCATCTTTTCATATAACTCTTGCATTTTTGTAAAATTTTCAAAGTAGCTTGATTGCCCGGCGCGAGGAAGTTGCTCAAAGATTTTTGCACGATATGACAAAAGTCTCGCATCTTCTCCATTAAAATATGGTGAATTTGCACTTAAAGCCAAAAATATAGGCAAAAACTCCAATGAAAAATTATATGCCCTCATAGCTTCGACAGATGATTCAAGTGCTACATGTATATGAAAACCGCATATATGAAATCTTGAGAGAAGTATACCGTACTCATCCGCAAAATCGTCATATCTCTTCTCATTGACATGCTCTAAAACACCTATCTTGTAAGAGTGTGAGCCTGAAGTAGCTATGGTAATATCATCATCTTTAACCACATCTTTCAGATATAATATCTGTTTTTTTAGCTCACTCATAACTTCAAATGAAGTATCGCAAACAGGACTGACAAACTCCACCATACATTCGAGAAACTCTTGATGTATCTTTTGCTCATACTCTTTGCTAAATCTTTTTCTAATAACAGAAGAGTAGTTTTTCAGCTCAAAACTGCTCTTATCTTGGATCCTCGCTTCTAATTCCGCCCCTAGGGTGTACCCCTTGTGGTCTTTCCACTTCTTAAAATACATCATAGACTCCTCAGCAATAGTTTTTGTGTAATCACCAAATTATACATATTATATCATAAGGTTAAAAACAGCTCTACATGTAGCAAAATTGTAAAAAATCACGGTAAAAAATGGGTTTTGGAAAATTTTATATATTAAATGCTAAAATTACACTATGAAAAAGATATATCTTGTAAGACATGCCAAGTCAAGCTGGAAAGAGATGGACTTGAGTGATTTTCAGAGACCTCTAAACAAAAGAGGAAAGAGCGATTTAGAATTTATGGCAAAGAGACTGAAATTTTTTGCTGTTATGCCAGATCTTATACTCTCAAGCCCTGCCAAAAGAGCAAAAACAACAGCCAAAGAGATAGCAAAAACCATAGGCTATGACAAATCAGATATATCATATATAGACTCTTTATACGAGAGTTCTTACCAAACTTATAGATATATCCTCGACTCTCTTGACAAAAACATAGATTCTGTTTTTATAGTTGCGCACAATCCAACCATAACAGAAGTTGGAGAAATTTTGAGCGGAGCGATTCTTACAAATATGCCAACATGTTCTATAATTTGTATAGAGTTTGATATAAAAAACTTCAAAGAGATAGAAGAGGGCAGTGGAAAAATCCTCTTTTTTGACTATCCTAAAAAACACAAAACAAACATATAAGTGCCTATAAATTTTCTCTATATTTCGACGGAGAACAATGGTACCACTTTTTAAATGCCCTAAAAAAAGGACTATACTCCGAATAACCAAGCAGATAAGATACTTCTTCACAGGTTAGATTTTTATCTTTAAGCATCGAAATTGACAGCTCTTTTCTTGTGTACTCCAAAAGCTTCTTAAAACTCGTCTGCTCAGATCTTAGTCTTCTTTTTACAGTACTTGCACTTATATGGAATTTTTCTGCAATGCTGTAAATTGCACACTCTCCTTTAGGCATATCAATTAAGATTTGATTTACTATTTTTCTCGTGCATTGTGATGAGTTTAATAGATTGGATTTTATCTTTTTGGCATGTTTAAGAATATAATCGTATGAAACAATCGGGTTAGACATGTTTTTTTTATAGAAAATATCTTTTTTTAAGACTATAAAATTTTCTAATTCGGAAAAAGATACTTTTGCATCAGGAAATTTCGATGTATAATACTCAAAATGTTTTGGCTTAGGGGGGAAAAAATTTATTTCAACTATGGGTAGTGACGATAAACCACTGTACTCCTTCACCCAATTATGGCAAATCTTTGCATAACATTCGATTATACTAAAGGGCATGATAAATCTAGGCACAATATCAAAATAAAACAAAACTTCATCGTCTAGTTCTTCATATCTTATAGATATATTGCTAATCATCAGTGTTAAGAATCTCTTTATTATATCTACAGACTCCCTCAGGTTGTTTGTTCCTATAAAAAGTTTACCGATAATTCCGGCTTTTTCCAAAGTAAATTGATCAGCTATCAATAAACCTATATCTGAACGATTTGATACTTTCTCAATCCCATTCCAAATTCTGAATGTTTTTATAAATGAAACTCTTTCCCCATTTGGTACAGGCTCAATTTTTTGGTGTATATAGGCTTCAAGCACCTTCTTGTCAACGCCGATTTTTGGTATAGTTTCTAGCAAAAAGTTATAGAAGAGTGATGATATGGAAAATCCCGTAAAAAGAAATTTTATGTCTGTTTTCGAAAAACTATCAATCATCACCATAGTATCTCTTTCATTTAAAAATTATTTGGGCTCAAATGTCATATCGCTTCTGCTTATTTTTGATTATAATTATACCATAGTTGATTAGATTACTAAAAAGGAGTTACGGTGAATAATAAATTTTTGAAAGTTTTGATTATATTTCTCTTCATATCTGTCTTATTTGCAACAAACCTCCAGAGCATTTTTATCAAAAAAATTGACATCGCAGGCATACAGGCAAAAGATATAGCACCAATTCACAAGATAATATCTCCATACCTAAATCGCAATCTAGATATGAGACAAATTGGTATTTTAAAAAACAAGGTGAGCGATTATTACAAAAAAACTAATAGACTGTTTACTAAAGTTATCTTACCGCCACAAACACTAAAAAAACAGATTGCTTAAGTTTTCATTGACAAGAGGAAAAGTAGGTAAAATCACTATAGATGGAAACAAATACTACTCAACGAACTTCATAAAAAGAAATTTTGCTTTAAAAACAGGAGATTTTTTAGACTATAGTGCTTTTATAAAATCCTTACTTCTTTTAAATGAATATAGTGACTTGAAGGTAAAATCTCTTTTAAAAAAAGGCAGTAAATTTGCAACTACAGATGTAATTTTAAAGGTTCAAGACAAAAAACCTTTTCATATGAGCACTTCACTTGACAATCTTGGCTCAAGTGGTACTTCAAGATATAGACTCTCCGCGAATCTTTCGTATGGAAACTTAATCAAAGAAGGAGACGAAATATCATTAAATACCATCATAGGTACATCTTCTGCAAATACGAAACTTTTTAGAAGTGACTATGCACTAAATCTTGGCAAAAACAAAACAAAAATCGACTTTGGATTTTTATATGCAAACTATGTGGCTGCGGGTGATTTTAGTGTATTGGATATGAAAGGAAACACTTATATATACATTAGGTTTGACTCAACCTATTTTGCGTTCATTTAAAAACAGACTTGACGTATCACTGACTTATGAGAGAAAAGAATTTAAAAACTTTCTTCTTGGCTCCTTATCATCAAAAGATCAAATAAATGCACTAAATGCAAATCTTTCTTGGCAAAGAACAGGTATATTTGATACAACTTCATTCAATTTTTCCGTATCAAAAGGTTTTAGTGGTGATGGATCTTTTGGTAGCAGACTAAATGAAGATATAAACTTCTTAAAGTACAACCTTAACTCTAGCTACCAAAGATTTATAAATGATAAAAACAGCATACGATTAATAGCAAACGGACAATACACATCGGACAAACTTCCTGTTGCAGAGATGTTTTCACTAGGTGGTCTCTCAAGTGTCAGGGGCTTTGAACCATCCGCCAAACTTGGAGATTCTGGATTTTTGGCATCCATAGAGTGGAATTATAAACCAAAAATCAACTACAAGTGGCTGAAAGATTCTTTACAATTTGGTCTCTTTTTAGACCACGGCGTAGCTTTTGCAAATAGCCCTGTCCCAGGAGAAGAGAAGATTGTCAGATTAACAGGTGCCGGTTTCGATATAAATGCAAACATAAAAAAAAGATATTTTGCAAATTTTACAGTAGGAATACCGGTATATAATTCGGTTAGCATAAGCGACAATAGAACACATATATATTTTATTGTAGGAGCTAAATTTTAACATTCAAGATAAATAAAAAGGATAAAATCATGAAATCCAAGCATATTTTTCGCGCATACAAAAAATACAACCAATCCAAGCCACTTTTAGCCCTGTCTTTAAGTCTTTTACTGATAACTCTTCCTCTAAATGCTCTACCTATTGGCGCTCAAGTAGCAGCTGGCTCCGTACAAATATCACAAAATGCTAAAAATATGCTTATAAATGCATCAAATAGAGCAATCATCAACTACAAAAGCTTTAATATTGGTCTTAAAGAGGGTGTTCGTTTCTTGCAACCATCTTCAAACTCTGTCGTTTTAAATAGAGTCATACAGGCAAATCCATCTTCAATCTTAGGTAGCTTAAATGCAAACGGTAAGGTTTTTTTAGTAAATCCTGCGGGTATATTTTTTGGTGCAAATTCAGCAATCAACGCAAACAGCTTTATAGCAACAACCCTAAACATAAAAGACAGCGATTTTCTAAACGGAAACTACCAATTTAACCAAATTAAAAACAGAGCAAACTCATACATCATACAAAAAGGCTCTATCTCAGTCTCAAACAATGGATTTGTAGTCCTTGCATCACCATTTGTAAGCAATCAAGGAGAGATAATAGCAAAATCAGGTCATATCGTCATAGGAGCTACAGACAACTACTACATGCAGTTTGATCCCTCAGGATTTATCAAATACGACTATAAACCTATGCAACAAAACGACAAGCCCATAGTCATATCAAAAGATCATGCAAATAGCATAGTCGATAGTGTCCTAAACACAGATTCCCTCCAAAATGCCATCAAAATAGTCAAAAATGGAGACAAAATAGAACTCCAAGGCGCAAGTGGAACTGCTATGGTTTCGGGCTCCTTAAACACAGATGCCTCAAACTCAGGCAAGGCCGGATCTATAGAAGTAAAAGCTCAAAAAAATGCCTTTATACTAAACAATGCAAAACTCCAAACAAATGCACAAAATAGTGGAAATGGTGGCAAGATAAACATATATGCCAATCATTTGACATATTCAGGCAAGAAAGTATCTTATATAGCAAAAGGTGGCAAGATATCTGGTGATGGAGGTTTTACAGAAGTAAGCGCGAAAGGCAGAGTTTTACTAAATGGTGGCATGATAAACTTATCTTCCAATTATGGCAAAGATGGCACTTTTTTGGTAGATCCTACTGACTTGCAAATCAACAAAGATGTTACAATGACCGGAAGCTATACAGCAAATGCCGATAATTCGATAGTATTACTAGCCGGTATTGTTATATCTACAAACGGTGGCAATATTGATTTTAATGCACCTTCAATTAGCTTGCAAACAAATTCCGAGCTTTTAGCAGGTACAGGCGATATTACACTAAATGCCATTCAAACAGATCATACTATTATTAATCAGGCATCTTCAAATATCTTGCTTGATGGAGCAACATTAAAAGGCAACAGTGTCAAAATAACTTCTACTGCAACATCGGATAACGAGTTTTATGATCCTGACGGAAGTTTAAGTGTAGGCTCAAGAGCTTTGACATTTTTAGCTAACTCACCTGTTTCACCTGTAGGCTATAGTCACAGTGATGCACTTTCAACCATAGATATAAAAAACGGATCAAATATAGAAGCAAACAGTATAAATATAAATTCAACTGCAAATGCTGCAAGTAAAGTTTTTACTGTATTCAAAGGTGTTGCAGCCGGCTGGGGAGAATCTACAGCAAAAGCATATACTACCATAGAAAAAGGCGCTACATTAAATGCAAAAAATGATATAAGCATAGGAAGCACAATAAACTCATCCAACAAAGTTTCAGCCTATACGGTAAATCTCGGAGGCTCAAGAGGAGCCAAGGCAAATCTTACTTTGGGATATGCACATTCTGTTGTAGATTCAAAAACACAGATCCAAAACGGAGCAACTTTGACAAGCCAACAAGGAGATATCACTATAAACTCTACAGTAGATAAAAGTATCTCGTCGTCAGCTTTGGCAGGCTCTTATGATGATGGAACTTTAGGAGCAGGTGTTGCCATAACATCTTCAACTTCAAATTCTGTTACCGAAGCGGGAGGCACTTTAAATGCCAAAAACCTTTACATCGATGCAACTACTAACAACAACCTTGTAAAAACAGCAGCAAGTGCTGCAGTAGGAAGCGGCTTTGTTTCAGGCAGGATTGTAAAAGCGGCAAATGTAGCACTAAATCAATTATCAAAATTTACTAGCAAAGTTCCTGCTGCAAGAAGCGGAAGTAGCAGTACAGGTACGGCTATATCTGCGGCATTTTCATATTCAAAACACTCAACAACTACAAAAGCATATCTTGCCAGCAACTCAAATGCAAATATCGCACAAGATACACAGATACATTCAACAACAAATTACCCTATGGACAATATAAACGGTGCAAAAGGCATAAAGTCAAGTGCTATTGCAACAGTAGATAGCAACAAAGATGCTTCAAAAGACAAATCAGTTGCCGGTGCATTGCTTTTTAGTGATATATCAAACTATACAGAGGCTTTCATAGGGCAAAATGCAGTATTGAATAGTGGAGGAGATATAGATCTGTTTGCTAAAACTTATCTTCCTTATGAAATCCTCTGGGCAAATATACAAGGAGTCGGAGACATAACCGATAAAATAAATTCGAATGCCGGTATTCAAAACGGTTTTTTCACCACTTGGGCACAAAGTAACTCTAAAGGCAAAAAAGTTGGACTAGCGGGCTCAGTCAATATATTTCACTTAACAAACAATACAAACTCCTATGTAGATAATTCTGCACAAATAAATCAAAGAATAGCTTCCTACGGCAAGATGAGAGTGATTGCTCAAAATGATGTACAAACTCTAAATCTTTCAGGAGTTTTCGGACTAAAAGGAGCAGGAAGCTCTGGCGGCAAGGGGGGAGTAGGAGGCTCATATCTTGATATACTATATAATGATACAGCTACGGCAAAAGTAAAAAACGGATCAAAGATAAAAGCTTCCTCATTTTCTGCGATAGCCGACAGTAGTACAAAAAATATCTCTATAGCTGAAGCAGGAGCCATGTCAGGCAAATACGGAGTAGCAGGAAGTCTTTCGTATCTTAGAACAAATGATACAACATCTGCTACTGTTGACGGTGCTACCATAGACACAACACTTGGGGCAGTTGATAATAGGTTTTACAAGGGCGGAAGAAACAGCAATCTTTTGGTTGAAGCAAATAATTATGCCAAAATTTTCAATCTTGGCGGAGGTGTTGCAAAAGCTAAAAATGTAGGTATAGGGGTATCTGTATCGCTCAATGAAATAAACAGAAACACTCTCGCTTCTATAGAAAATTCGCAAATCGCAACAAAAGGTCAAAACTATATATATGCCCTAAACAGCGGAGTAATAGATGCGTACTCTCTAGCGGCAGCGATTGCCGCACCAGGTGCTCCCACTCCTGATGCCTCTTCTGCACCAAACGGAGCAGGTAATTTTGGTATAGGAGTATCGGGTGATGTATCTATAAACACCATAAGTGATGATGCTGATGCACATATAAAAAATACAACACTGACTAATCAAAACAGTAATCTAAATATTAAAGCTAAAAATAGCAGTGAAATAAAAAGCTTTACTGGTTCTGCGGCTATAACCACATCGTCAAAATCTGTCGGACTTGCAGGCTCATACTCTCAAAACAGTATAACCGATTCTGCACAAAGTTATATCGACAGTTCAACTGCTACTGCCAACAAAGTTTCTTTATCAGCTTCAAATGACAATGATATACAAAGTGCCAGTATAAGCGGTAGTGCTGCACCAACATCTAATTCAGGCAGTATAGCCGGATCAGTTTCTATCAACTCTGTTGCAGCCACTACAAAAGCTTATATCCAAAACTCTTCGGATATTACGGCAAATTCTGATGTTACTCTTAGCTCAGACGACACCTCTTCTATAAAAGCACTCGCAGGAGCTGTCTCAGTAGGCGGAAAAGCAGGTATTGGAGCATCTTTTGCCAAGAATAATATAACAGATACAATTTTATCATACTTATCTTCAAGCGATCTTTCATCCAAAGGTGACTTGAAAATAACATCTGTTTTTTCAGGCAGTATTAAATTGCTTGCAACCTCAGCAGGAGCAGCGCTATCGGGAATGGCAGCAGGTATTTCGGTTTCTTTAAACAATATCGCAAATGATATCACTTCATATATTGATGGTAAAAAAACATCAGCAGGCATACACGCAGACGGTAACACACAAGTAAGTTCAGATGACACTTCAAATATAAACATTATAAGCGGAGGAATAAGTGGAGCAAGTGCGGCAAGTATCGGGGCTTCCGTTTTGTATAATGTTATAAAAAATACTCTCTTATCATATTTGAATAACACCGATATATCAACTAACGGCAATATGATAGTAAGAGCAAAAAGCGACAAAACCATACAAGCCATATCAGTAGGAGGAGCCGGAGCCGGTGATGTATCTCTTGCCGGAAGTGTGGTGATAAATACTATTAAAAATCATACATCTTCGTATATTTCAGGCACTCAGGCTAATATCGGTGGAACACTTTCTTTAAGTGCTATAGACAACAGCGCTATATCCAACTACGGAGGAACAGGCTCAGGTGCCGGTACCGTAGGTATAGGAGGTACAGCTATAGTTAATAATATCCAAAACAGTATCTTGGCATACATTAATAACAATTCTATCATTAATGCTCTTGGAAATGATTTTCTTTCAGTACTAAGCGGTAATGAAAACGGTGATAAAGAGGATGTAAGAGGTTTAGATATATTTGCAAGCGGAAGAAGTAATATAGAAAACTATGAAGGAACAATAGGTATCGGCGGAACAGGTTCTTTGGCTGCAACCGTTTCAACAAATATAATCAAAAATATTATATCGGCATACATAGACAATTCTCAGATTAACCAAGCTTCAAATGCCAACTCTCTCCAAGATGCAAGAGTCAGATCTTTTGCGTATACCAATCTTTACAATATTATAGGCGCTGTTGCACTTAGTGGGGATGCCGGTATAGGAGCAAGCGTGGATACATCTATCATAAAAAACAGTACAAAATCATACATTACAGACAATTCCAATATTAAAGCAAATAATCTTATTCAAGTCAAAAGTGACGGCTTGGAGAGACTAAATGCCATAGCTGCCAGTGGAGCTGGATCTACAGTAGCTCTTGCGGGATCAGTTGAAACAATCATACTTGACAATACAAATGAAGCGTATGTACAAAATTCTTTACTCTCAAGCAATAAAGATTTAGATGTGCTATCAAATGACAGCAGTATTTACGGAACTAAAAAAGATGGAACCAAAAGTGGTATCATAGCTGGAGGTATCCAAGGAAGTGTAGCAGCAAGTCTCGGAGGAGCGGTATTTGTAAACAGTGCAAAACATACGGTAAAAGCTTATGTTGATAACTCCACATTAAATGCAAAAGGCTCAACCAATATCAAAACCAATTCATCTTTTGATGTGTTATCATACATCACAAATATAGGCGTTTCAGCCGGCGTTTCTTTATCAGCTTCTGTGGTGGTAAACGGCCTCCAAGCACTTTCACAAGCTTATACGACAGGCTCAACCAATATCAATCAAGACGACAGTTTCAAAACTTCTTCCCAAAATGTTGATATAACAGGTAAAAGTAGCAGTGCCGTTGATACAACCGTAGGGTCTGTTTCTGCCGGACTGGTTGGAGTGGGAGGTTCGGTAAATGTTACAAATATAAAAGATACTGTTTTAGCTCAAATAGGCTCCGGCAACAAAGTCGATGCTGGAGGAGCTCTTTTGGTAAATGCAGATTCTTCAAAAACTGTTCAGGACAAAGTCGGAGCATTTAGTGCAGGTCTAGGCGGTGTTGCCGGAGCCGTAAGCATAACAAATATCAACAAAGCCCTAAATGGCGATCAAGTAAACAGCTATGACAATACAAAATCACAGTCGAATACCATAGTCAGTAAAGATAATGTAAAGGGCAGGGTAGGAGATACTTCACAGGCAAATGAAGCTGACAGTGACATACAAAGTAATACTCCTACCAATATAGACGGTGCATTTAGCACTACTCAGCCAAGCAGCTCTACTTTTGCGAATATTGCAAACAATGCCATCATCAATACAGGACTTGATACAACCGTCCAAGCAGCCGACACAGTAAAATACCAAAGTCTTACAGGCGCTTTGGGTGCAGGCATAGTAGGCGCGGGAGGAGCTGTAGGCATAGGCGAGATAGGTTCTAACACTCAGGCATTTATAAATAGAGGAGTGAAGCTTGATACAAGAAATTTATATGTAACAAGCGAGTTTAATGTAAATGATACCAATATCAAAAGCTATGCCGCAGCCGCCGGTCTAGTAGGGCTTGGTGCGGCAGTTTCTCAACTCTATATAAAAGATTATACAACTCTTGCGTTTATCGGTGCAAACTCCTTGATAAACAGTTCGGGAAGCATTAACATAAAAAGTGAAACAAATCCGACCGTATATACAAAAGCTCTTGGAGCTGCAGTAGGTGCTACAGCAGTCGGAGTTGTTATGTCCAAAACAAATATAAACGGAACTACAGGTACATACATAGGAACAAACTCTCATTTGAGTGCAAACGGTAATATAGCTCTTAACTCTGTTTTTGATACACCTTCAACTATTTCCTCCCTTTCTCAAGCTGCTGCGGGAGGTATATATAGCAGGGCAGGTTCAGTAAGCACAACTGATATATCACCATATATTTTTACTACTTTGCAAGATTATGTAGCATTGTATACATTGGGTAATATTAATCTTACATCCATAGGAAACGGAGCACTCTCCAGCAATGCTGAGGGAGTCAGCATAGGAGAACTTACCGTAGGTATTTCTGATGCAAAATCATATTGGACACCGGTCATATATACCAATATTCAAAATCATGTCCAACTAAACTCAAACAATTTGTTTGCAAATGCTTTTGAAAATACAGACACTCTTGGAAATTATAAAGAGTCAAATGAAATCAAGTCATCATCATTTTCGGCAGCAGGTGCTTTAGTAGGTGGCTCGGGTTCAAGTTCATATGCCAAAAGTAATGCTGTCGTAAAAGTTAATATAGGCAATTCAAATACAATAACAACAAATCTTGACTCAAACTTTCAGGCAAAATCTTTTTCAAATACAGTTACAAACAGCAGTGGAAATAATTATGGAGTACTTGCAGCCGGCTCCACTCATGCAAAATCTGAAAATTACTCCGATACTGCTGTAAATACCGGCACTCAAAACAAAATAGAATCAACAAATTCAGATCTAAATATGTACAGTTATTCAAAAATCAAAGCATCCGCTTCGACAACAGGAGGAGCAGGAGGATTAATTGCCGGAGCCGGAACACTCTCAAAAGTCGATATTACAAATAATTCAAACATAAATATAGGCAAAAACAACAACCTTTATGCGAAAAAAGGAGATATCAACTTAAATGCCCAAGGATATATCGACACATCTGCAGATACTTCAATAACTACTGCCGGGGGGATAACCATAAACGAGAGCGAATCAAATATAAATATAAATCAAAACATAGGAGTTACTGTAAATAATTTGAGTCAACTTGAAGCCAAAAATATCAATATAAATGCCAAAAGTTTATATTTGCATGCGGTGCTAAGCTCTTTGTCACACACAATTGCAGCCAATTCTACATCAAAAGCTTACTCTATCTTGAATGTCAATTCGAATGCAAAGATTAATATAAAACCGCAGGCAAGACTGACAGGATACAACAGTGTAAATATCAACGCTTTACAGAACAATGTATATTTTAGCACATATGCAAAAGTAGAAATAAAAGCAGGACTTACAGGAACCACTTATGCAAAAGTTAAAAATAATCCTACTATCAACTCAAATGTCAATGTTGAAAGTGGCTCAAATATATATACAAGAAATTTAAATATCAAATCAAGCGCACCTGATAAAAGTAAAAATATCTACAAACTAAATGCAGAAGCAAAATCAAATACTGTCGTATATTGGGTTTTGACTACTGTTGACAAACTTGTAAAAAAAGTTTCACATATTCCTATCATAGGATGGTTTGTAAAATGGGTATGGCACAAAGTAAAAGAGTGGGTCAAACACATACTTCACTCTGATGCTTCAAGTGATATGTTGGGAAAATATGTATCAAATGGTGATATATCATTAAACGGTAATGTATATCAACTCTCCTCTTCTCCGCAAAGGTTGAGTATAGCACCTGACGGCACGATAAGCTCTCAAGGCTCTATAAGTGCCAATGTGGGGACAAACAATATAGTGGTAAATGATATTATAAACCATGATATAGGAAAGATAACACTCGATGCGAGCGATCAGCTAAGCGGTAATGCCAATATATATTTAAGCAACTCCTACCCTTCTATTGATATCACAAACCAAACAAATAAAAATCTTTTGATAAACAAAATCACAATGATAAGTGATAATGCAAACAAGCCGAATTTAGAGATATTTACTAACAACGGAGGAGACTTATCAAACTTCAACATACAGCCTGTTGTACTTCCTCATACCATAAATATCCAAAACAGTGGAAACGGAAACATAGTTTTCAATAACCTTGTAGATAATTATGGAGGTGATACAACCGTTGCAAACAGTTATGGTAGTATCCTTGCAAATAATGGTGCTTTAATAAAGAGTAAAAATGTAAACTTTATTTCTCAAAGAGGATCAATAGGTTTACTCAATGCTCCTTTAGAAGTTGAACTTACAAAGAGCAATAGCGAAAATCCGACAGTAAACATAGATAGCTTTCGGAGCATATATTTCGGCCTAAAACTCTCTCAGCTTTTAAACTCTCAGCCAGCTTCAAACTATACAATAGATAAAGCAGTCTTAAATAATATACATGCAAACGGCAAGATAGGCATAACACTGCATACTCCAACCTACACTTACTATGACGCAGTTGCGGACGACTTTGTAAAAGTAAACACTCAAGCACTGTATGCCATAAATAATATTTATTCAAATGATGATATTGCTGTAAACGGTGAAGCAGGAAACAGTATCTTATTTGACGGCACAATGCAAAGCGGACAAAAAGATTTGGGTATAGTCATAAACAATACCGACCCTTCCATAACAACTTCAGAATACATAAGAAGCATTACTCCTAATGACATTTACCTTAACCCCATAACAACTAGAGGCGGACATATAAGCATAAACTTAAATAAAGGTTTATTCTCCGGTGGTGGCACAGCCACCGTACTGAACGGTCATATGCATCTAAATATTCAAAACAATACACCTAAAAATCTAAATACAGACTATATCAAAATGGGAGAAATAACAAATGGAAGTTTCATTGTCAACGGAGTTCCAAAATCTTTCAATACTACAGGCTACAGTAACGGGGCTGTAGACATTCAAAATCTGCAAGGAAGAAATATCAATATAGGTAGTTCATCCTCGCCGGTAAATCTAACGGGAGAAATTACAGCACAAACTTCGGGTAATGTTTTTATCAATTCATTAAATGATTTGGCTCTTAGTAAAATTACAGGCAGCGATGTATTTATCCAAAGTGACAAAAATATTTTGGATTTGTCCCAAAACATTCCTACTGTATCTGCAAACAATCTGGTTCTTAATGCCGTTAATGATATAGGCAGCGATAATGCTCCGCTTACAATCTCGTCAAATTTGCTAAATGCAAGAAGCAGTATCGGCAGTATAAATATGGCGTCAAACAACAATATCATTATAGACTCCATTCAAACTCCAAACAAATTGACTCTCTCAACAAATGGAGGAATATACCAAAACGGCGGAAGCGCTACAGATATCACTGCAAATGAAGTACTTTTAAAAGCTAAAAATGGCATAGGTGATGATGGCACAAACGAAAAAGGAATAGATACAAAAGTCAATATACTTGATGCCTACAATCAAAATGCAAACAACCTAGTTATTTCAAATGAAGGTAATTTGCTCGCAGGAGACCTTGATGCTGATGGATATGCACTCTACAATGGAGGAGGGGATATCAAAGTCACAACATCAGGTGATTTTACCCAGCAGGCAAATACTGTAGTTTTATCAAAAAGGGATATATCAGTAAGCTCCATAGGAGATATATTTGCGGTAAACTTGAAAGCTACAAGAGATATATCACTCGAATCAACCAACGGCAATATACTAGCAAAAAGTGAAGTAGCGCCAAATTTAAGTGGCGGAAGAAAGATAACACTTTTAGCATATAACGGCTTTGTTGGTACACCTCAAAATATCATAGACATACAAGAGGGGACACAAGGAGTACATATAGCAACAAAAGATGCAGAAGATTTTCTATCAGTATATATCAGAGGTGTTGTCTCGCCAACAAATTTCTATACTGATCCTGAACTTGCAACATTTAACAACAGACCTATAAGCGGAACAAAAATAGAAGAGTTTTTGCAATCTATCTACAATAACTCCGCTCAAAGATATAAAAACATGCGACAACTATTTTTCATACCGATTACACCTGCAAAAAAGGCTGAGAAAATCGTACAACTATTTTGATCTTTTTTAAGAATATGCCCATTTTAAAATGGGCATATTGTAGTTACTCTATGATTTTATTTATAGGAAGCTCAACTATCGATTTTGCACCTATGTCTTTTAATTTTGGAAGTACATCTCTTAGTGTTTTTTTATCCATGACAGCTATAACATCTATCCATTCACCTTTTGCAAGATTTGAAACTGTAGGGTTTTTTGAAGGTAAAATTTCAAGCACATCATCCAATCCATCCTGAGGAACATTCATCATGATGCAAACTTTTGGCTTGGCATCTATGACAGATTGAAGCATTCTGATTATATTTTCCATCTTTTTTCTCTTTATTGGATCTTTATAAGCATCCTTATTTGCTATAAATCTGGTTGTGGTTTCTAAAACTGTATCCAAAATCTTAAGATTATTCGCCCTGAGGCTTGAGCCAGTTTCCGTAATCTCTACGATAGCATCTGCCAGCTCAGGAACTTTAACTTCCGTAGTTCCCCAGCTAAACTCTACATTTGCCTTTACACCATGTTTAGCAAGATAATCTGTAGTAAGATTAACAACTTCTGTGGCTATGGTTTTGCCTTCTAAATCTCTGACACTTTTTATGTCGGAATTCTCTTTGACAGCCAAAACCCACTTTATGGGCTTAAAACTCGCTTTTGCATATATAAGCTCACTAAGCTCTACAACATCTGCTCTGTTTTCTCGTATCCAATCAAGCCCAGTAAGCCCACAATCTAGTTGACCACCTTCAACATATCTTGCCATCTCCTGAGCTCTTATGAGCATACAGGATATCTCAGGGTCATCAATGTCTGGATAGTAATTTCTCGATTTCACACTTATATCATAACCGGCTTGTTTAAATATAGCAATAGTTGCATCTTGCAAACTTCCTTTGGGTATACCTAACTTTAATTCCATATTTCAAAACTCCTAAAAAAATATCAAGATTATAGCATATAGTATTAAATTTATGCTATAATTAATAGTTTGGAAATTATAGTTTCCAATACTAAAAGGATAGTTTGTTATGAGATATACAATAGACATAGAAAATAGTATCGAAAAATCTCTACTTTTTTGGATTAGTCGTTTTATCAAATATAAAGTTACGACTCTATCTAATCGCCAAGTAAATAATAAGGAGATGCTAGCAAAACTTCTTCAAGATTTGACTCTACATGTACGGAGTTTAAAAGAGTTAAAAGCATTGGTAAAACAGATAAGAAATGTCGGTATAAGTGGCATACACCTATATTTCATACCACTTGAAAAACTCTTCAAATATATATCAAATTATGGTGCAAAATCTTTAAAAGAGATAGATGAAGAGTTTTTGAGCGAATTTTTGGCAGTAGAAACTTCAACTCTCTCAGATGCAACCAAAAAAAATTATCGAATTGCACTCTTGGGATTTTTTGGGTATTTAGACAAACAAAATGATGAAAAACATAGCTTTTTGATTGAATTAAAAAATTGGGGCGGACTTAGTGGCAAAAGTGGAGAAAAATTGCCATCTTATATGAAAAAAGATGAAGTAAAAAGATTTATCGAGAAGATAGATTCTTATGCGTTTAACCAAAAAACTATAAACAGAAACAGGTTGATCATAAAAATCATACTATATACTGGCATTCGCGTCGGAGAAGCATTGGGAATTTGTCTCAAGGATATCTTTGCAGAAGATGATTTTTATACGATACAAGTCAGAGGAAAAGGAAACAAACCCCGTGTAGTGATGGTTAAAAAAAGCATAATAGAGCATGATTTGCAAGAGTGGCTACATATAAGAACTTGTAAAAGTACCCTGCTCTTTTGTAATAAATTTGGCAACAAGCTGACTCAAGCGTATATAAGTAGAATTGTAGAGAAGATTTTGCTGAGTGCCGGCATAAAAAAAGAGAAAAATGGTGCCCATATGTTAAGGCATACTTTTGCAACCATGCTTTATCAAAAAAGTCATGATCTTATACTTGTACAAGAATCACTCGGTCATGCAGATATAAATACATCTAGAATTTACACTCATTTTGACAAGGAGAAACTAAAAAGGGCAACAGATATTTACTAAAAAAAATAAATTGTGTGTAAAATTGAAATATGCTAAAATTGCACATCGTATTTTTACAATTTTTCTGCAACTTTTATATCCTTTTAAATCATTTAACATATAATATATAAAAATTAACACGAAGGAGTATATATGTCAGACAAAATTTACAGAGTAGATATGTCCAATCTAACTTATAAGATAGAGGATGTGCCATCTGAGTGGTTAGGACTTGGAGGTAGAGCGCTAACTTCTACAGTCGTAGCTGCAGAAGTTGACCCTGAATGTCATCCTCTTGGACCAAACAATAAAATGGTATTTGCTCCAGGACTACTCTCAGGCACAAGCGCGGCAAACAGTGGGAGAAACTCACTTGGTGCAAAAAGCCCTTTGACAGGCGGTATCAAAGAGAGTAATGTTGGTGGCACAAGCGCAGGAATAATGGCAAAATTAGGTGTCAAAGCTCTTATAATAGAGGGTATTCCTGAGGATGACTCCACTTTTTACCACTTACATGTAACAAAAGAAAAAGTTTTGATTGAAGCTGTCCCTGAGTTGGTCGGTAAAGATAACTTTGCTGTTCTTGATGCCATGATGGAAAAATACAATAAAAAAGTAGCCGTTATGAGTATAGGACGACCGGGTGAGCAAAAAATGCTTATATCAAATATATCGGTAAAAGACCCTCAAGGTAAACTAAGAAGCCATGGTCGTGGTGGATTGGGTGCAGTTATGGGCTCTAAAAAGATAAAGTGCATAACAGTAGATGCAGAAAAATACAAAGAGACCCATATAGCAGATCCTGAAAAATTTAAAGAGGCAAGTAAAATATTTACAAAAGCCCTCAAGGAAAACCCTATCAGTGGTGAAGGTTTACCGGCATTTGGAACAAATGTACTTGTAAATATCATCAATGAAGCTGGAGCTTTACCATCTCATAACTTTAGAACCGGTAACTCTGAAAATGCGGAGGATATCTGTGGTGAGACTATGGCGGAAAATATCAAAGAAAGAGGTGGCAACACAACTCATGGATGTCATGCAGGTTGTGTTATCCAGTGCTCACAAACATATAACGACAAAGAGGGAAACTATCTAGCTTCTGGATTTGAGTACGAGATGATTTGGGCATTTGGTGCGAACTTTGGTATCAAAGATTTGGATCAAATAGCAAAAATCGACCACTTGATGGATGATCTGGGTGTTGATGCTATCGAAACCGGAGTGACTTTTGGTGTAGCTGTAGATGCTGGACTTATCAAATTTGGTGATGGTGTTAGAGCTTATGAGATTCTTGCTAATGATGTTGCAAACGGAACTCCTCTTGGCAGAATCATAGGAGCAGGCGCAGGAAATCTAGGTAAGCTTTACGGCTTAGTAAGGGTTCCTGTTGTTAAAAATCAATCAATCCCTGCTTATGAGCCAAGAGCCGTCAAAGGTCAGGGTATCACATATGTAACAACCCCTATGGGAGCAGACCACACAGCCGGCTATGCAGTTGCTACAAATATACTAAATAGTGGCGGATATATAGATCCTCTTAAAAAAGATGGACAAGTTGAGCTTTCTCGTAACTTGCAAATTGCCTCTGCTGCTGTTGATAGTACCGGTATGTGTATATTTGTCGCATTTCCTGCACTTGATGATCCAAAATGTCTTCCTGCGCTAATAGACATGATAAATGCAAGATTCGGTGCAAATCTAACAGGTGATGATGTAACAAATCTAGGTAAAAATATACTCAAAATTGAGCATGAATTTAACCTAAAAGCCGGATTAAGTGCTGCAGATGACAGAATTCCTGAGTTTATGAAATATGAGACTTTACCACCAACAGGTGCTATTTGGGATTTTACAAATGAAGAAATAGACGAGTTCTGGAATTTTTGATGTCAGAGATGATCAATATAACAGTCAAACTCTTTGCCCAATACAGAGAAGGCAAATTTAAAGTGGAGCAAAGAAGTTATACAAAAAACTCCACTATAAAAGATGTGCTTGATGACATTGGGTTAGATTTGGCAAAACTGCCAATCGGAGTTTTGATGGTCAATGGAAGGCATATGCAAGAAGATTGTGTTTTGAAAGATGCACAGATACTTGCAATTTTTCCAAAAGTTGGAGGGGGTTAATCCCTCCTCCACTCACTTTTCTTCTGAATCTTTTAATTTTTTTATGCCTAAAATTAACCTGTAAGAACCAGGAGTACCCGGGGGTAAAAGGGCTATCCTATCTCCATCGTGCAAAACAGTATCTTTAGGCTGTACTTTTCTATTTATAAATACCGCCTCTACCTCTTCATCCTCAAAGCCAAATTTTTCTATTATTTTTTGAGGAGTAAATTCTTCTGGAAACTCCAACAAAGCCTCAACATAGGGGATGTTTTGCTCTTTTAGTTTCTTCCTCAAAAAGCTAAATGCATTAAATACAATCTTCATAAAAACCTCCTTGTTAAAATTATAGCACTTTTACAAAAATTTATATAACTATTTTTTTTGGTATAATACAGATATTCCAATTAGAATAAATAAAATATTATGGTGAAAACAATGCAAAATGTATTATTTGACGAATTAAAAGATTTAAAAAGAGAGATGGCACAAAAAGAGAAAAAAGAAAATGAAAAAAGAGCAAGTGAGATAAAAGTTAAGAAAGAAGAAAGACTAAAAGATGAGTTTATTAATTTTCTAGAAGAAGGCGGTATAAAAAAACTTGACAAATAGAATAAGACCAAAAATCATAGAGTTTTCAACATTAGACTCAGGGTGCTCTTATCTAAAAAATAGAACCGTCAGAATGCAATACAAATATATAGAAAATTGCCCTAGTTTACTAAATGATGGTTTAATCCAAAAAGGGTGGAGACGATTTGGAAATTACTACTCTAGACCGCAATGCTCTACATGTAGCGAGTGCAAAAGCCTAAGAATTGATGCAAAAAATTTTACTTTTAGCAAGAATGCAAGAAGAACAATCAAAAAAAATATAAATACTGTGTTTACCATCCAAAAACCTACTATATCCAACGAGCATTTAGAAATATATGAAAAATACCATAAATATATGGAATTGAAAAAAGGATGGAAGACTTATGGCATCAAACCAAAAAGCTATTATGAGCTTTATATCGCGGGAACACAAAAGTTTGGAAAAGAGATTTTATATTATATTGATGACAGACTTGTAGGGATTGATTTGGTGGATTTTATGGATGATGGTATCTCTTCGATTTACTTTTTTTATGACCCTGATTATGCAAAGTACTCACTTGGACGATACTCCATATATATGCAAATTCAATTGGCTAAGAATTTCAATCTAAGATGGATTTATCTTGGTTATTATGTGAAAGACTGCCCAAGTTTAAACTATAAAGACAGATTTAAGCCATTTGAGATTTTACAAAACAATCCAAATGATTTTGAAAAGGAGATTTGGGGCTAAAAGCTGATACTATGGAATAAAAATTGCTTTAATTAAGCCAACTATTGGACGATATATTAAAATTTTGGGAGAAAAAATGCAGATTTCTTACTCTAGAGATATGATAGCAATAACTATTCAAGAGGATAGTAAGACATTTTATTTTTTACAAAATCTTATAGATAAAAATTTTAATAAAAAAATAGGCAAAAAAGAAAAAATCATAATCTTTAGACAAAATGACGAAAAGGTACAAAGAAGATACTTTCTAAAACTAATAAGTAAGATATACAGAAGAAGAAATAGCAATACAAATAAAAAAGAGCTAGAAAAAATCAAAAATTCATACAATAAAAATATAAAGCTTTCACTTCTGAAATCAAATCAAATCACTCAGCACATCAGCATAAAAGTAAGAGTAGAAGACAACTATGTCATACTTCTTGACTTTGAAACAAATTTTTCTATTCTTATCACATATCTAAAAAATTACTTTAAAAATCACCTAATATCGTATAGAAGCAAGACTAGAATTATGACGATATATCCAAACTCTTCAAAAACCGTTGAATTATTGGAAAATTTACTAGCACAAAAAGAGCTACTTGGTTCTTTTGTAAATTTTGAGTTTAATAAAAGCGAAATAGACTCATATAAAACTGTACTAAATGAGAAAAAAATCAGGAAAAACAGGTATTTTGCGCTTTTCAATCTTTTGGAGGATTATTATAATGTTTTGGGATGCAAAAAAGCCGATACATTTAGTGTGATTAGAGAAAAATATCTAAAACTTGTCAAGCAGTATCATCCTGATAGAATCGACTCATCAAATCTCTCTTTGATTTCTCACTATAATGAAAAATTTAAAGAAATTCAATACGCATACGAGATGTTAAAAATCCACCATACATACGAAAAAAAGAGAATCTCAGTAGCCTAATTTTTGAGTAAATATAGTTTTTTCCTCTCACTTGAGCCTGCTATATTGCACTGCTGTCTGTACTTGGTTATAGTTCTTCTGACTAGTTTTATACCAAATTTTTCCTCAATGCTACCAAGTATTTTAACATCGCTAAGAGGTTTCTTTCTGTCTTCATATTTGACCAATTCACACATATACTCTTTTATCGCACTATTTGACACATCGGTATCCAAGGCTGTTGCAAAAAAACTCTTGAGTGGGATTATCCCTCTGTTGCAAGATATGTATTTACCCGAGATTGCTCTTGAAATCGTAGATGGATTTCTGTCTAATTCTGTCGCTAAATCTTTTAGTTTCATGGGAGCAATAGCTCTGCCAAAGAAAAAATCATATTGATACTCTACTATCAAAAGTCCAATCTTGTAAAGAGTTGCTTTTCTCATCTCTAGTGCATCTATCAAATCTTTTGCATCTTTTATCTTTTTTGATACAAATTCATGCTTATCATCCAAACCATCCGTATCCAATATAATATCAGGGTAGTAGGCATCGTTTAGTTTTACCTCTATATTTCCACCTGTTTTAAAAATAAAGATATCGGGAATAACCTGCCTATTATCCTCAAGATATTCAATAGCCGGAGGATTTTTGAATTTCTTGATGATCTTAAGTGCGTCCAAGAACATAGAAGTGGATGCATAAGATTCCAAAGATTCAAAGTTTTCAATCAACTCTACAATAAATAGATATAACTCATCATCTAAGTCAAAATCATCCAATTGAAACAGAAAAGACTCTTTAAAATCAAGTGCACAAATACCGCTAGGCAAGAGGTTTGAAAACCTTTTTCGTATCTTATCAATATCTTCAAATTTACAAGATAGTTTTTGTGAAATTCTCTCAAAAGCATCTTCACAAAAGTATCCTTCGTCATCAAGATTTTCTATGATTTCATAAGCTATCTCTTGGGATTTTGAAGTAGGAAAAAGAGGAGGATTTATCTGCTCATATAGAACATCATATAGGGATTTTTTATCTATCGTCAGTGCCTCGATAACGCTAGAAACCGAGTCTTTTGAAACTTGCTGAAAAAAGCTCTTTTTCTCAAACTTTTTCTCAACTTTTTCATTACCAACTTTTATCTCTATAAAGGGGTTTTCTTTGGCAAAAGGCTCCAACACCTCTTGTAAGGACTCTAAATCAGACTGAAGTATAGGCAACCAGCTCCTTAGCGTAGAAGAGAGTTTTTGTTTGGTATTTTGTTCAGTCCTAGTCCTTAGCTTCACAGATTAAGCTCCTTGTCAAAATTTAAAATCTACTCCGAGATAGTGTGTTTTTACTAACTTATTGTTTGCCACATCTTCTGACTTTCCACTAGCAAGCAAAGCTCCGTCTTTCATGACATAAGCCCTATCACATATACCTAGAGTTTCCCTGACATTATGGTCGGTGATAAGCACACCTATATTTAACTTTGAGAGGTCTTTGACGATGGATTGTATGTCAGTTACCGCGATAGGATCAACCCCTGCAAAAGGTTCATCAAGAAGCAAAAACTTTGGAAAATTTGCCAAAGATCTTGCTATTTCACATCTCCTTCTCTCTCCACCACTAAGACTTATACCTTTTCTTTTTCTTATAGGTTCGATATTTAAAAGCTCAAGCAGTTTCTCCACTCTTTGCTGCACCTCTTCTTCATCTTCATAAACAATCTGTGCTGACAACAAGAGATTCTCTTCGACGCTCAATTCTTTAAATATACTAGACTCTTGAGGAAGATACCCCAACCCCTCCTTTGCTCTTTTATGCAGAGGCATTTTTGTTATATTTTTATTATCAAGATATATCTCACCACTATTTGGAGAAATAATGCCACATATCATATAAAACATAGTAGTTTTTCCTGCACCATTGGGACCGAGAAGTCCGACTATCTCACCGCTCTTGACTTCTAGTGAAACACCGTTTATTATATTTGTTTTTTTGATTGTTTTTTTTAAGTTATCAACTTTCAGTTTGTGCATTTTCTAACCTTGTATATTCTACTGCTTTCATCATTTTTTTCTATATTTACAACAATATAATCTATAAAAAACTTTTTTAAAATACTCTCTAGTTTTTCATCTCCCCATTCGATAAGATGGTATCCATCTTTATCTAACTCTTCAAGTAAACCCAAAGATAAAAACCCCTCTATACCATTTTGATATAAATCATAATGATATAGATGCTCGCCATATCTATTTTGAACAGAAAATGTAGGAGATACCACATTTTCATCAATACTTAAAGCATTTGAGACATATTTTACAAATGTTGTCTTTCCACTAGCCAAATCACCTCTTAATAGGATAATTTTATACTCTTTTGCTAGCTCTATAACCTCTTTTGCAAAATCTTCTAATTCGTCTAGGGTACAAATTCTCTCTGTCATAGTGAGTTTGAAACCTTTATGATCTCTTGCAACTTTTTAAAAGCCTTTTTACTATCAATCGCATCTTTTGCCATCTCTATACCCTCTTTTATATCTCTTGCTTTACCGTCAATAAAAAGTGCAACAGCTGTATTTATGAGAACTATATCTTTCTTTGCCCCACCCTCTTCTGCTTTTAAAATCGAATATGTTATCTTTGAATTTTCTTTTGCATTTCCACCTAAAATTGCCTCCTTTGGCGCAAGCTTGAGACCATACTCCTGAGGATCTATTATAAAATCAGTAGTTCTTTTATCTTTAAGCATAGTTGCATAGGTTATATCAGATATACTTATCTCATCCATGCCATCTCTACTGCTAACCGCTATGGCATTTTTAGTATCTAATAAGCTAAGTCCGACTATGATTCTATTTAAAAATTCCGCGCTAAAGACACCTATGAGATATTTTTTGGCACCGGCAGGATTTGTCAAAGGTCCTAGCATATTAAAGATAGTACGATGAGTCAAACTCTTTCTTATAGGCATTATATACTTCATGGCAGGATGATGATTGATAGCAAATAAAAATGTAAAACCACACTCTTGGAGCATTTTCGACTGAAGCTCTGGTTTTAGACTCAGATTTACACCTAGCGCTTCAAGCATATCTGCACTACCCGAATTGCTAGTTATAGCTCTGTTTCCGTGTTTTGCAACAGAGCAACCAAGACTCGGTAAAAGTAAAGAAACCGTACTTGATATATTAAAACTGTTACTTTTATCGCCACCTGTCCCTACTACATCTATGAGTTTTTCTCTTAGGGCATCAGGGATAACAAGTTTGATACTATGTTCTCTCATCACCTCTGTAGCAGCCGCTATTTCTTCAGCACTTTCACCTCTTTCATACAGCTCAACAAGATATTTCGTTGCCTCATCTGCTGAAATTTTATCTTCAAATATCTTTTGAAACTTCTCTTTTGCTATATCAAACACTACAACTCCTTCACATATTTTGACTGCATAGTTTTTGGGATAGTTTTTGTAGTTGGAATTTCTAAAACTTCGTAATTAGAACTATGTTTGAGATATTTTATTGTGATTATGTCACCAACTTTAACTACTTTTGCCGGCTTTACTATAATCTCATTTATACTCACAACTCCACTTTTGCACATATCTTCCGAAATCGCTCTTCGTTTTGTTATGTTTACACAATTTAAAAATTTATCTATCCTCAAAATATTTCCTTATTTTTGTCAAATTGTAGCAAAAAGAATTTTAAATACAAATTGCAAGGAACAGTTTTTGCACTAGGCATTTAAATAAATAAGCTAATTTTTTACTATTTTTTGCTAAAATACCTCATCTTTATCAGATTACAAAGGATATATCATCAAACGAAATATTAAAAAAGTAGTCCTTGCTTACTCAGGCGGACTAGATACAAGTATAATCTTAAAATGGCTTCAGGATGAATTCAACTGTGAAGTAGTTACATTTACGGCTGATGTAGGACAAGGTGAAGAATTAGAACCAGCTCGAAAAAAAGCTATAGAGTTAGGCATAAAACCTGAAAATATCTTTATAGAAGACTTGAAAGAGGAGTTTGTAAAAGATTATGTTTTCCCTATGTTTAGAGCAAATGCCATATATGAGGGCGAATACCTCCTTGGGACTTCCATAGCAAGACCGCTCATCGCAAAGAGACAAGCAGAGATAGCTGCTCTTACGGGAGCTGATTCTGTAAGCCATGGAGCCACAGGAAAAGGAAATGACCAAGTAAGATTTGAGCTGGGATATCTTGGGATAAACTCCAACCTAACCATCATAGCCCCTTGGAGAGAATGGGATTTGAACTCTCGTGAAAAACTTATGGCCTACGCAAAAAAACATAATATAAAGATAGAAAAAAAAGGCAATAAATCACCATATTCCATGGATGCCAACTTACTTCATATATCATACGAGGGATTAGTCCTCGAAGATCCGAACGCAAAACCTGAAGAAGAGATGTGGAGATGGACAAAAAGTCCGCAAGAAGCACCAGATAGTGTAGAAACCATAGAAATAGAGTATGAAAAAGGAGATCCTGTCGCACTAAATGGTGTCAGGCTAAGCCCTGCAAAAATGCTAGAGTCCTTAAATGAGATAGGTGGTAGAAATGGTATAGGAAGGATTGATATAGTGGAGAATCGTTTTGTAGGTATGAAGAGTAGAGGCTGCTATGAGACCCCAGGTGGAACCATAATGCTAAAGGCCCATAGAGCCATAGAGAGTATAGCGTTAGATAGAGAAGCAGCACACTTCAAAGATGAACTGATGCCAAGATATGCAAAAACTATATACAATGGATTTTGGTTCTCACCGGAAAGAGAGATGATGCAAGCTGCTATTGACAAATCTCAAGAAAATGTAAACGGTACCGTCAAACTAGAACTATACAAAGGAAATGTAACTGTGATAGGAAGAGATTCAGCAAAAAACAATCTTTTTAATGCAGAGTTTTGTACTTTTGAAGAAGACGAAGTTTACAACCAAAAAGATGCAGAGGGATTTATCAAACTAAATGCTCTAAGATTTATAATCAGCGGAAAAAATAAAAAATTCTATGGCGATGCATAATTTGGAGAAAATCAAGGAAAGAGTATTTTCAAGTGGTGAAGCAAAAGATGAAGATTTGCAAGCACTGCTTAAGTACAAAGAAGAGGGGAAATTTGATTTTCAGTTGATAGATATTCGTGAAATTTATGAATATAGTGACAAAAGTATAGACGAGACCGATCTGCTATATCCGACAACACTTTTACATAAATACATAGAAAATCTTGAAAGTATCAAAGATAAGCATATACTTATCTATTGTAGAACAGGAAACAGGACGGCACAAGTTTTGATGATACTCAAAAGAATGGGATTTGACAAAATCGCCCATCTTAGTGAAGGAATAGTTGCATATACTGGTAAAACCAGTAAAAATGCAAAATTACCAAAAAATATATAGGAGAAAAAAATGAAAGTTTTATTAATAAAAGATGTAAAGTCACTCGGCAAAAAAGGCGAGATAAAAGATGTAAAAGACGGCTACGGAAGAAATTTTCTGATAGGCAAGGGTTTTGCACTACATGCAACAAATGGAGTCATAAAAAAATATGAGGCAGAGCAAAAAAGAAAAGCCAAAGAGGCTGCTAATGAACTTGTCAGGCTACAGGGTGTAGAAAAAAAATTGGCAGATATTAAACTTACTATCAAAAGAAAATTGGGTGCAAACGGCAGTCTTTTCGGGGCTGTCACTAAAGATGAAATAGCACACGAATTACAAAACCAATATGCTATAGAGATAGATAAAAAAACTGTCGAGATAGATAAAGCCATAAAAATGACAGGTGAGTTTGACATATCTGTTAAACTAGGGCATGGAATACATGCCAAATTAACTGTCGAGATAGTTGGAGAGTAAGATGTTTGAAGCCACAACTATACTTGCTTATAAAGGCAAAAACAAAGCCGTCATAGGCGGGGATGGTCAAGTAACATTTGGCAATAGCGTACTAAAAAACAATGCCACAAAGATAAGGCGACTCTATAATGGCAAGATTTTAGCAGGATTTGCAGGAAGCACGGCCGATGCTTTTAACCTCTTTGATATGTTTGAGGGAATTTTAGGACAGAAAAAAGGCGATTTGTACAAATCTGTCATAGAGTTTTCAAAAGAGTGGAGAAAAGACAAAATGCTTCGCAGACTTGAAGCCATGATGATAGTGCTAAATAAAAAGCATATCTTTATCCTTAGTGGAAACGGTGATGTTGTAGAGCCTGAAGATGAGATGATAGCCGCCATAGGAAGCGGTGGAAACTTTGCGATTTCAGCTGCAAGAGCACTTCAGAGACACTCAGATCTAGATGAAGAAATCCTTGTAAAAGAGAGCTTAAAGATAGCAAGTGAACTTTGTATATATACAA
This sequence comes from Campylobacteraceae bacterium, assembly GCA_027050775.1. Lineage (GTDB taxonomy): Bacteria > Campylobacterota > Campylobacteria > Campylobacterales > Sulfurospirillaceae > JAADIZ01. The sequence goes on along the minus strand of JALUBH010000046.1, from coordinate 25,531 downwards.
ATGACCATATAAAAATTTATACTTTAGAGGAAACAAAATAGATGAATTTAACTCCAAAAGAGATAGTTAAATACCTTGACGAATACATAATAGGACAACTAGAAGCAAAAAAATCCATCGCCGTTGCATTGAGAAACAGGCATAGAAGGATGCAACTCTCCACTGAGATGCAAGAAGAAATCATGCCAAAAAATATCCTCATGATTGGTTCAACCGGTGTAGGAAAAACAGAAATAGCAAGAAGAATGGCAAAAATGATGGGGCTTCCATTTGTAAAGGTGGAAGCTAGCAAATACACTGAAGTTGGATTTGTAGGAAGGGATGTAGAGTCTATGGTGAGAGATTTGATGATGGCATCCGTAAATCTTGTAAGGGCTCAGCATAAAGAGAAAAATGCTGATCATATAGCTCTACATGTAGAGAAACAAATCATAGAAAAAATCCTACCTCCTCTACCAAAGGGTGCTAGTAAGGAGAAAAAAAGTGACTATCAAAGAAGCTATGGGAAGATGAGACAAAAGTTTCGCGACGGTGAGCTTGATGATCTAGAGATAGAGATAGAGATTTCAAACAGCAGCAGTGATTTATCTGATTCATCACTGCCTCCTGAAGTCATAAAAGTTCAAGAGTCTTTCATAAAAATACTCGGTTCTAATCAAAAAAATATCAAAAAAACACTCAAAGTAAAAGAGGCAAAAGAGGCACTGAAAAATGAAGCGAGCGAGAAATTGCTCGATTTTGAAGCAATAAAAGTGGAAGCAAAAGACAGAGCTGAAAATGGCGGTATAATTTTTATCGACGAGATAGATAAAGTTGCTGTAAGCTCACATGCAGGCAACAGAAGTGACCCGAGCAAAGAGGGCGTGCAAAGAGACTTACTCCCTATAGTTGAAGGAAGTGATGTAAATACAAAATACGGTGTAGTAAAAACCGATCATGTACTCTTTATCTCTGCCGGTGCTTTTCACCTTAGTAAACCTAGTGATTTGATTCCTGAACTTCAAGGAAGATTTCCACTCAGAGTTGAGTTAAACTCTCTAAGCGAGGAGATTTTATACAAAATACTAACTCAGCCTAAAAACTCTCTTCTTAAACAGTATACCGAGCTTCTAAAAACAGAAAGCGTAGATCTTGTCTTTGATGATGGTGCAGTTCGAGCAATCGCTAAAATTTCACATCTTACAAATGAAAAAACAGAAGATATAGGAGCTAGACGACTTCACACAGTCATAGAAAAGATACTTGAAGATATCAGCTTTAGCGCGGACGAACATGCAGGTGAAGAGATAAGAGTAACAGAGGAGCTAGTACATGAAAAACTAGACTCCATAGTAGAAGATGAAGATAGCAGTAGGTATATACTCTGATGAAAAATGAAAAGAAAAAATCAAATCAGGAAAATTGCGATACAAAGTCTGGATTCGTAGCAGTTGTAGGTAGACCAAATGCAGGCAAAAGCTCTCTTTTAAACTGGTTGGTTGGTGAAAAGATAGCTATGGTCTCACATAAAGCAAATGCCACAAGAAGAAGATCAAAGATAATAGCACTGCATAAAAAAACTCAGATTATTTTCATCGATACCCCGGGCATACATGAGCAAGAAAGACTTCTGAACCAATTCATGCTTGAAGAGGCACTAAAAGCCATGGGAGATTGTGATTTAATACTTTTTCTCTCTCCCGTCACAGACAAGATAGACTATTATCTTGATTTTTTAGAAAAAAATAGCAAAAAAACACCGCATATCATTTTACTCACAAAAACTGATCAGGTTAAAAATGAAAAAGTTCTCAAAAAAATAATGGAATTTAGCAAATACCAAGACAATTTTTTATCTTTGATTCCTATCTCTATAAAAAAAGGTGTAACTCAGGGCTATATACTTGAAGAGGTTTCAAAGTATATACCAAAACATCCGTATTTGTATGATCCTGAAATTTTAACAACAGAAAATATGAGAGATATTTACAAAGAGTATATAAGAGAGTCCATTTTTGAAAACACAAGTGAAGAGATTCCATATTTTGCCGATGTAGTTATCGACAGTGTCGAGGAGAGTGAAGAGATAGAGCGTATATTTGCCAACATAATAGTTGAAAAAAAGAGCCAAAAAGGCATCATTATAGGTAGAGACGGGCAGACACTAAAAAGAATAGGAAAACGCGCAAGACAAAAGATAGAAAAAATCATAGATAAGCAGGCTTTTTTAAAGATTTTTGTCACAATTAAGCCTGGATGGAGCCAGAATAGGGAACTTTTGAAAAAAATGGGGTATAATTTAGACTAAAAATGAAAATTTTATGGTACAATTAATTTTAGATTAACTTTTTCATTTAAAAATAGGAGTTGTGGACTATGGCGACAAACAAAAACAAGAACTTTTCAAGCATTATCTCTGTTGATCCGATAACTCTCAATTCCTACGAATACTTCAAAAATGAAATAAAAATAAATAAATTAGAAAAGAGCAAAAAAGACTCTTTCACTATATCTTATATTCCATCTAAAGACATCATATCTGCAACAATCGACATGAGCAGAAACATACCTGATAACGATTTGAAAGATGCTATCGAGATAAAAGTATATGATGAACTTGGACTGGATTCTGCTGTAAACTACTCAATAACATATCTGGAAACTGAAACAAACGATACAAAAAATAGAACATTTAATGTCTTTGTTATAGATGCGTCATCTGTCGAAGAGAGACTATCCCCCATAAAGAAACATACAAAATATATAGATTATGCTACAGGTGCTCCATTTTTGATGCAATCCCTTTACGAAAAGGCTTTTATAGAGCCTGAGGGCATCGATTGTTTTGTATACTTCCAAAAAGATGATGCTTTCCTTGCAATCTATAGGGAGGGTGAGTATATATACTCCAAATCTTTGCACTATTCATTAACACAAATTAACGAAAAATTTTGTGAATTAATAGGTGAAAGAATTGAAGATAAAGATTTTGATAATCTTTTAACAAGAGAAGGACTCAAAGGCACTAATCTAGATTATCAGCAACACCTTATGAAACTTTTTGGAGAGATTTTTTTATATATCAATGATGTAATCATATACGCCAAAAGATCATATTCACTAGAGTCGATAGACAAATTATATATCGGTTCTGAAATTGGTGAATTGCTCGGTATCGAAGAGTATGCGCAAAGTTATCTAGGTTTAGAGTCGCACGATTTCAACTTCAGCATAGCCATTAACTCAAAAGAGTGGTATATAGATCAAATACATATACTTATGATCTTAGCTGTGCAGTCATACTTTGAAGAGAAAGATGACAGTCTAAACTTTTCTCCCTTTAGGCGCCCTCCTCCTCTTTCAAAAAGACCTTTAGGAAAATTGCTTGGGGTATTGGCTGCTAGCATTGTCCTCTCTCTAAGTTATCCAACATATCAAATTGGATATAGCTATTTTTTACAACTAAAACTTAACAAACAGACAAAAACATTTATTAAACTTCATAAAAAAACATCTGCAATCAAAAATAGACTTGCTTCTTTAAAACAAGAGAAAAACAGAATAGACGGTTTTTTGAAAAAAAAGAAAAATAAATTTGAATTTAGAAAAAAATTGCTTACAGAGATTTATAATAAAAAGATATCTTATCCTATGAAAGCACTTATTTTGGCTGAATTTTTTAAAATCTCAAATAAATATAATTCAAAAATTGATGACATTGAGTTCAAGGACAACGAATTCATATTTAATATTCAAAATAGGAGCGATAAAAAAATTACAGAATTTATAAAAAATCTGACAAAACTCGATAAATACAATATAAATACTGATAAAATCGAAAAGGTTGATAAAAAACAAAAATATATATCAAAAGTAACCATAGGATTAATCAATGAGTAGTTCAGAAAATATATTTGAAAAAATAGATGCTTCTTTATCTGGAAAAAAAGAGAGTGAACTCGCTCTGATATTTCTAATGATATTTGTATTTATTGGATTTATCGTATATTCGTATGTATTTCCAATAACAGAAAAGAGATTAAAAATCACAAAAAGAAATCTAATTTCCATGAATAAAAAGGTTCAAAACGAGAAAGGATATCTAAGGTCTGTTACCCGAAATGGAGATGAACACTTTTACATAAAAAAAGCCAAAAGTGAAATTGAAGGTGAAAAGATTTTATTGGAAAAAATAACTTATACCAATACTTATGTTGACAATAAACTAAAAGATTTATCCTATCTTTTGTTCAACAATCAAAATTGGGCAAAATTTCTTAATTCCATTACACTTATGGCAGCAAAAAATCATGTAAAGATAAAAATTATTGAAAACAAAATAAATAAACCAAGCCTACAAAAGATAGAACAAATTTTGAATCTTAAAGTTGAATTTAACGGCAGATTTAAAAACATAATGAAATTTATAAATGCTATTGAAGAAAGTAAGCTTGTAGTAGATATTTACGAAATGCAACTCAAAGGTGCCACTGGAATAGATGGCTATGTAGATATTGGCGTATGGGGGATGAAATATTGAAAAAATTACTTAATCACGCAAAAATATTTTTAATTTTTATGCTTTTTTTTCCAAATTTTTTACTTTCTGCAACAGGATTAAATCTAGGTAATGACACAAAACAATATGATAAGATATTTGAAAAAATCAGCGAAACTAGAGTCGGCGTTGATACTAAAACAATAAACAAAATCAAAAATCCTTTTATAGTCATATATAAAAAAACAAAAGATGGCAATAAAACCAAAAAACCAAAAATTGTATATAAATTAGATGCTATTTTCAATAGAAGAGCTATGATAAATGGGAAATGGTATAAAAAATATACAAAAATTGGAGTGTACAAATTGATAAAGATAAAAAACAGAAGTGTTTTATTAAGAAGCCCAAACACATCAAAAGAACTTTTTATAAGGAAAGACAATGAGTCTAAGATTAAATTTTCATCAAAATAACAAGAGGCTATTTGTATTAGTAGTTTTAGCTTACTTTGCAGTTTTCCCCCTATATGCTGCAAAAAATAATAAATCTTGTGAATACAGAACATTTAGTATAAAAACAAATGATAAAGTAAGCAATATGGACATCTTGTCTCAACTTGCTGATTCATGCAATTTTACTATCATCACAAAAGATGATTTTGCAAAAGAAATCTTGAAAAAAAATCTAGATAGTGTAAATATAAAAGACCTTTCTTTGGATGAAATTTTTAAGCTTTTGATAGGAGAAAACGATCTGTACTATAAATTTAATCAAAATTTTCTTAGAATCTCCTCTTTAAACACAAGAATATTTAATATAGATTATATAACATCCGTAAGAAACGGAACAGCTGTATTGAATGCTTCGGTTGATGCCACACCAACAGAAGAAGGTGGCACAAGAAGCATAAATGGTGATAATAAAATCACATCAAATGATAAATTTGATTTTTGGGCAAAGATATCAAATGAATTAACCGCTGTGTTAAATACAGCCGAAGACAAATACAAAGCCGACAAACCAATCATAAATCCAAGTGCGGGAATTGTGACTATAACCGCCACCAAAAAACAGCTAGACAGAGTTGATAAATACATAAAAATTCTCAGAAAAAGACTTCACAAACAAGTTTTAATCAATGTATCAATACTCTCTGTAAGCTTGGAAAATAAAAGTTCAACAGGCATAGACTGGAGTAAGTTCAATCTATCTTTAAACAATTCTGCTAACTTTAATTCAGTCGGTACCGGTACAAATCCGTTAAAGGCATTAAACTACACAAATACATATACCGTGATAAGTGATAACATCTTTTCCATGAGTGGCTTAATCGACTTTTTATCAACTTACGGCAACACAAAAACAGTCTCTAGTCCCAAAGTATTGACTTTGAACAATCAACAAGCGCTAATCACCGTTGGAGACAATATAAACTATCGTGTACCTGAAGACTCAACAAGCAATACCTCAAATGCGCCGACAGTCACAACTTATAAAAACTACTCCATATTTATAGGAGTGCTCCTAAATATAACACCAGAAATTTCAGACAATGGTGAAATAATACTTAGAATTAACCCTTCTGTGAGTAACTTTAAATACACTGAAGATGATGGCAAACAAACTGTTCCAAGAGAAATTGCACCTGACACTTCAGAGAAAAAACTCTCAACAGTCGTCAGAGTGAAAAATGGCAGTACGATAATCTTGGGCGGCTTAATAACAAATTCAAAAGGAAAGGATAACTCTAGCGTACCCTTACTCAGTGATATTCCAATTTTGGGCAATGCTTTTAAACATACAGGAGACAGCTTAACTTCACAAGAGTTAATTTTTGTTATCACTCCTAAAATAATTGGAGTAAGAGGTGTGACAAAAACCTCTTTAAGAGAGCTAGGATTTTCCAAGAGAATGTATGAATAGAAGTCAATATTCTGATTTAAAAGATATTTTTCTTGATGGTGAAGTCTTTGATTATGTAAATCTTGACAAATCATCAGTTGCATATGACAAGCTTATACAGGCTATAGATAAACCACTAAAGCTTATATTGTTTTACGGCAAACCAGGAACAGGAAAAACTTTTCTTTTGCAAAAGATATATAATGATTTTAAAAAGAAGAGGAATATCATCTTTTTACCAAGACCTTTTTTCGATGAGATGGAGTTTCTGAAATTTTTATATAAAAAAACTTTTAAAGAGACAGCTCCAAAATTTAGCGGATACGATGAATTTTTGTCAATTGTCACAAAAAAAATAGATAAAAATAGAGTAGCAACAACTGTTCTTATAGATGAATCTCAACTTTATCCGGAAGATTTGATAGAAAAAATCAGACTTATGGCAGATTCCAGAAAATTTAAATTTTTATTTACCGTGCATAAAACAGATGAAGAAGATATACTCGCAAAAGACTATTTTAAAACTCGCATATGGGAAAGTATAGAGTTAGAAAACTCAAACTTCCAAGAAGTGAAAACATACATAGAAAAAAAGCTGATTTTTCACAATAAATTTGAATATTTATCACTATTTAAGGAGAAGCATTTTAAACTTATTATGAAAATTACGGATGGGAATCTAAGAACCATAAACAAACTTTTGTTTAAACTATTTGAGATATTGGAGTATTATGATACCTCAAATCCATCCAAATTAAACCAAAGATCCCTGCAAATAAAATATCTGGCGATGGCTGGAATTTCACAAGGGATGATTAATGCTTAGTCCAAAAGATATAGCTGATTTAGAAAAAAAATATTCAAGATATATCATGAAGAAAAGATTTAAATCTTTTCTTTTTCTTTTTATATTTATTTTGCTTGCCTCATCTACTACATACTATTTTCTTTACCTCTATAAAACAGCGGTTATAGTCAAAAAAATTGAACCAAAAGCAAATGTAAGCGATGAGACTATCAGTATTTTATTTTCAAATAAAGATAGAAATAAAAGTTTAAAGAAAAAAGCTATAATATCACCACAAATTATAAAAACTATAAAAAAATCATCCATAACCAAAAACAACAATACTCCTAGAAAAGATTTAAATAAAAAGGTCATAACAAAAGAAAATAATGTTACAAAAAATAATCTGATCTTTAAGATTTATCCATCCAGAACTTTTGCAGCAGATCGCTCAAACACAAAAATATTGGTTTTTTCTTCCTCCCAAAAAGATAAAACGCCAACAAAGATTATAAAAACACAACAAAATATAGCTAAAAATACAAATAAAAATGCTACAATAACAAACAAGGACAATAAAAAGCCAAAAATCAATATAGAGATGAAAGATATTGACTCGATAAAATATCTTAATGATAAATTTAAAAAGACGCACGATATTGTTTTTGCTCTAATGCTTTGTGAAAGCTATTATAAACAAAAAGATTATAAAAACTCTTTGAAGTGGTCGATTATCGCTAACGATATAGATAGTAGTAGCGAAAGAAGTTGGATTTGGTTTGCAAAATCAAAGTACAGATTGCATCAAAAAAAGGATGCAATAAAAGCACTTAGATCTTTTCTAGAATCAAATAGTTCAGAAAATGTAAAATCTCTTTTGAATGATATAATTAATGGGGTTATGAATGATTAAAAAAATCTTTATTTTATGTTTTATTTTTATAAATATCTCATTTGCCTACACATTGAATGATATTAAAAAACTATATACAAACAAAAAATATACAAGAGTATGTTCACTCTGCGGAAATATGTATGTTGCATTTAAAAACGATGAAAATTTTCTAAATATGTTTGCTGATTCTTGTCTGAAATCAGATATGATCAGTAAAATGGTTCTGCCGATAGTAAAACTCTACAAAACAAAGCAGGCAAGAGAAAATGCTGCATATTTTTCAACCATATTGTACGAGAAAAAAATGTTATATTATGCACTATGCGACAATATAGATATATCGTATATAAATCTTCCAAAAACTAATTATATCTTATCCAAAATTTTTGATAAATTTGTAAAAGGTGAATACGATTTAAAAGATAGTTCATATTGGTTTAGCAATGACAAAAATGTTGCTATCAAGTACAAACTTTCCATTGAAGGGAGAAACCATATAAAAAAAATGTATCTAAGAACATATAAAAATGGTAAAATAATAAAAGTAAGAGTATATTGGTAAAAATATGAGTAATATGAATCTATCATTATTGGACTACTTAATTAACAACAGAATCTTAGATGAAAATACAGCATCTATCATCAAAAATGAATCAGAAGAAAAAAGTAAAGATGTTTATGAAATTCTTTTAGACAGACACCTTTTTGAAAAAGCAGATCTTCTACTATTGGTTATAGAATTTTACAAAAAAGGCAATATTCAAATAGAAGACATAAATAAATATTTTGCAATTAATATTGAAGACTTCTTAAAAGAATTGGCAAAAAATCTTAATGCAACATATATTGATCTAGACTCCATAGATATAAACCACAGGATGGTTTCAAAGCTCCCGTTTGCACAATTAAGAAAATTTCATGCTCTACCGGTAAGGGAAGATGAGATTAATGTTTATGTAGCATTTAAAGATCCTATAGATTTAAATGCACAAGAAGCAATTCAAAGAATTTTTCCTAGAAAACTTGTAAAAACTGTCATTAGTGAGCCATCTCTTATAGAAAAATACCTAAACAAGATAGAACTTGGTGACAGCATAAAAGAACTAATAGCAGAGATAAGAAAAGAGATAACTTCAAGTGCAAGTGAAAACCCCCAAGAATCATCGGGAATTTTAAAACTGATAGAAGTTATACTAAAAACTTCGATTTTATCTCGCGCAAGTGATATACATGTAGAGCCAACTGTAAATAATTGTGTTGTAAGAAGTAGGATTGACGGTATGCTCACAGAAACCTTTATCTTTGACAAAGATATATATCCACCTCTCGCATCTAGACTCAAACTTCTTTCGAATATGGATATTGCAGAGAAAAGAAAGCCTCAAGATGGTAGATTTTCAGCAACAATTCTCGGAAAAGAGTATGATTTTAGAATTTCTACATTACCTATATTGCATGGTGAATCTATAGTAATGCGTATCTTAGATAAGTCGAAAGTTATGATCAAACTCGAATCACTTGGTATGCATAAAAATAATTTTGATAAATTTAGTCTATCTATGAGAGCTCCTTTTGGTATAATTTTTGTTACTGGTCCTACAGGTAGTGGTAAAACAACCACGCTCTATGCTGCACTAAATGCCATAAAAAGTGTAGAAACTAAAATTTTAACTGTTGAAGATCCTGTTGAATATCAATTAAATCTCATACAACAAGTTCAGGTAAATGAAAAAGCAAATCTAACTTTCGCCTCAGCTCTTAGATCCATATTAAGGCAAGATCCCGATATCATAATGATTGGTGAGGTTAGAGATCAAGAAACTTTAAGAATTGCTGTTCAAGCAGCACTGACAGGTCACTTAGTATTTTCTACACTCCATACAAATGATGCCATAAGTGCTGTTACAAGAGTTATGGATATGGGAATTGAGCCATACCTACTTAGCGGTTCGCTAGTTGCTATAGAAGCACAAAGATTAGTGAGAAAACTATGCACACACTGCAAAACCAAGATAACTTTGCCAAAAACAGCCTATGAAGACATCAAAAAAATTCTGCCAAATGATTTTCAATTTTATAAGCATAACGGATGTGAGAAATGTTCACAAACAGGATATATGGGAAGAGAGATGCTCTCTGAGATTCTAATAGTAAGCGAAAAGATATCTAGCATGATAGCACAGGGAAAAAGTAAAGAAGAGATAAAAAAACAAGCTCTCGAAGAAGGTTTCGTTGACATGTATAAAGATGGCATTTTGAGGGCAGCCAAAGGCATTACAACCATAGAAGAAGTTATAAGGGTGGCAAAAGGATGAATTATTTTGAAGTAACATCACTATTTAAGGGTAAGAAAGAGACAAAAATAATTAAGGCACCAAATAAAAAAGATGCTATAACAATTGCAAAAACAAAAATTCCCGGAATTCTCTTAAATATCAAAGTTACTTCAGCTCCTATCGAAGATCAATTTTCGCAATTCAAAGATAAATTTGTGAAATCAATAATCAAGAAAAAAATCAATATAAAATCTTTAATAGCAGCTATTAGGCAATTAGCAGTTATGACAAATGCTGGTATATCCATACATGACAGCATCAAAGAAGTTGCAACTGCTAGTGTTGATAAAACACTCAAGGATATTTTTGATAGCGTAAATGACGACTTGAACTCTGGTCTTAGTCTTACACAAGCAATGATGCCTTTTAGGCAAGATTTAGGAGATGTCACTCTCGCCATGGTTGAACTTGGAGAGAGTACGGGCAATATGTCCGAGTCTTTAGAAAAGCTGTCAGAAATACTTGAAGAGATGGAAGAAAATCGTCAGAAATTTAAAAAAGCTATGAGATATCCTATCACAGTGATGGTAGCAATTGCAATAGCTTTTACGATTTTGATGGTATATGTTGTTCCAAAGTTCAAAGAGATCTTCTCAAAATTCAAAACAGAGCTTCCTCTTCCAACTAAAATTCTTCTATTTTTAGAAAACATCATACATAATTATGGTTTTTACCTTCTTGGCTTTATAGTCTTAACTATAGTTTTCTTCAAGTATATGTTGGCAAATAGCGAACAGTTTAAGAAAAAATATGACAAGTATATTTTAAAAGTATATTTGATTGGAAACATCGTATTTTACGCAACAATGACGAGATTTACACTGGTTTTTACTGAGCTGATTCGTTCAGGTATCCCAATAGCTGATGCACTTGATACATCTTTGCTAACCCTGGATAATATGCATTTAAAACAAAAGTTATCAAGCGTCAATATCTCAGTACAAAGAGGAATTTCACTTACCGAGGCATTTAGAGAAACAAATCTATTTGAAGGAATGCTCATCCAAATGATTCAAGCCGGTGAACAGAGTGGTACACTTGATAAAATGCTGGAGAAGGTAACAAACTATTTTAAATCAAGGTTTAATGAAATTATTGACAACATCTCGAGCTATATAGAACCTATACTACTTGGATTTATAGCAGGTATGGTTCTATTGATGGCACTTGGTATCTTTATGCCGATGTGGGATCTTGCAAAAGCCGTAAAAAATTAAAGCAAAATAAAATATGTTTAATAAGCCAAAATACAATCTTTTTAAAAATACAAATTATGCAATTGCCGGATTAAAAGATATATATAAAAATGAATCTTCATTTAAAGCTCAGTTATTAGCATTTTTTTTACTTTCAATTGTAGCATTTTTTCTAGGCCTTAGTTATGTAAAAACATCTATACTAGTGGTTTCACTACTCTTGCCTCTTCTTTGTGAAATAGCAAACAGTGCGATAGAAAGAACTGTAGATTTGGTCACACTAGAGCACAATGAGCTTGCAAAAAAAGCAAAAGATGCAGGTGCCGCGATGGTTTTTATGGCTTACTTTATTGTTGCTGTCATTTGGCTACTAGTAATAAGTGCATAAAGTTTTCAAAAAGGCCAAATTGACTCTATAAACCTTGAACCCCATGGTTTCTTCATATTTTGATCTATCTCGCCTTGTGTTTTATATAGTATCTTTGCATCTGCTATATATTTAGAGTCTATCTTATTTGTCTGGTCTATATCATATGGTCTTATAACACCGCTAATTTCAATAATCTGTTTTTCACCATTAAGCAGAAGTTGTCTACTTCCTTCTATAAAATAATCTCCATTATTCAATATTTTGATGATTCTCGCAGAGATAGTTGTTGTAAACTGTTCATCTCTACTGCTTGTACCAGTTCCTGAAAATGAGTTTGTAGAGCCTGTTTGAAATCCAATATTTGTTATACCGTTTATTTTGTTTGCGATACTATTTACCGCAGCGTTTGAGCCACCGCCTGTAACCAATCCACCCCCTAGTGAATCTTTGCTGTCTTTTGTAAGATTTCTTTTTGCATTTGAGCTTTGAGCTATGTTTTCACTAATTATAACTGTAACGATGTCATTTATATGCATGGCTTTTAAGTCTGCAAAAAGAGGATTATCCCCCTGGCCAAAAAGGCTTCCAGGATTTGATCTTGGTGTATCATTTACTTTTGAAGGAAGCTGATCAACATACACAGGAGCTTTCATAGTGATTTTAGGATCAGCAGGATGGACTGAACAACCAGCGATAAACAACGCCAAAAAGCTTAATACTAGAGTTTTTTTCATATTTTTCTCATTTGTTGAATTCTTTTACTACTTATTAAAGCAAAAAAAGTTCCATAAATCAAACTTTTGTCTCAAAAAAACCTTTTTTATTCGATTCAAAGATATATGCCTCCATTGGGTTTTCACCAATTTGAAAGATTATCTTGCAAGCATCAAAAGATGTCTTGGCTAAAGCTTTAGTCACAACCTCCAATATATAGGCTCTTGTATTGAACAGATGTGTATGAGCTTCGCCCTCATAAGCAAACTCTTCTCCTTCTATCTCATCAAAACCCTCTCTTTTGAGATGTTTATCAAAAACTCTCTTTTCATTTAAATTCTTAGCATCTATTATCAAAATTACTTTCATTTTCTCAAAACCTTATCTAATTGAGGTGCAAATTCTTGGGCATTCTTATATCCTACAACTTTTAAAGATTTTAACTCCTTGCCGTTTTTGAAAAATATCATTGCCGGTGGACCAAAAACATTAAATCTTTTTAAGAGCTTTTTATCTTCTTTATCATTTTTCGTAACATCTATTCTTATTAAGTTAAATCTATCCATTCTTTTTCTGACTTGAGCATTTTTGAAAGTTTTTTCATCTAACTCTTTGCAGCTTATACACCAATCAGCGTAAAAATCAATCATAATAGGCTTTTTTGAATTTTTTACAATTTTATTTAACTTGTCTAGTGTTTTTACTGTTTTAAATACAGCATGTTGTGCTATAACATTTGAATTTTGAACTTGGATTGTTTGAATATCCTTTTGTTCCAATGGATTTAGTGGATTTGTCACACCTCTCATCGCCCCAATAAATAAAAATACGGAATATATAAAAGCTATAACTCCCACACCCTTAAAAAATTTCGACCAACCGGGGGAGTTTGCCCCCAAAGAATCAAGAGCTCCCATATATATAGAAGTGATCAATAACAATGTCATCCATAAAAGCATAGTAATTTGAGCATTTAGTATTCGAGAAAGCATATAAATAGCTACAGCTAGCATCAAGACACCAAACATCGCCTTTATATTATCCATCCATGCTCCTGGACGAGGCATAAACTTACCTGCACCTGCTCCAATAATCAACAATGGAATTCCCATGCCAAGGCTCATAACAAATAGTGCGGCTCCTCCCAAAAGTGCATCTCCACTCTGACCTATATAGATAAGTGCACCTGCTAATGGCGCAGCTACACAAGGTCCGACTATCAGGGCAGATAAAAAACCCATGACTGCTACGCCGATGATTCCATTTTTATTGCTACTGCTTTTGGATAACTTTGATTGTATAAAAGAGGGCATTTGTATATCATAAAATCCAAACATGGAAAGTGCTAAAAGAACGAATATAAGGCTAAAAATAGACAATACCCAAGGATCTTGAAGTGCTGTTTGTATATTTGCACCAAACAGACCCGCCATAACTCCCGCTATCGTATATGCTAATGACATGGCTAAAACATAGATCAAAGAGAGAAAAAAAGCTTTTTTGACATTCATATTTTTATCAGATTGAGAAACTATGACAGAAGAGAGTATCGGTATCATAGGAAAAACACAAGGTGTCAACGAAAGTAGCAAACCAAAACCAAAAAATGTTAACAGAACCATAAAAAAACTACTATTTTTTATACTGTTGGCGATAGTGTCTTCCTGAGAAACATCGGTGACAATCTTACTAGTTTGTGGCTTTTCAATCTTTTTAATTTTCTTCAGTAGTGTAAATTCATAAGTATTACTCATGGGTGCATAGCATAGCCCGAGCTCAGAACAACCTTGATATAAAACTTTTATTTTATATTTTCCACTTTTTACATATTTTCTAATTACATCCATCGGTATATGGATATTTATGTTTTTTTTATGAACTATAAATCCGTGAAATTTTATAGGTTTTGGGCGAGTCGACTCTTTGTCAAGTAAAACTTTTTTTGGTGAAACCATCTCTACATGTAGCTTATTATCGTAAGCATACATCTTATCGCCAAGTTTGATTTTTATATCAACACCTTTATCTGTTTGAACAGAAGTAACCCTAAATGCTTCTTGTGGTGTTAAAATATTTTGTTTTGGAAATGCAGCAAATAGAGCTATATTTATAGACAATAATAATATAAATACTCTCACTATTTTTTTGAACGACAGATATGTCATAAAGAAACCTTTTGATAAAATTTCGTTATTTTACCAAAACTAAGTAAATATTTCTAAAATCGAGGAACCGACCTGTTTTAGTCGGTTCCTATTGCAAATTATTCTACTTCTGCATCTATGATTTCATCATCTTCTTTAGAATCTTTTTTAGGTTCAGCACCCTTGGTATCATCTTTTTTATACATAGCTTCTGCTAATTTATGGCTTACTTCTGTTAATGCCTTAACTTTTTCATCAATTTGCTCTTTAGTAGCAGAATCATTAGCTAAAACATCTTTAAGTGCCTTTAGAGCATCTTCTATCTTGGCTTTTTCACTAGCATCAACTTTGTCACCCATCTCCTCAAGAGATTTTTCTGTTTGGTGCGCAAGTGCATCAGCCTGATTTCTAGCCTCTACTGTTTTCTTTCTTTTTTCATCTTCTTCTTTATGAAGCTCCGCATCTTTTACCATTTTTTCTATTTCATTTTCATCTAGTCCGCTTGAACCGGTGATTTTAATCTCTTGAATCTTACCTGTCGCTTTATCAGTTGCGCTAACTGTCAATATACCATTTGCATCTATATCAAATGCAACTTCAATCTGTGGCACACCTCTTGGAGCAGGAGAGATATTTTCAAGATTAAACTGTCCTAGAGATTTATTGTCTCTGGCAAACTCTCTTTCACCTTGAAGAGCGTGAATAGTAACTGCTGGCTGGTTGTCCTCGGCTGTCGAAAAAACCTGTGTTTTTTTAACAGGGATAGTTGTACCTTTTTCTATCAGCTTAGTCATAACACCACCCAAAGTCTCAATACCAAGGCTTAATGGTGTCACATCTAGTAATAATACATCTTTTACATCGCCTTTTATAACAGCACCTTGGATTGCAGCACCGATAGCAACAACTTCATCAGGGTTTACTGATTTGTTCAAATCTTTTCCAAAAAATTCTTTCACTTTTTCTTGGACTAAAGGAACTCTTGTGCTTCCACCAACCATGACAATCTCTTTGATTTCATTTTTATCCAAATCAGAATCTTTGACAACTTCCTTGATTTTTACTATGGTCTTTTCAACCAAATCTTCTATAAGTGCTTCAAATTTAGCTCTTGTAATTTTTTTAACAAGGTGCTTAGGACCACTTGCATCTGCAGTGATAAACGGAAGATTTACCTCTGTTTCAGTTGAACTTGAAAGCTCTTTTTTAGCATTTTCAGCAGCTTCTTTTAGCCTTTGGAGTGCCATGACATCACCTTTTAAATCAATGCCATTGTCTTTTTTAAATTCATTTGAAAGATAATCTATAAGTCTGTTATCAAAATCATCGCCACCCAAGAAGGCATCACCGCCAGTTGAAAGAACTTCTACAACACTATCACCTGTCTCAAGCACGGTAACATCAAATGTACCACCACCTAAGTCATAAACTACAATTTTTTCTGCATGTTTCTTCTCTAATCCATAAGAGAGAGCAGCACTTGTAGGCTCATTTATAATTCTTAGTACATTTAAGCCCGCAATCACACCTGCTTCTTTTGTTGCTTTTCTTTGAGAGTCGTTAAAATAAGCCGGTACTGTGATAACTGCATCTGTAACATCCTCACCCAAAAATGCTTCTGCATCCTCTTTTAACTTCATCAAAACTTTTGCACTTATCTCTTGAGGAGTGTAAACTTTACCGTCTATCTCTATGGCACAAGCTCCATTTCTATCTACTACCTCATAAGGCAATCTATCTTTTGCTTGCTTTGCTTTGTCTTCATCACACATTAAACCCATAATTCTTTTTATGGAGTATATGGTCCTTTTTGGATTAGTAACTGCTTGTCTTTTTGCAGTATCGCCTACTAAGACTTCATCCTTATCAGTATATGCTACAACTGATGGAGTTGTGTTTTTTCCCTCTTTATTGGGGATAACTTTGCTGTCTCCGTGCTCAAAAATAGCAACACATGAATTTGTTGTTCCTAAATCTATACCTATTACTTTTCCCATTTTTTATCCTTTATTTTTATTTAACTGTCATCTTGTTCAGGAGCAAAGCCCCTAAACAATTCACGCTCTACTGAAGCTTTGGCTTGCGCCAAGAAAGCTATTTAACTGTCATCTTGTTCAGGAGCAAAGCCCCTGCTCTACTAAAGCACAACCTTTCGGTTGCACTAACTTTAAACTTGCACTATTAACTTGTGTGCCAAAAACTTATTTCACTATGCTTACCATTGCCGGTCTTAGCACTCTGTCTTTTATCTTGTAACCTTTTTGAAAAACTTCTAGTATCTCGCCCGATTTTTTTTCATCACTCTCTAATTGCATAACTGCTTCATGAAAATTAGGGTTAAAACCTTCTTCGATATCAACCAACTCAACTCCATGCTTTTCAAATGTTTTTTTAAATTGCTCTATCGTTAAATCAATTCCCTCCTTGACTTTATCCAAAAGATCATTGCCCACATCACACTCATCATTTTCACAAATATTTAGTGCCATATCAAGTGAGTCTATGATTGGCAACAAATCTCTTGCAAACTGTTCGTGAGCATAACTAATAGCTACGGTTTTTTCTTTTTCCATTCTTCTTTTTATATTTTCAAAATCCGCATGAATCCTAAGATATTTATCTTCGCACTCCTGAAGTTTTTGATCGAGAATCTCTACCTCATTTGTGTCATTAGTGCCTTGATCTTCTTCATTTTCTATCACTTCTTCTTCAATATTTTCAGACAAATCTTTTTCGTCACTCATTTTTACTCCTTTGTGTCATTAAAAAAACTTTCAAAATCACTATCTAATCTACCTAAACAAAACATTTGCAAATCTTCTTCATCAATCACTGCATTATGCTTAACTGCCATACATCCTCTTGGTACAAAATCATCAAAATATACACCAACGCCTAGTGAATCCAAAAATGTAGGTTCAACAACTCTTTGTATAAATGTTTCATCATTTAATTCTTGAGCTATATCATATAACTCATTTATGCCCTCTTGTAACAGGGCTTCTTGTAAAAAAATATTATTTAGTTTACTGTACAATTCAAACAAACCGACTGATGAAGATATCTTTTTCAAATCTCTCATGCTGTATCCTATAAAATCATTTAAAAAGATTTCAATCTTCGGATGATACTTAATCACAATCTCTTCGTCATCAAACACTAGAATTAAAAAACGCTTGCCGGCACTCATAAGCTCCCTAAATATAGAATTCTTGCTTTTTTTCAATATACAATACATCCCATAATCTCTTATAGCATTTTGAATCTTGTGTATATCATCAATCTCTATAGCTTTTTGAGGCTTTATCTTATTTACCCAATAATTCTTAAGTGCCATTTCTGTTGGGATTCTACCGCTACTTATATGTAGCTGCACCAATGATCCCTCTTCAGAGAGTCTTTTAAAGTAAATTCTTATAGTTGAGGGGGATATGTCTAGAGTCATTCTTTCTTGAAGTTCATTTGAGCCTATTGGGCTTTTTGACTTCAAATACTCTTTTATGATTGACTCCAAGATTATCTCTCTTTTGGACAATTTCATATACTTAAATTCCCTCAATTGGTTGATTAGCACTCTGTTTGTTTAATTGCTGATGGAATTATACAACATTGAGTGATGTTTTGTCAAGTAATCTTCTTGAGTCTAATAGACTAAAGTTAATTTAGTGTATATTTTTATATAAAAGTAAGGGGTTCCTAGAAAAAGATTTGATGGCATTAGAAATTTCACAAAGTAGCTAAATGCTGTTAAATTTGGTATAAAATATTAAGCTGAGGGATTTTTAACTTTTTTAAATTTTAAAAGGGTGCTAAGAACAAAGATAAAAGATCTTTTTATATTTTTAATTCGTTGAGATAAATCCTTTTTTTCTTTAAGGGCAACAAACAAATCATTAAGTGCCTGTTTTTCGGTTTTAGTTAGACTACTCATCCAAATCCTCCTTTAATCTTAAACGGATTCGTTTTGTTATTCGCAAAACCTCTTCATCTTCAAGCTCGCTTAGCATTTTAAAGATAGCTATCGCAGCTTGCGGATTAGAATTTCCAAGCCTCCAATCTTGATATGTTCGCATAGATACACCAAGTCTTTCGGCCATCTCTCTTTGGCTGATTTTTTTGCCAAAAAATTTTGACTCTATCGCATTATGAAGGAGATTAAAAATATCATTAGTTTTCATAGAGTTTATTTTAACCAAGACAAAATTAATAACACCTAAATAGTGATAAAATATCAAGTATTATACCTAAAATATTCATTTTTAGTAAATTTTTATGGCATTATCCAGATTATATATCTATATAAATGTAATTTTATATCAGATTGTAACACTTTTATACGGTTTTTTGTATAATTTTGATGTATGGATGTATGAAGAAGAAAAGAAGGGATAAAGAGTCTACGAAGCAGACTCTTTATTGATTTATTTGTCTCTAATTGACAACTCTTTGATAACCTCACTATATTTGACAAAATTAGTCTTTTTGAGATATCTCAAAAGTCTTTTTCTTTGTCCAACTAGTTTTAAAAGTCCAAGTCTTGAAGAGTGATCTTTTTTATTTATCTTTAAATGCCCTGTTAAATCTAAAATTCTTTTAGATAGAAGTGCTATTTGAACCTCTGGTGATCCTGTGTCACCCTCTTTTCTTCCAAATTTGTTGACGATTTCTAATTTTTCCGCCGAACCTAAAGCCATAATGACCTCCTTGATTGGTATTTTCTTTTTCTCTAGAAAAAGGGCTTGTATTATATCTAAAAAACACAAACAAGTCCAACTTTTTATTATACGAGTGCTAAATATCAAAATTAAAGAAAAATCTAGTTTATATTTAGTACAATATTTATCCTATTTAATATAAAGGTATTTAATGCTATTAACAAAAGCTAGTGAATATGCACTATTGTCGCTGATTATGATATCAGAAAAAGATACTCCTCAGGATGTCGATACTCTCTCTACTCAATTAGGTATATCTAAAAGTTTCTTGGCAAAAATTTTGCAATCTTTAGCAAAAGAAAATATTCTAAAATCATTTAAAGGAACAAAGGGCGGCTTTATGCTAGCAGTTCCTCCTGAGGAATTGAGTCTAAAAAGAATCATCGAGTCTGCCGAAAAAAAACCAACGAAAGTTTTTGAATGTTCATTGCCTGAAACAAAATGTCCTAGTGGCAAAGAGGAGTTTTGCAAGATACTACCGGTCTTAGTCAAATTGCAGATGAAAATAGATCTATTTTTAGGTAAAATTACATTAAAAGATATGGTGGAAAATTGAACACTGACTATGTTATTAGCTCGGTACATAAGGTCAATTAAATAAATGGCAAAAAACACTAAGAGCATCTTGGCAACATTAGGCTTTATATTAAAGCCCATCTCAAAATCCAAAGATTTAACAATGGTAATTTTTATAATAGCGATACTTGCTATTATAATAGTACCTTTGCCAAGCTCCGCACTTGACTTTTTCCTAACAATATCTCTATCTATCTCTGTTTTAATTATCCTTATATCACTATACATACCAAAACCTACAGATTTAACTACATTTCCTACTTTAATATTAATCATCACGCTCTACAGGCTCTCTTTAAATATTGCTACAACAAGAATGATTTTAAGTCATGGACACGAAGGTCCAAGTGCAGTTAGTGAGATAATTGCAAGTTTTGGCAAATTTGTTGTAGGAGGGAACTATGTCATCGGTGTTATAGTATTTTCCATCTTGGTTATCATCAATTTTATGGTTGTAACAAAAGGCTCAACTAGAGTTGCCGAGGTAGCAGCTCGTTTTACATTAGATGCAATGCCGGGGAAACAAATGGCAATAGATGCCGACCTAAATGCTGGCTTGATCGATGAAAAAACCGCCAGAAAAAGAAGAGAAGACATCATTCAAGAAGCAAGTTTTTATGGGGCAATGGATGGTTCTAGCAAATTTGTCAAAGGGGATGCGATAGCGGGAATAATCATCACTATTATAAATATAATAGGCGGCTTTTTAATAGGTGCATTCCAGTATAACCTTGATCTCGCCACTAGTGCAAAAACATATACTATCCTAACCATAGGAGATGGACTTGTCTCTCAACTTCCTGCCTTAATCACAGCTACTGCAACAGGCATAATCATAACAAGAGCAAATAAAGATGATGAAAATTTTGCAACAGGAGCGATAAATCAACTCTTTAGTGATTATAAAACCTTGTTTATAGTTGGACTAATACTTATATTGTTCGCTTTAGTCCCCGGACTTCCGACTATATCATTGGGTTTTGTAGGACTTATCTTTCTTACGCTTGCGTATTTAGTGAAAAAAACTACACATGGTGATTTTTCGATAAGAAATCTATTTAATCAAAATCAACCTATAGACCAGAGGACAAAAGCCGACTCCCAAACAACAAAACCTCAAAAAAAATCTGCACAAGAACTCAAACTTGAAGAAGAAAAAGCTTTGGATGAAATACTTAAAATTGAAATTCTAGAGCTTGATTTGGGGTATCAACTCATAAAATTAGCTGATCCGGCACAAGGCGGAGACTTGCTAGATAGAATTAAAAGTATGAGAAGAAAGATAGCCACTGACTACGGTTATCTGATACCGCAGGTAAGGATAAGAGACAATCTGCATCTTCAACCAAACCAATACCAACTCCTTTTAAAAGGAGCAGAGATCGGCACAGGAGAGATATATCCCGATAAATTTTTAGCTATGGATAGTGGCCTGGTTATAGATAAAATAGACGGCATCCCTACAAAAGAACCGGCATTTGGACTCGATGCTTTATGGATTAGTGCCGACACAAAAGAGGATGCTATCATAAAAGGCTACACGATAGTTGATCCTGCTACTGTAATCTCTACACATTTAAGTGAGCTCATAAAAAAATACTCTGAAGAATTATTGACAAGACAAGATGTACAATCTCTAGTTGATAAAACTAAAGAAAATTTTCCGGTAGTTGTAGAAGATTGTCTTAAAGTTGCAAATATCGGACTCATACAAAAAGTCTTAAAATCCCTCCTGCACGAGAAAATACCTATAAAAGATATGTTGAGTATCTTAGAAACCATAAGTGATGTTGCTGAGATAACAAGAAATGTCGAAATCATAACAGAAC
The DNA here is from genome assembly GCA_027050775.1 of Campylobacteraceae bacterium. Classification (GTDB taxonomy): domain Bacteria; phylum Campylobacterota; class Campylobacteria; order Campylobacterales; family Sulfurospirillaceae; genus JAADIZ01. Next base: position 3,587 of record JALUBH010000046.1, on the reverse strand, counting down.
AGGTCAGATCCCGCCTCTCTCGCATAATAACCAAAATATATAAAGACGAAGATGGCTTTATCAAACTTCTAACCTTTAATGCAAATACAGAGCAAAAGATGTTAGACGCTCTTCATGACAGAGAGGGAGTGAGAGATTTGATATTAAATATAGGACAAATAAATGAACTTGTGCATGTAGTTAGCGATGAAGCAAGCAAGGCTTTGCAAAAAGGGATAGCACCTGTAATCATAGTAGTCGATCCACTTTTAAGAAAGTCGTTAAATGACATTTTTGAAAAATTTAATCTTGATGTTGTTGTGTTAAGCCATGCGGAAATAGATACAAATGCAAAATTTGAAGTCGTTGGAACGATAGAAATAGAGAATTTATAAATTAAGGAAATATATGAACAATTATAAACTATACCATTTATCTCATACAGATTTAGATGGATATGGATGCCAGATGGTTACAAATAGATACTTTGACAATATAGAATTTTACAATTCAAATTACGGTAAAGAGATTAACGAAAGATTTGAAGAAATTTTCAGCAATATAAACAGTGGGGATAACGAAAAAAATATCATACTCATTACAGATCTTAACCTAACCCCTGAACAGGCAAAAGATTTTGACTCAAGAGTAAAAATTGCCGGTGAAAAAATAATGATTTTACTTTTAGATCATCATAAATCAGGACAAAACTGTGCAAATGATTTTGAATGGTACTATCTTGATGACTCAAGATGCGCTACTAAAATTGCTTATGACTTTTTTTCATCTATATTTGAAAAAGATGAAAAACTTTCAAAATTTGTTGATGTTGTAAATGCTGTAGATATATGGCTTGATGACAAAAAAGAGTTTGAATTAGGAAAGGTTTGTCTCGGACTAGTAAGTGGTGCCAAAGAGATAAATAGGATCATGTTTCCAAGAGAAAATAGTCTTTACTTGTTTAAATTGCTTGAAAAGATTCAACCGTATTTTGATATGGATAATCCACATATAGCGCTTGATGAAAATATACATAAAATTAAAAAAGAGATTTTTAGGCAAGATAAAGACGATACATTAAACAATCTCATATCAAAAATAAATGTAAATATGCTGACCGAAAACAGAGATAAAATGCAAATCAAATATGCAAATCACAAGGGGATACTTACTTACAACATAGGAAATGTTTCGGTGATTGGAAACGACTTTTTAAAGGCAAACCCTGATTTTGATTTTTTTATGGATATTACATCAAGAAAAACAATATCTCTTAGAGCAAATGGTAAGATAGATGTTAGCAAGATGGCAGCACACCTTGCAAATGGAGGTGGACATCCAAATGCAAGTGGTGGTCTCATCGGAAATTTTAAAGATAGTTTTATATATGGCACTATAAAAAAACAGGTAGAAGATGTTATAATAAAAAAGGAGAGGAACAGACAATGCTAGAAAAAGATATACAAGAGGTAGAAATAGAGATAGAAGAGTTGGCAATACAACTTTCAGATATGCTGAACGCTGCACTATTTTTCGCGGGAGTTAAAAAGGAAAACCTAAAAGAAGCCGTAGACGCATACCTTGATGCCATAGATGAAGTTTTTGAAGAAGACGATGACGGCGAAATGGGTTTAGATGAAATCATCACTCTCATAAACCACATAAGGGATGTAAAACCTCAATTATTTAACAGCTAGAAAGGTCACAAAATTTCCCCATTTAAATATAGTTTCTACACTTTTAAAACCTGACTTTAAAATCAGGTTTTTATTTTCTTTTTCGCTGTATGGTACAAGCACATTTTCTAATGCTTCTCTTTTTTGTGATATTTCAAACTCACTATATCCTTGATTTTTCTTAAAACTATAGTATATATCAATCATTTGTTTATTTAATCTCTTATCTTCATAAATAATTTTTTCACTAAAGATAAATAACCCGTCAGCCTTTAGTGAATTAAAAATCTTTTTTATAAAAACTTCTCTTTGCAAAGGTCTTATAAACTGCAACATATAATTTGCGATAACCACATCACTATTTGGCAATTTAACATCCAATATATCCGCGAGCTCTAGTTTTATATCTGCACCAAAAGCACTTATCTTTCTTTTTGCTCTTAGCAACATTGCCTCGGAATTATCATAACCTATACTTTTTATAGAGCAATCACACTTTCTATGCAAAGCAAGCAGTATATTTGCAGTAGAGCACCCAAGATCTATAACTGTCGAATTATCCTCTACATGTAGAGCTATAATATCACAAACCAAAGAGATAACCTCTTCATAAAAAGGTATGGAGCGATTTAGCATATCATCAAAAACACAAGCTACCTTTTCATCAAACTCAAACTGTTTTTCTATAGGTTTTTTAAAAATTTCATCCATTTGTCACCTTTTTTGGATATAATTCAAGAATTATCAGATAACATTATAGCAAAAAGAGAGAAAATATGAATAAAAAACTACATGAATTAACAGATGAAACGATCAAAGAGATACAAAAACTAGAGATAGTTTTACCAGAAATTTATAATGATATTTTTTATACAAAAGCAAATGATTTGAATATAAAAATCGACGAACAAGAGAAAGAAAAAGCACTCATGTATGCTATGAATAAAATTCAAAAAATGAAAGATGAAACCGAAAAATCAACAAGGCTTCTCAAAACAAATATACAAAAAGCCAGAACCGCTATAGTTGAAAAAAATGACAATGATTTAAAAGTGATAGAAGAAGCTGTCATATCACTATAAAGAAAGATAATGCACCTACAAGAAAATTTGTATATAGATGAATTGACCAATATATATAACAGAAGATGGCTATATGAAAAATATTTAGATTCGGAAAAATTTAAAAAAGAAGGTACTTTTGCTTTTGTAGATATAGATAAATTTAAAAGTGTAAATGACAATTATGGGCACTTAACGGGAGACAAGGTACTCTCGATGATTGGCTCACTTCTAAAAAAAGTTGAAGATACTTTTGCAATTCGTTTTGCAGGAGATGAATTTATATTGGTAAGCGAAAATCACAATAAAAACAAATTGACAAAATTGTTAGAAGTAATAAGAAAAAATCTAAAAGCCACAAATCTAAAACACGAAAACAAAACCTTTAATATAACATTTTCTTTTGGTGTTGCAGGCTTTGAAAGCGGAGATAACTTTAGGAAAATTTTCAAAGAAGCAGACTCATTGATGTACGAAAACAAGAAGAAAAATATCTCTTTGAACTAGATTAATTAGAACAACTTTTAAGAGACCGTAAAATAAACTGTGTAAACCCACCTCTTATCCAATAATCACTTTGTATATTTTGACATAATTTCGCTGAAAAATATACAAAGTTGAGGATAAATTTCATACCAATTCCTGATACAGTTCGTATTCCACTTATTTTGCTGCTCCTGTGTGGCAAGGTACATAACTTTAAATGCTGATGCTTCAGTAGGAAATGAGCCTTTAGATTTTGTTTTTCTCTTTATGGTTGCGTTTAAAGACTCAATAGGGTTAGTAGTGTAAATGAGTCTTCTTACAGCATCTGGATATTTGAAGAAAGTAGAAAGTTCATCCCAGTGTGTCTGCCATGAAGCAGTAATAT
>JALUBH010000045.1 GCA_027050775.1 Campylobacteraceae bacterium | reverse complement strand
TTGATTATTACCCATATGTTGCTTGAAATCTAATGTTTTTACTTGTATAATTACGGTTAAAAAGTATATATTGGGCGTTAATACTTGAATATATGCATTAAAAGGACAAAGTGTCTGTTTTAAAATTATAAGTCTCACCTCAGTTTTACAACTCTTTGAAACTTTTCAATAGTCTCTCTTTTGTCTCTTTTTCGCTTAACTCGATTCCTAGTTCTTCCAAAGAGTATCCGCTGTATTTTCTTTTGTCTTTTCGCAAGGGGATTGAACCGTGTTGGAGGATTAGGCTTTTTGTTCTTTTTTGGGCGTTTCCGCCTATTTTTTTGCCATTGATTATGATGTCGTATGGCTCAAAACCCTCTTGGCAAAAAGGGCTTTTAGATAAAGAGTTTGGCAGTGTATCCTTTGCCCATGCAGGCTCAAAACCTAAATCTTTGTAGAAGTTTAGTATAAATTGGCACAAAAATTCATAGCTCTCTTTTACGCCTCTTCGTCCTAGCTGACTTATGGATAAAACTATGGAGTAGGAGACATCAAAACCGTGTAGCAAAAGACCTCCACCTGTCATGCGTTTGGCATAGTTTGTGCCAAATCTCTCGATATTTTGTATCTCTTCTAGCTTTTGAAATCTTCCTATCGTAAAAGAGTTATCTTCCCAACTATATAGTCGAAATACAGGTGTGCCGTCGAAGTTCTCTAGCAAAGATTTATCGAAGTCCATATTGGCTTTTGCGCTCATTTTTGGACTATCGATAAATCTCCACTCATTTTTAAAGTTTAGCATGGTGTATTGTTTAAAGTCTCCCAAGCTATTTCTATATCTTTTTGTGTTGTTTGCCAATTTGAGATAGAAATCCTGAGACAAGGTTGGTTTTTATAGAGACTTGGAGTGATAAAAATCTTACCTGTTTCTTTGATTTTGCTGACAAATTCATTGATACTTTGGCTTGTTGTGTTATCTTTACTTAAAGTAAACAAAACTCCATTTAATATCACTTCATGCAAGAGTATAAATTTCTTTGAAGTTTTGATTTTCTCACCTAAACTATACGCTAGAGCACAATTTCTATCCACTATCTCTTCATAGCCTTTTTTACCGTAAGCATTTAGTGAAAACCATACAGGCAAAGCCCTCATCCTTTGTGAATTTTCAGGCGTTAGGTGCACATAGTTATCGTTTGAAAAATCTGGGTCCAAATAGGCTGCAGCATTTTGAAAAACTTCAAATTGTAATCTTAGATGCTTTGTGAAGTGCATCGCACTATCATAGGGAACATTGAGCCATTTATGTGCATCTATAGTGATAGAGTCGGCATCTTCCAAATTTTCTATCAAGTGCCTATATTTTGTTGAACACCTAGCAAATCCACCAAATGCAGCATCTACATGTAACCAAAAAGTATATTTTTTTCTAAGTTTAGATATCTCTTTTAAGTTATCAAAACTAACAGTATTGACTGTCCCGCAATTTGCGACAATGATACAAGGTTTGTTGCCCTGCATTTCTAAATGTCTTTTTAAATCTTCTATATCGATTGACTCACTCTGCTTATATGTTTGGACTTTTTTCAGTGATGTTTTGCCTAATCCCAACATAGATAATGATTTATATATGCTAGAGTGCGGGGAAGCACTATATATATTGATAGGCTCCGGTAAGTTTTGCAAGCCATCATTTGCGATATCTTTGGCATAATGTTTTCCGATCCACTGCCTTGCAGTTGCTAGCCCCACAAAATTTGACATCGTAGCACCACTGACAAAAACCCCATCAAACGCATCATGCAATCCAAATAGATTTTTGAGCAGTTGCAAGGTTTCTAGTGTGATGTGACTAGAGCTCGACTCTTTTAAGTTTGCTACATTGTTGTCATATAGTGCGCTTATCCAATCACCGATGAGTGCCGCAGGAGTAGAGCCACCGGTTACAAAACCAAAATACCTAGCTCCCATGCTAGCACTCAAATACTTTTCATATCTGTTTTTAAACTTTTCTAAAGAATTGAACAAACCGATACCATTTTTGCTAAGAGGCTCTATGCCAAAGTCTATCTGCTTTATGCCTACATCTCTCTCATCAAAATGAGCTAATTTTTCTTTTGAGTAGTTACAAAAGTAATCAATGATATCGTTTATCTGATTTTTATCAGTTTGTAATTGTTCATACATAGGTAAAACCTAAAACTAGTCTTGTTGCCATCTTATATTTAAACTTCTTGCTGCTTTTGTTTCGTCTGCTCTGCTTATCGGCAGGGTTTTTGGAAACTCTTTAAATGCTTCAGGATTGCTTTTGGCTAACTCTACTGCATCTATAACTTTTTGGCAAAAATAGTCTATAGAGTCTATATTTTCAGTCTCGGTCGGCTCTATCATGATGGCTTCATGCACTATCAACGGAAAGTAGATAGTCGGCGCATGAAGACCAAAATCCAATAGATACTTGGCGATATCAAGTGTGCTTACATGGTATTTTTTATATAGTGATTCTGCACTCAAAACGCACTCGTGCATACAAAATGTATCGTAAGGTACATCCAAATAATCTTTCAATTTTGCAAGTACATAATTTGCATTTAAAACTGCTTTTTTACTGACATTTATCATGCCCTCACGGCCAAGAGTCTGCATATACACCAAGGCTCTTAACATCACAAGATAGTTGCCGAAAAATGGTGAAATTCTACCTATAGAATCAGGACTTTTGTCTTTCAGAAAATACCCCTTTCCATCTTCATATCCAACTCTGAGTTGTGGCAAAAATTCTACCAAATGCTCTCTGACACCAACAGGACCTGCTCCGGGACCACCGCCGCCATGAGGAGTTGCAAAAGTTTTGTGCAAGTTTAGATGAACCACATCAAATCCTATATCTCCTGGACGAATAAGACCTAGGATAGCATTTAGATTTGCTCCGTCATAATACATCAAAGCATCATGTTCGTGAGCAATATCGCAAATCTCTTTTATGCCAGGATTAAAGAGTCCCACCGTGTTTGGTACAGTCATCATCACGGCCGCTACCTCATCACTTATGACCTCTTTAAAAGCCTCTACATCCATAGCACCATTTTTATCAGATTTGACTGTGATAACTTCAAAGTCAACCATCGCGGCAGTCGCCGGGTTTGTTCCGTGTGATGAGTCTGGAACGATGACATACCTCTTTTTATTTCCTCTTTTTTTGTGGTAAGCACCTATTAGCATGATGCCTGTCATCTCGCCGTGAGCTCCTGCTTCTGGTGTTAGAGTAAAAGCATCCATACCTGTTATCTCTTTTAAATCATCTTCCAAAATCTTCAAACTCTCAAGCGCACCTTGCATGAACTCTGGTTTGTTGTTTGTGATGTGATGAGGGTGAAGATTTGCAAAACCATCAAGCGCCCCTACTCTCTCTTCTACTTTTGGATTGTACTTCATAGTACAGCTTCCAAGCGGATAAAAATTTGAATCGATAGAGAAGTTCTTTTTTGAAAGATTTGTAAAGTGCCTTACCACATCAAATTCACTAAGCTCGGGCAATTTTGCTTTTTCACTTCTTAAAAGCTCTCTGTTTAGAGTTGGAGCATCACTTACCTGCTGTTTTGGAAGATTTATTCCAGCTCTGCCAAGATGTGATTTTTCAAATATAGTAGCACTCATAATATCTCCTTTACGCTCGCAACGAAGCTGTCCATCTGTGCCTTTGTTCTCTTTTCGGTCACACTTATAAGCACTCTGTTTTCAAAGTTTTCATATAGATTGTCTAGTTTTAGTCCGGCGAAAAAGCCCTTTTGACTCATCTTGTCCAAAAATTCGTCACATCCGATAGGTAGCTCCACAACAAATTCATTAAAAGTCGGGCTTTGGTTGAAGATTTTTATATTTGGAAGCTTTCCTAGTTCACTCTTTAGATAGTCAGCATTGTTATAGTTTTGAAGTGCGAGTTTCTTAAAACCGTCTTTTCCCAAAAGAGACATAAATATAGTCGCTCTTAGAGTCATAAGATTTTGGTTGCTACATATATTTGAAGTCGCTTTTTGTCGCCTTATGTGCTGCTCTCTTGCTTGAAGGGTCAAGACAAATGCTCGCTTGTCATTTCTGTCATTTGTAAGCCCCACGATTCTTCCGGGAAGATTTCTTACATACTTTTGCTTAGTGGCTAGTATCCCAAAACTAGGACCTCCGAAACCAAGATAGTTTCCAAGGCTCTGTCCGTCACCACAATATATATCTGCATCCAGTTCACCCGGAGTTTTAAGCACGCCAAGTGCTATAGGATAAGCACTCATGATGGCAAGAGATTTGTTTACATGTAGAGCTTCTACTATCTGTGAATAATCTCCTATGGAGCCAAAGAAGTTTGGATTTTGAAAGATATAAGCAGCTGTTTTATCATCAATCAAGGATTTTAATTCATCCACATCAACTCCATCACCTTTTGCTTGCATAAGTACAAGCTCTATGTCGTGGTAGGCAAGATATGTCTTTAAAATCTCTATATATATCGGATTTACGCCACTGTCAACTATGATTTTATTTCGTCTTGTGATTCTTATGGCCATCAAAGCGGCTTCTGCCATGGCTGAACCACCATCATACATAGAGGCGTTTGTCACCTCCATATTTGTCAATTCACAAATCAAGCTTTGATACTCATACAGTGCTTGAAGAGTGCCTTGTGAAGCCTCCGCCTGATAGGGAGTATATGCCGTATAAAATTCACTCCTACCTGAGAGCGCATCTACTGCCGATGGGATGACATGGTCATAATAACCACCACCTAAAAAGCAGGCTTTTGAAGTATCATTTTTACTAGCCATCTCTTTGAGGTTTTCATAAACTTCAAATTCGCTAAGCCCCTGCGCTAAATCGAAACTTTTTGCTCTTAATTCTTGCGGAATTGATTTAAAAAGTTCACTCTCATCTTCTATGCCTATTTGAGTGAGCATACGGCTCACATCGTCTTTTGTATGTGGTGTATATGGCATAAAATCTTCTTAAAGTGTTTCTATGAAAGCAAGATATGCCTTTTCATCCATCAAATCTTCAAATTCACTCACATCACTACATTTTATCTTTGAAATCCAAGTGCTTAGAGCATCTTCATTTAAGAGTTCGGGCTTATCCTCTAGTTCAGAGTTTATCTCAATAATTTCACCACTAAGAGGAAAATATATATCACTAGCGGCCTTAACAGACTCGATAAACGCCATACCGCCATTCTTGTTCCCACTCACTCCAACTTCAGGAAGCTCTACAAAAGTTATATCTCCTAACTCTTTTATGGCATATTCTGATAAGCCTATAGTCGCTATATCGCCATCAAGCTGGGCCCATTCGTGTTCATTTGTATATCTTTTCATTTTATTTCTCCTTTTTTATGGGCAAAGCCCATTAAAAATTCCTTTCACTAAAGCTTTCGCTTTGCGAAGAATTTACTATTTAACTGTCATCTTGCCAAGGAAGTGAATTCCTTGACAATTCACACTCTACTAAAACTCTAGCTAATGCCGAGAATTACTTTAAAAATGGAAGATCTGCCCTATATATCGGTATACTTCCTCTTCCTGTTTTTAATTCCAAAGCCACATCTTCATCAAATAGTTTAGTATTTACAAAACCGAGTCCTATACCACTGCCTACAGATGGAGAATATGTTCCGCTTGTGACATATCCAATCTTTTTGCCATTTTGATATATCTCAAAACCATCTCGCGGTGATCTTTTAGAGTTTGTTTTAAAAGCTATGATTTTTTTGGAAATTCCACTCTCTTTTTGCTTTAAAAGTGCCTCTTTTCCTGTAAAGTCATGTGTTTTGTACTGCACAAACATGTCTATTCCGGCTTCAGCGGGGGTTGTCTCTTCATTTAACTCATGTCCGTAAAGGCTATATCCTTTTTCTAACCTCAGCACATCTCTAGCGCCAAGTCCGGCAGGAACTGCACCAAGACTCAAAAGTTTATCCCATAATTTTGGTGCTGTATCGTTTCCGACATAAAGTTCGTATCCAAGTTCTCCTGTGTATCCTGTTCGACTAACGATCGCAGGAACATCTAAAAGTGTTGTCTGTTTAAAACCAAAAAATTTAAGCTCACTCAAATCAAATGAGACGATTTTTTGAAGCATCTCTTTGGAGTTTGGACCTTGTATATCTATCTTTGAGGTTTCATCAGATCTATTTTCAAATCTACCACTTTTTATGTGTGATTTTATCCTGGCAAAATCTACATCAATTCTAGCGGCATTTACTACAAACATCAGGTGTGTATCATCTAGTTTATAGACGATGAGATCATCTACAACGCCACCTTTTTCATTTAGCAAAAAACCATACTTGCACTTACCGACCGGTAATTTTACAAAATCAGTGGTGCATGAGTTGTTTATACCGCTATTTGCGATATCACCTTCATAAAAAAACTCTCCCATGTGCGAGATATCAAACAAGGCTGCCCCGTTTCTACAAGCATCGTGTTCTTTTATGACTCCAGCATATTGAACAGGCATCTCCCAACCACAAAAACCTACATTTCTCGCATTTAGCTCTTTGTGCTTATCAAAAAGTACTGTCCTTTTTAACTCTTCCATTTTAACTCTTTGTGTTGAATTTTCGAATATTTTAGCTAAAGTTTTATTTTAATTTGATAAAAACCGATAATAAAATCTACTTATTTTTCTATCACAAAAAACTACTTTTAATCAAAGGCTGTCAAAGCCACTTTTTAAGAGTAATTTTTCCATATCTTGCGAACATACAGGTTTGCTATAGTAGTAACCTTGAATATTTTTACATCCATTTTCAATTAGAAAATTTTTCTGCTCTATCGTCTCAACCCCCTCTGCTATCAAATCTAGATTTAAACTTTTTGCGAGTGCAATGATTGCTTTTGCTATAGAAGAGTCATCTTCACTATCCGGAATATGTCTAACAAAGGATTTATCTATTTTGAGCATATTTATCGGTAATTTTTTTAAGTATGACAAAGAAGAGTAGCCTGTACCAAAATCATCTATAGCTATTTTAATACCCATATCATTTAGTTTCTTGAGTTTAAATATCATCTCTTTTGGTTTCTTCATAACTCTGTTTTCAGTAACTTCAAGCTCTAAAAATTGGGCATCCAAGCCATTTTCCAACATACTTTTTTGGATTATTTGAATCAAATTTTGATTGTTTAAATGGTCCATAGAAAGGTTTAACGCAAGCACCCCTGGTTTTAAACCTTTTGCTCGCCACTCTCCGACTTGCCTCATCGCCTCTGCCATAACAATTTGATCTATATTCACTATCATGCCTGTCTCTTCTGCTATCGGTATAAAATCATCTGGTGGAATCAATCCTTTTTTAGGATGAATCCATCTGACTAGAGCCTCCATGCCCACTATATCTCCACTCAAGGCATCGACTTGTGGTTGGTAATACACTATAAACTCACGATTTTTTATCGCCAAACGCAAATCAGTCTCCAAAGCAACTCTTTCAAATGCTATCTTGGTCATCTCTTGGGAATAAAACTGATAATTATTTCTCCCCTCTTCTTTAGCTTTATACATGGCAGAGTCAGCAAACTTCAGTAAATTGTGAGCACTTTTGCTATCATCAGGAAAGAGGCTGATTCCGATACTGACAGATATGTAGAGTTTATACTCATTGACCGCAACCGGCTCTTTTAGGGCATCAATGATTTTGCTTGCCATGACCCCTATGTTTTTGGCATCACTCAAGCATCCGGTGATAATTGTAAACTCGTCGCCTCCTAGTCTTGCTAGTGTATCTTCTTTTCTTAGTAGGGATTTGATAAGGAAACTTACTTTTTTTAAAACCTTATCTCCGATTTCATGCCCTAAAGAGTCATTGATCTGCTTAAATCTATCTAGGTCTAGAAAAAACAGTGCAAATTTTTCATTGTGTCTTTTTGCTTTTTCTATATTTCTCTCTAAACGATCGCCAAATAACACCCTATTTGGCAATTTGGTCAAAGAGTCATAGTTTGCCTGATACCATAATACTTTTTCTTGTTTTTTTAGCTCTTTTTCCACCTCTTTTCTCTTTGATATATCTTTGATATACCCTATAATTCCTACTGTTTTTCCGTTTTCATCTTTAAAGACAGATATGGAGCTTTCGGTAAATATTTTCTTTTTAGATTTTTTTATCAACTCTAACTCAATATCTAATTTCTCTTTTTTCTGCAAAGTTTTTATGTATCTGTTTATTATGTATCTGCCTTTATCTCCGTATAGTACTCCTATGTACTCTCCTATAATCTCTTCTTTACTGTACTCCAAGAGTATTTCTGCGCCTCTGTTCCAGCTCATTATATAGCCATTTGTGTCTGTCAAGATAACGCAATCATGTATCTGCTCTATGATTTGCTGTTGATGTTTGAATTTTAATTGCATCTCTTTTTCTTTACTTATATCAGTGTGAGTTCCTATCATCCTAGCCACTTTAGCATTATCACCTAGTATCTTTTTTCCTCTATCCAAAATCCACACCCAGTGCCCGTCTTTATGTTTCAATCTATGGATATTTTCATAAAATTCAGTTTTTCCATCTAAATGATCTTGTATATCTTTTAAAACTTTTTGCAAATCATCAGGATGCACTCTATCTCTCCAAGTGCTTGTTTCATTTTTCATTTCACTGTCTTTATATCCCAATATTTCTTTCCATCTTGGAGAAAGGTATAAAGTATCATCTATAAAATTCCTATCCCATATTCCATCATTGTTTCCCATTAACGCCAACTCTAAACGCTCTTTTAACTTCCCTGTTTCTATATTATGGCGTTTAAGTTGTCTATTTCTATATATAAGAAATAGGAAAATTATAAAAACAAAAATTAGAACCTTGATTATAATTTCATAATTTATTTTTTTCATAGTCACATTTGACCATTTGGAGTATATCTTGTATCTCTCTTCAGGAGTGATGGAAATAAGGGCTTTATTTAAGATTGAGAGCAATTCGGGATACTTTTTTTGAACAAGAAAGCTATGTTTAAATTTAAAATTTGTACTCCCTGCAATCTTTAAATTTGTAAGATGAAGAGCAGATATATAATATATAGAAGTTGCAATGTGCCCTACAAATGCATCTGCCTTTCCTTCTTCTACAAGGCTTAATGCTTCAGGTATGTTTTTAGTTGTTTTTAACTTTATATTTGGAAAATTTTTAACCAAATAATTATAACTCGTATAATGCTTCGGTACCGCGATAGTTTTCCCGCTCAAATCTTTAAGGCTAGATACATACCTAAATCGCTTCCCTGTAACGATCACCATAGGGTATGTTTTGTAAACCTTACTCACTAAACCCAAATTTAGATTTTCAGGATTTGAGGGAATAAAATCTATCATTTTATTTTTAAATTTCCTTATAACACCATTCCATGAACTAGAATATATGTATCTAAATTTTAAACCTGTTTTTTCCGAAACCAAGTCTAAAAAGTCACCAAAAATTCCCCTCATCTTTCCATTTTTAATTATAGATAGAGGTTTCCAATTCACTTCACTATATGTTATGATGGGATGATTTTTTATCCACTGTTTATCTTTATCGCTAAGATGAAGTTTTGTCGTACCTGTATCCAAAATAAATTTATTCAAATCGATTGGATGCTTAATAAAACCCATGGTTTTGTATATATAATATATCTGCCTGATTTTATCTTTATTTATATTGCCTAGCTTATTTGTATTTCTATATGCAAGCTCTTTGAGTTTCATGGCTTCAAAAAACAACTCAGAATCACTCTTGTGCTGCGAGTTGTGCTTTTTTAAAATCAATTTGATAGTCTCTTCCACATGAGAAAAAGCATACTCCCAGCCTTTGAGTGATGCTTTATTAAAATTTATAACAGTTTGGGGATGATTTATGTACTCTTTTTGACTCGTAAACAAAATATCACTGTAAAAATCAAAGCCAAAATCTTTAGGATTAAAAACATTTATCCCTATACCTTTTTCCCTTAGCGTGCGTGCTCCATTTGATGTATATACAGATATGATATCGACTTTACCATCTATGAACTGTTGTATTTTGTCTTTGCTTTTGAGTATTTTCATATCTTTTTGTGTAATACCACTTGAAGCCAACATAGCAAATATACCAACTGGTGTTTTGGTTTCTGTCAACATGGCTCTTTTATTTTTAAAATCTTCAATTGTATTGATTTGTGATGATTTTTTTGTAACTAGAACCAAAGGAGAAGATTGGAGTATTGCAGACATCAGTTGAAGCTTGTCACCTTTGCTCTCATCTAAAAGGAGGGAAGTTCTTCCTATACCAAAAGTTGCTTTGCCATTTACGACTTCCTTTTCGGCATCAAGACCAATTTTAAACTTTTTTATATCTACATCAAGACCAACATCCTTATAGTAACCTTTTTCTTTTGCCATATAATATCCGGCAAACTGGAACTGATCAAACCATTGAAGTTGCAGGGAAACTTTATCATTTGCAAAAACAGACATAAAAAATAGACATATTACAATAAAAATTCTCAAACAATATCCTAAAAAACTGAAGTGATAGTATAATAGCAAAACAACATAAAAAGCAATATAAAAATACATGAGCAAATTTTAGATATAATTCAGCAATCTTAGCTTGCCCAAGGAGTGAACATGCTTATATATGAAGATAAACTGCTCTATATACAAAAAGAGGAGTCTCAAATACCTTGGTTAAAAATCTTTCCTCAAAAAAAATGTAAAGAGTTGAGCAACTGTGATGATAAAACACGAGAAGAACTCTTCAAAGTAATGCTACTTATCGAAACAGAGATGATAAAATACTATAGGCCAAAAAAGATAAATATTGCTATGTTTGGAAATTATCTACCACAACTTCATATACATGTGATGGCGAGATTTAAGGAGGATTCGTATTATCCTGAACCGATGTGGGGTAAAAAACAAAGAGATGCAAAGCTTGATTTGCCAGATTTCCAAAAGTTTAAGCAGAGACTTTTGAAACAGCTAAATTCTTTGTAATCACTCCTCCTTTTATGATTTTACAATACAATCCTCGGTGATTTTTTATGAGTTTTGGCAGCTTTGCACCAAACACACTTAAGTGATTGCATAGTGTACATTTTTCTGTTATTTCTAAGATTGTATCGCCTATCTGCAACCTTTGAGAGATATTTAAAAGATGCGGATCAAAATCAAAAAGTATATTTTCACCATAACTTCCTCTCTTTAAATCTATACCATTCTCTTTTGCCATCTCGTAAGATTTAAGACCTATTATCATCACAGTTTTATGAAGTTCTTCTCCTGCAAATTTGTCATTATCTATTCCATGTCCCTCTATCAAAAGCAGCTCTTCTACCTTTGGACGAGGTAAACCGGAAGAGCCTTTTGAGGCACTAAAAATCTCCAATACTTTCCCTAACTCGTTCTCTTTCAAACCATTTTCCTTAAATTATTACTAAAATATCACGCTCATTATAATATCTTTTGGTTTAAAATTTGCAAAAACTAAATATCATACTATACGCAATAAGTCTATCGTGCAATCATTCCATTGATACCCAAACCATATCCGTCTGACAACTTTATATCAGCTCCATCAAATTTCACACCACCACTAACCAAAGAAGTTTTACACAAGATTGGAGCATCAAGGTCAAGCATAGTGATAGTTTCTCTTCTAGCTGAAGCTACATGTGCAGCAGCTCCTACACTGATAGCACCCTCTAGCATGCAGCCTATCATACATTTCACACCATAAAGTTTGCAAATGTCCGCTATTAAAAGGGCATTTGAGATTCCACCGCATTTATCTAATTTTATATTTACAAAATCAACAGCATCTTTTTCCAAGATTTTCACGGCATCCATCGGTGAAAAAACACTCTCGTCAGCTAGTATCGGTATAGAACTTTTCTCTTTTATATATTTTAATCCCTCTATATCACCTTTTTTTACGGGCTGCTCTATCAGTTCTATTGGAATTTGGTGTTTTTCTATACTGTTTAAAAACTCTACACAATCCTCTTTGCTCCAACCTTGATTTGCGTCTAGTTTCAAAGAGGTCTCTACATGTAGAGCTTTTTTTATGTTGATCACCCTTTTTATATCTTCTTTATAGTCATCTCCTAACTTTATCTTTAAAGATCCAAAACCTTGCTTTTCCGCCTCAACGCAATCTGTTATCATCGTATCTATGCAATTTAGACTTATAGTGATGCCTGTCTTAAACTCTCTTTTTGTTCCACCAAGCAATTTATATAGAGGAGTTTTTAAATTTTGCGCAAAAAGATCATACAATGCAATCTCAACTGCTGATTTTGCACTAAAGTTTTTTTCTATTGAGTTATGGACGACATTAAGTAGTTTGGTAAAATCTTCTACTGATCTGCCTGTTATATTTTTTCCTATTATGTGCAAGGCTTTTATGATTGACTCTTCACAATCACCTGTAACTGCGAAAGTCGGTGCTGTCTCTCCATATCCAACAAAACCATTTTCCGCCTCTATGGTTAAAACTATGGATTTGAGTTCATATGCACTTCTTAAAGCAGTTATAAAGGGCTTGATAAGTGGTACTTTGTTATTTTTACAGCTATTTTTTTAATAAACATTTCGTTTTTACTCACTTTCGCATTTATTAGCTGAAATTATATCAAAAAATAGATCTTTTACTCTTTTTTAAGGCTTGAGCCATGAAACTTTGGTGCAATTAATACGAACAAAAACAAATTGGAGGTAATTCATGAGAAAACTACTCATAACAGCTTTGTTGTTTGCAACAACTTTAATGTATGCTGCACCGAAGTATGGTGGCGTATTGGTCTTTGGAAGAAGTGGGAATTCAGTTGGAATTGATCCGGCATATGTAACTGACGGGGAGAGCTTTTATGCTTCAACACAAGTATATAATACTCTTGTGCAGTTCAAAAACAGAACAACAATTATGGAACCAGGACTTGCCACATCTTGGGATGTAGCAAAAGATGGTTTATCATACACTTTTCATTTAAGAAAAGGTGTATATTTTCATCCTACAAAATATTATAAGAAAAGAAATGAATTTACAGCAGATGATGTACTCTTTTCTATAAAAAGACAGTTTGACAAAACAAACCCTTACAATAAAATAGGTGGTTCTTACAAGTATTGGGGCGCTATGGATATGGGTGAAATCGTCAAAGATGTTATCAAAATCGATAAATACACTGTAAAAATCACACTAAAAAAACCAGAAGCTCCGTTTTTATCAAATATGGCTATGGACTTCGCTTCAATCCTCTCAAAAACATATGCTATGGATTTACTAAAAGAGGGTAAGGCTGATAAACTTTCAAGATACCCCGTAGGAACCGGGCCATTTGTTTTGGTAAAGTGGGTAAAAGATGACAAAATGATATTTACAGCAAATAAAAACTATTGGGAAGGCAAGCCTTACATCAAGAAGCTGATTCTTAAAGTTATCACAAACTCTTCAGTTAGAGCGGCCGAGTTAAGAACCGGCTCCATACAAGTGATGGACTTTCCAAATCCTGCAGAAATCGCGGGACTTCAAGCAGATCCCAACATAAAACTTGTAAAGCAAGAAGGTTTAAATGTCGGCTATCTTGCTCTTGATCAAGTAAAATTTGCTCCATTTAGAGATGTAAGAGTAAGAAGAGCTATAAACTACGCCATCAATAAAGAAGCGATAGTAAAAGCGATATATGCCGGTTTTGGTAGACCTGCATATACTCCGATTCCTCCTACGATGTGGAGTTACAATCCAAATGTAACAAAATACAAGTATAACCCTGCAAAAGCAAAGCAACTTTTAAAAGAGGCTGGCTATCCAAAACTTTCATTTGAACTTTGGGCAATGCCGGTGGCTCGTCCATATATGCCAAATGCAAGAAAAGTAGCAGAAGCTATGCAAGCAGACTTGGCAAAAGTTGGTGTTACAACAAAAATTGTAAGCTATGACTGGGGTACTTATCTAGACAAAGGAAGACACTATAAAGATGACTCTTGTCTCCTTGGATGGACTGGTGACAACGGGGATCCGGATAACTTCCTAAATGTTCTTTTGACTTCAAATGCCGCTAAAATTCCAGCTTCAAACAGAGCCGGTTGGAAAAATAAAAAGTTTGATGCTTTGATAGCAAAAGCAAAAACTACAACTGACATAAAAGTAAGAACTAAACTCTACATGGAAGCTCAAGAGATATTTGCAAAGCAAGTTCCTTGGGTAACAATCGCCAACTCATTGGTTGTTGAGCCTATTAGAAAAAATGTTATGAACTTCAAGCTTGACCCTATAGGTAAAAGAAGATTCAATAAAGTTTGGTTTGGTAAATAACAGACCTTTACATGTAAAGAGAGCCGAGCTCTCTTTACATCACCACTAACTGACCTTACCCACTATTTATATTTTATAGCTCGTGTGTAAGCTCAGATATATTAAGGAGAATTTTTGTTTTCATACATTGTTAAAAGGCTACTTTGGACAATTCCCACTCTCTTTGGCGTTACTCTACTTGTTTTTTCTATGGTTCACCTAACACCCGGTGATCCAGCTGCAGCCATACTTGGTGACAAAGCAAACAAACAATCTATAGCTGATTTGAGAGCACAAATGGGACTTGATAAGCCACTATATATGCAATATTTTATATATATTAAAAATTTATCACATGGTGATTTTGGGAAATCAGCAAATAGTGATGAAGAAGTTATGACTGAGTTTATGGATCGTTTTCCAGCTACGGTTGAGCTCTCCATGGTGGCTATGTTTTTTGCTATTATTTTGGGTATCGGGGCTGGAATAGTTTCTGCGGTGAAGAGATACTCCATATTTGATTACGGGAGTATGTTTGGTGCATTGGCCGGGGTTTCGATGCCCGTCTTTTGGCTCGGGCTTGTGCTTATATACTTTTTTTCCGTACGGCTTGAGTGGCTTCCTGTTTCAGGTCGGCTTGGGTATCAGTTTGACATAGACCATATCACAGGATTATATCTTGTAGATTCACTTTTAACAGACAATATACCTGCATTTTGGGATGCTTTAAAACATCTAATTCTTCCAGCTATTGCACTAGGTACTATCCCTATGGCGATAATCGCTAGGATGACTAGAAGCAGTATGATAGAGGTGATGAAAGAGGAGTATATAAAAACTGCAAGAGCCAAAGGATGCAGTAGATTTCAAGTTATATTTATACATGCTCTAAGAAATGCCATGATGCCGGTTGTTACGATAATCGGTTTGATGCTAGGTAGTCTCTTTGCAGGGGCTATTTTAACAGAGACAACATTTTCGTGGCCAGGAATTGGAAAGTGGCTGGTAAATGCTGTTTATCAAAGAGATTTTCCGGTTATACAATCAACAACACTCATAATCGCCATCATATTTATCATTGTAAATTTTATAGTTGATTTGCTTTACGCTTTTATAAATCCTAAGATAAGGCTTAGCTGATGGAACAATTATTTGAATTTATAAAACAATACAAAAAAAATAAGGCAGCCGTTGCAGGATTTATTGTAGTTGTACTACTTTTGCTTACTGCTATTTTTGCACCTATAGTGGCACCATATTCACCGGATATTCAAAACTTGGCAGACAGACTCATACCTCCTATGTGGGATGCAAAAGGAGTGAGTAGTCACATCCTAGGTACTGATGACTTTGGAAGAGATCTCTTCTCGAGGATAATTTTTGGATCTCGTATATCTTTGATGGTTGGTGCTATATCTGTTGGAGTTTCACTCTCCTTTGGCCTCGTGATGGGCATAGTAGCAGCATACTTTGGAGGTAAAACTGATCTTTTCATCATGCGAATTGTTGATATCATGCTTTCTATTCCTGCTATTTTACTTGCTATCGTAATCGTCTCCATACTCGGACCTAGTCTCTTTAGTGCAATGACAGCCATAGGAATTGTAGGAATCCCGACTTACGCAAGGATTGTACGAGCTTCCGTACTAGCAGAGAGAGAGAAAGAGTATGTGATAGCGAGTCGAATCAACGGTTCATCAAATATAAGACTGATGTTTGCGGTAATACTCCCAAACTGTGCAAGTCCAATCATAGTTCAAGCTACTATGGGTTTTGCTTCTGCCGTATTAGAAGCGGCCGGTCTTAGCTTTCTAGGACTTGGTGCCCAACCTCCAACTCCTGAATGGGGTGCGATGTTAAGCGATTCACTAGAGTTTATCACTACTGCTTCTTGGATGATTTTTTATCCCGGTGTTGCTATATTTTTGACTGTTCTTAGCTTTAACCTTATGGGTGACGGGCTTATGGATGTGTTGGATCCAAAGCTAAAGGATAAATAATGAAAAATCTATTAGAAGTAAAAAATTTAAAAACATTTTTCCACTCTGAGGCCGGAGTGAATAAGGCAGTAAATGATGTAAGTTTTGAGATACCAAAAGGCAAAACCGTATGTATAGTCGGAGAAAGCGGTAGTGGAAAAAGTATAACATCCCTCTCTATTTTAAGGCTAATAGACCATCCAGGAGAGATAGAAGGAGGAGAAGTCATACTAGACGGAACAGACCTCTTGAAACTTAGTGATGCACAGATGAGAAAAGTAAGAGGCCGCGAAATATCCATGATATTTCAAGAACCCATGACATCTTTAAATCCGTCTTATACTGTCGGATATCAAATAGACGAGGCACTTGGACTTCATCAAAAACACTTAAACAAAAAACAAAGATTTGAAAAAGTTGTTGATTCTCTTGATTTGGTTGGAATTCCGGATCCTAGGGAAAAATACAGGGAGTTTCCGTTTAAACTAAGTGGTGGACAAAGACAAAGAGTGATGATTGCCATCGCTATGGCATGTGAACCAAAGCTTCTCATAGCAGATGAGCCCACAACTGCACTTGATGTGACCATACAAGCCCAAGTGCTTGATCTCATGAAAGAGTTACAGGAGAAAAAAGGGACATCAATACTCTTTATCACCCATGACTTAGGCGTAGTTTATCAGATAGCTGACGAAGTAGTGGTTATGTACAAAGGGCATATAGTCGAAAAAGCGAGTGCAAAAGAACTTTTTCATAACCCAAAACACCCATATACCAAGGCGCTTTTACACTCGATTCCAGTGCCTGGTGTAACTCCTAGAAAATCAAAACTTGATACTGTTGATGAAGATGTAGACTATCTCTCTTTTCCAAAGGAGATTAGATGAGCAATGTGATATATGAAATAAAAGATTTGCAAAAATATTATGAGATAAATTTAGGGTTATTTAAAAAACCAAAAATCGTAAAAGCATTAAACGGGATATCATTTGATGTCAGAAGAGGTGAGGTTTTAAGCATAGTTGGTGAGAGTGGCTGCGGAAAATCAACCACAGCAAAACTCATCTTAAAGATTGAAGAGCCAACAGGAGGGAAAATACTCTTTAATGGTGAAGATATAACCAAACTGCAGCACCATGAATTAGAAGAGTATAGAAAAAAAGTACAAATCATCTTCCAAGACCCATACTCCTCCTTAAATCCTAGATGGAAAGTAGGAGCCATCATAGGAGAACCTTTGAAGCTAAACACTAACATGAGCAAAAAAGAGATAAAAGAGAGAGTTTTATATCTAATGGATAAAGTTGGTATGCATTCTGATTGGTATGAGAGATATCCTCACCAATTTTCAGGCGGACAAAGACAGAGGATAGGGATAGCAAGGGCATTGGCTCTAAATCCTGAGATTATAGTCTGTGATGAGCCTGTGAGCGCACTTGATGTCTCCATACAGGCACAAGTTTTAAATCTATTGCTTGATTTGCAAAAAGAGTTTAACCTTACATATATATTTATCTCACACGATTTAAGTGTTGTTGAGCATATTTCAGATAGAATTGTAGTTATGTACTTTGGAGATATAGTGGAGTTAAAAAGTGTGGATGATCTGTTTAGAAACCCCGAAGCAGACTACACAAAAAAGCTCCTTAGTGCGATTCCAACAATAAAGGATTAAAATCAGATGGAAGAGACTCAAGAAGAAAAAAAGATATTTTCATATCTGTTTGACTATAGAGAATGGGGAATTTTTATAAAAAGATTTTTACTGCTTATCGTACTAGCTATCATAGCTTTTGTACTTTGGTTTTTCCCCATCAGTCTTATCGTAGCACCATTTTACAGCATAACAACAGA
This sequence comes from Campylobacteraceae bacterium, assembly GCA_027050775.1. Taxonomy (GTDB): domain Bacteria; phylum Campylobacterota; class Campylobacteria; order Campylobacterales; family Sulfurospirillaceae; genus JAADIZ01. Next base: position 27,336 of record JALUBH010000045.1, on the reverse strand, counting down.
CAAAGTACCAGTCATCAAAACCTATAAAAATCTAGTAGGCAAAACAACAACTGATGCTCTAAAAAGTGGTTTGCAAAATCTACTAAACGAAGGATTGGTAACCAACTTTGTGGGTGTCAGAAGCTGGATAGACAACAAATACTATGAGCAAGTGGGAGAAATAGAGATGTACCGAATCGGTCTATATACACTCGAAAATAATCTCGCAAGAAACAGGGGAACAGGTGGGGCAAATGAACATATAGTCCAGGCAAGGTCAGATGTATATGCTGATTTTAGAATCCCAATATTTACTAGTTACAGCACAAGAGTGAAAGAAGCCATAGCAAATATAAACATATACTTAAAACAACTCAAAGAGGATAAAAATAAGGATATGAGCAAGAAAAGAGCTGTCTTCATAGTGAACTCTGACAACCTAGCAGTTGCACTTGATAGACTTAAGCAACAACTTCAAACCAACTTGATGCTAAAGACAACTTTCACAACACAAGACGATAAATTTTATCGTATAAAGGGCAATTTGATAGCCATGTACTACATACTCAAAGGCATAGACTATGACTTTAAAAACAAGATGATAAGCAAGACCTCTTATGAAGAAAATTTCAAACCTATGATGGAGCTGCTCAAACAAGCTATCGCTCAAAATCATATAGTCATACTCGAATCATTTGGAGACCTTTCAAAACTCGTCAAAGATGCTAGTCTGATTTCACAAAAAATGGCAGAACTCAGAGACAAATTAAGGAATGGATAATATGGATATAGTTATAAAATACTGCGTTATTTGAGACTATTTACCAAAAGCTTCCCGTGCGGAAGAAGAGATAAAATCGGTATTTAGAGATGCAAAAGTAACACTAAAACCAGGTGAACGAGGTGCTTTTGAAGTGAGTCTAAATGGAAAATTAATCTTTTCAAAACTATACAAAGTTGCAACTTTTGTGGAAAGATTTCCAGATCCAAGAGAGTTGACAAAACTTATAAAAAAAGAGGGTTATTGACTTAACCCTCTAAACACGATAGATAAAAATCTCCAAAAAAACAATTCTCCTTTTAAATATAATTGCGATAACAATAAACTGATTTATGTTATACTTTGCCAATCTATATAATTTGGAGCAATATTTATGATAAAAAAATGTCTATTTCCAGCAGCAGGGTATGGCACAAGATTTTTACCTGCAACAAAAGCTATGCCAAAAGAGATGCTTCCTGTACTCACAAAACCTCTCATACAATATGGTGTCGAAGAAGCGATGGAAGCACAATGTAACATCATGGCGATAATCACAGGTCGTGGAAAACGAGCTATAACGGATCATTTTGATATATCTTATGAATTGGAGCACCAAATAAAGGGCACTTCAAAAGAAAATCTGCTTGAAGGTATAAGAAACATCATAGAAAAGTGCACTTTTACATACACTAGGCAAAATGAGATGAATGGTTTAGGGGATGCTATATACAAAGGTAAAGCACTCGTGGGAGAGAAATTTCCTTTTGCCGTAGTGCTCGCCGATGATTTATGTATCAATCCCGATGGCGATGGTATATTAACACAAATGATAAAACTATACAAAAAATACAAATGCTGTATCGTGGCTATAATGGAAGTGCCAAAAGAAGATACCGATAAATATGGAGTTATAGAAGGCAAAGAGCTTGAAAAAGATGTTTTTATGGTCTCTAATATGATAGAAAAACCAGATAAAAACAAAGCACCAAGTAATCTAGCGGTCATAGGCAGATATATACTTACGCCTGATATCTTTCCACTCATAAAAACAACAAAACCCGGTAAAAACGGTGAAATTCAAATCACAGATGCGCTATGTAAAATGGCTCAAAAAGGTATGGTAATAGCTTATAAATTCAAAGGAAGAAGATTTGATTGTGGTAGTATAGATGGCTTCGTAGAAGCAACTAATTACTTCTACTCTTTAAAAAATAACTAAATTCACAATCCAAACTCCAAGAGAGCATATACAGTCTTTTAACCGCTTATATGCTCTTTGTACTCTTCATAATTACCTCTAAAATCTACAAAACTTCCATCGTCTTTTAACTCTATAATTCTATTTGCAAAAGCATCTACGAGTTCTCTATCGTGAGTAGCGCAAATAACATTTCCATCAAAACCAAGCAAACCCTCTCCTAGTGCGATAATCGCCTCTAAATCAAGATGATTATCCGGCTCATCGAGCACTAAAAAATTTCCTCTTTGGAGCATCATTTTTGAGAGCATCATACGATGTTTTTCACCACCACTTATGCTTTTGATACTCTTTTTTTGCTCCTCTCCAGAAAAGAGCATACGACCAAGACACTTTCTTACCTCATCTATGTCTTTTTTTTCTCCAAAACCCTGTAGCCACTCGTATAGTGGCTCTTCGCCATCTATAAGATCGGTTGTATTTTGAGGAAAATAGCTAGACTCTATCGTAGCACCCCACTTTACCACTCCACTGTCACTTTGTAAATTTTGCATGATGATACTCAAAAGTGTGGTTTTACCTATGCCATTTGGTCCGATAAGTGCTATCTTGTCACCTTTTTCAACTCTAAAACTGATGCCGTTCAAAACCTTTTCATCAAAGCTTTTTGAGATATTTTCCACCTCTAAAATCTCATTGCCTATCTCTCTTTTAAGTTTAAAGACTATGCTTGGATCTCTTCTAGTTGAAGTTTGCAAATCTTCTATATTTAGTTTTTCCAACTGTTTTTGACGACTTGTAGCCTGCTTCGCCTTTGAAGCATTTGCCGAAAATCTTCTCACAAAGGCTTCTAGCTCCTCTTTCTCTTTTAGTTTTTTACTTCTCTCAAGTTCTTGCTGCTTTTGTATAAGATTTACCGCCATATACCAATCATTGTAGTTACCCGTAAACTCTCTTATCTTTTTAAAATCAAGGTCTAGTATATTTGTACAAATTGAATTTAGAAAGTGTCTATCGTGAGATATAACCACCATAGTTCCCTCATGCCTTTTAAGTTTATCTTCCAACCAAGCTATGGCTTCGAGATCAAGACTATTTGTAGGCTCATCCAAAAATAGAACTTCCGGCTTATAGTATAAAACTTGGGCAAGTAAAATTTTAAACTTATCTCCTCCCGAGAGTGAACTCATCAACTCTTCGTGAGTCTCTACGGCAAACCCTAAAGAGGTGAGAGTCTTTTCGATATTTATATCCACCTCATAAGTCGGATCCTCTTCTGCGCAAATCATCTCAAGCTGAGCCAATCTGTCATTGACTTTTTCATCTTCAAAGTCACCATGTGCATAAAGTTCTTCTTTCTCTTTTATGGCATCATATAGTTTTTTATTACCATACATAACGGCATCTTTAAGAGTAAAATCCTCAAAAGCATATTGATTTTGGCTCAATGTCCCGACTTTAAGAGCACTTTGAACTGAAATATTTCCGCTAGTAGGATGTAACTCTTTGGATAAAATCTTCATAAATGTACTTTTTCCAGCACCGTTTGCACCAATCAAACCATATCTTTTACCAACACCAAGTTTTAAATTTATATTTTCAAACAAAACTCTTGAACCATATCTCATCGTTAAATTATTTACTTCTACCATTATATCTGCAATCCTAAATTTTTATTCTTATATTTTTAACTGATTAGTGTAATTCGCTATTTAGAACCACTTCTCTTTGGCTTCTAAGCGCTTGAATCATACCTGTTGTGCTGTTTTGTCTAAAATGTATGCCATTCATTCCTGCTAATTCCAATCCCTTAAAAAACTGCATCTCACCGCCTTGTTCAAAAGTAAAATCGGGATTTACCTCTCTTATCTTTTCTAGCTGATTTGAAGCTATACCTATCTTTGTGCCCTCAAGTATTGCTATACCGGCATCTACTATACAACCGTCACCCAAAGGTATCCCTGTGACTGAGTTTGCTCCAAGCAGAGTATTTTCTCCTATGCCCACAGGATTTCCGTTTGTACCACTTAAAACACCCAATATACTGGCTCCTCCGCCAACATCACTACCTTTTGCAACTATCGCGGACGAACTTATACGGCCCTCAACCATAACAGCTCCGGTTGTGCCTGCATTAAAATTTATATAACTGGCTCCTGGCATCACGGTCGTACCTGCTGCTAATTGTGCACCCATACGAACTTTTGAACTATCTAAAATTCTTGTATTGTCACTCGGAATGATATGAGAGAGAAATCTTGGAAATTTATCTACGCTGTCTATAGTCGGATACTCACCCAAAAGCTTTAACTCTATCTCATTAACTCTAAGCCAATCAAGCTCTATCGGCTCTCTACCGCTCCAAGCAACATTTGGCAATACTCCAAAAGCGCCATTTAGATTGAGGCTTCTTAGTTTTGCTTTTCCGCTTGAAAGAGCATATAATTTCAAATAAACACTTTCTACACTTTTAGGAGCTTCATCTTCAAATATAAATACAACCCTATAATCCCCTAAATCCACATCTTTTTTGATCCATTTGAGTACATTTATCACTTGTACATTTTTATGAGCATCTCCCACAGCTTCATCCAAAAACGGATAAAATGCATTGTATGCAAATTTGATAAATTTCTTGTTAACTTCACTTACAAACTCACTTGCGTTAAAGTTAACTTCAACGCCACTTTGAATCAAAGCTTCTAAAAATACAGAAGCTGAACCAAAGTTTTCATCCCAATTTACAATAGGATAATTTGCTTGAAGCACTAGGTTATAATCACTCTGACCTCTATCTACTTTGGCTATCCCAAAACCAAGTGGTTTTTTATATCCTTTGGCTTCTATACTTGATACTAATTTCTTAAACTCTTTTACTGTTTCTAATTTTTTCATTTTATATATCCCCTGTTTTTAGTTAGCATTTTAGCAAAATCATACTAAAATTATCCTAATTTGAAAGTGCTACGAATTTTTGATTTTTACCATTATATGCTTATTATTTGAGCCATCGTTAAAACTCTTTTCTTCAATCGTTAAGTATTCTAGCGACCTCACCAACTGCCCCATCTTTTCATACCCGTATGTTCTAGTATCAAATTCCGGATTTGTTTTTTTGATGTGAATAGTCACACTTGTCAATCTCGCCAACCCATTCTCATCAGAAACAGCTTTTACGGCATTGATTATCATTTGTTTTAGTTTATCGTCACTACTGACGGTATTTACGGGCTTTGGAGTCTTTCTTAGATTTTCTGTAAATATAAATTCATCACAAGCGGATATGAAGGCTTCCGGTGTTTTTTTCTCACCAAAACCATAAACGACCAAGCCATTTTCTCGTATTCTCGTCGATAATCTTGTAAAATCACTATCCGAAGAGACGATACAAAAGCCATCTATATTGTCATCATGCAATATATCCATAGCATCAATAATCAGTGATGAATCCGTAGAATTTTTTCCAACCGTATAGCTGAATTGCTGAATTGGCTGAATCGCATGTTTATGCAGATACTCTTTCCAGTTTTTTAACCGTCCTGTTGTCCAATCTCCATAGGCTCTTTTTATATTTGCCGTACCATATTTTGCAATCTCTTTTAGTAAATTTGAAACGATTGAAGCTTGTGCATTGTCAGAGTCTATCAAAACTGCCAATTTTAGATTTTTTTTAAAATTTTCTTCCATATTTTTCTTTTCCTTTAAAATTTTTAGCATTATCAATTTAAGCCATTATAGCCTTTTTGTGCTTGATTTTTCATCTGCATAAAAGAATAATGGGATAGCTGCATAATATATGTAAATATTATTGAAAAAATTATTAGAATATTGAGAAGTATTAGAAAAGCATACCAATACTTAGTAGAAAAAAGGCAGAGCATGTACCCTGCCTTTTATATGTTTTAACTTACCTTACCCCCCCCTAAAGCTACGAAAAGTGAGACTTTTCGAGAAAAAAGTGCGTAAGGTCAGGTTTTTAATTCTTAATTTTGTATCTCTAAAACTTAGAGCTATTTAAGAACTTCAACCGCCGCTTGTTGTAGAGCATGCGCTTGCTCCACCGTTTACGCCGATGGTTGGTTGAATCGCTTCGTTATCGACTCCGCCCTCTTCGTTTACTTCTACTATATAATCCCAAAGTTTACTAGCAGCTTCTTGGTATTTTTTAGCGCTTTGGCTTTGAGGCTGGTTAAATGTCACAGGTTTTCCTGCATCTCCACCCTCCCTAATAGCCGGTTCGATTGGAATTTCACCTAAGATTTGAGTATCAAATTTTCTAGCTAACGGCTCAGTTGTTCCTTTGCCAAATATATCATACTCTTTGCCGGTTTCCGGGCAGATAAAGCCACTCATGTTTTCAACGATTCCGGCTATTGGAATATGAAGTTTTTTAAACATATCCAAACTTCTCTCGGTATCATCAAGTGCTACGATTTGTGGGGTTGTTACGCACACACCGGCAGTCACAGGCACGCTTTGAGCCAAAGTCAGTTGAGCATCACCGGTTCCTGGTGGCATATCGATAAATAGTACATCTAAATCACTCCAGAGTATATCTCTTAAGAGTTGCTCTATGGCTTTCATGATCATAGCACCTCTCCAGATGAGAGATTGACCCTCTTCCATAAGACTTCCCATGCTCATCATCTCAACACCGTCAACCAACATAGGCTTAACTTTGTTTCCGACAACTTCTGGATTTTTACCGACTGTTCCCATCATCCTAGGTACATTTGGACCATATATATCTGAATCCAAGATGCCTACTTTTTTGCCTTGACTTGCAAGTGCTATAGCTAAGTTTACAGTTGTAGTTGTTTTACCAACTCCACCTTTTCCACTACTTACCATCACAAAGTTTTTGATTTGTGGGGCTATGTTTTTGCCGCTTTGAGAGTTACTCTTTTGAGCAGGTGCTTTTGGCTGTTTTACCGCCACATCCACTCTTTTGGCTCCTACTTCGCCTAGCTTTGCAGTAACATCAGCTTTTAGCTGATCTGCTACCTCTTGGCTTGATGAAACGATGTCAAGTTCTACATATACATTGTCATCTTTCACATCTATAACTTTTACAAAACCAAAAGAGACTATATCCTTTTCAAATCCGGGATACACTACCTCTCTTAGTTTTTCATTTACACTATTTTTGTCTAACATAAAATATAAACTCCTTATTTTTGATGAGTGAAATTTATCACAAAAAAGATAAAAAAAAGCTTTGGTAGTGTATAATATTGTAACACTTTGATTGAAAAAGGACAAAAATTGCCTGATTTGTCTCTTATTATGTTAGGAGCTGGAAATTCGACAAGATTTGAGCACTCTGTAAAAAAACAGTGGCTTAGATTTGGACATATTCCACTTTGGTTATTTTCGACAAGAAATATAACAAGCAAATTGAATTTTAGCAAAATTATCATAGCTTGCTCGCCTGATGAGATCAGATATATGAAAAGATTTGATGACTCTTTCACATATATCATAGGTGGCTCAACACGACAAGAGTCACTCAAAAATGCACTCTCACATGTAGATACCCCCTATGTTTTAGTAAGCGATATAGCTAGAGCATGTATAGACAAACCAATGTTAGAGCGAGTAGTAGAAAAAAGGGCTAAAAGCGATATAGTCGTGCCGTACCTAAATGTAAGCGATACTGTAATCTACAAAGAAAATACTATAGATAGAGACAGGATCAAGCTTATACAAACTCCACAACTTTCAAAAACTACTATTTTAAAAAAAGCACTAGATACAAACACCCAATATACAGATGATAGCAGTGCCATAAAAGCTGTTGGCGGAAAAGTAACATACATCAAAGGTGACACTAGAGCAAAAAAGCTAACTTTTTTAGAAGATTTAGACGAAATTGGCTGTAAAGAAAAACCATCTTCAGATATATTTGTAGGCAATGGATTTGATGTACACGAATTTGAAAAAGACAAAGTAATGATGCTAGGCGGTGTGAAGATTCGTGAAGATTTTGGATTTAAGGCACATTCTGATGGTGATGTCGCCATACACGCTCTCATAGATTCTATATTGGGAGCTATAGGCGCAGGAGATATTGGCGAACTTTTTCCAGATGATAATGAAAGATTTAAAGATATAGACTCCAAAGAGTTACTTAAAAATGTGTATAGATTTGTAACAAGTGTTGGATATGAAGTAATCAATTGTGATATAACCATAATGGCTCAAACACCAAAATTAAAAGAGTTTAAAAGCGAAATGTCAAAAATCCTAGCAAAGATTTTACATGTAGAGCCTATTTTTGTGAATATAAAAGCTACTACTACAGAAAATTTGGGCTTTATAGGCAGAAAAGAGGGGATTGGCGTAAATGCTACCTCTACATTAAGATATGTTAATTGGACAAAAATATGAAGATTTTAATAGTTGAAAATGAAATTTACTTAGCACAAAGCATAGCTTCCAAGCTAACCGAGATTGGGTACAAATGCGACATCGCTACGACAGTTCAAGATGCCTTGAAAAATGAAAAGTATGACTCTGTTCTTTTGTCCACAAATATCTCTGGGCAAAATTTTTATCCAGTCATAGACAAACACAAATCTTCTATCATCATATTGATGATTTCATATATCAGCAATGATACGGTTTCAAACCCTATAAAAGCGGGAGCAAACGACTATATACAAAAACCTTTTATGATAGAAGAGTTGGTCAGAAAGCTCCAGCATTTGGCTGATTTTGATACAATAAAAAAAGATAACAATACATATAAGAGATATCTCAAACATATCTTTGAAAGTACAAATCTGCCTGAATTTGACAAAAAGGTAAAATTTCCAGCCATCATTAAGACAAACTCACAAAAGATTGCAGATGCTCTTGTGTTTGAGTATTGTGCATCTGCTAAAAAGTCATTTACATTTATATCCTTGACAAGTTCAAACACAACAGAACAAATACTAAAAATACCGAGCGATGAAATCATATATCTAACAGAGTTACAAAAGCTTAAAAAAAGTGAAAAAACAAAACTCTTTAATACCATCGCTGATAGACTAGTCTTTATGTCAACAACGGATTTTACAGAAAATGCACCATTTTTTTATATAGAATTAAATAATAACAGTAAAATTTTAAACCATGGAGAAATACTTTCGATTGATGATTATGTAAAGCATATAATTTTAAATTTTCAAAACAAATTTCCCGATACAGAGTTATCTAAAAAATTAGGAATATCACGAAAAAGTCTTTGGGAAAAGAGGAAAAAATATGGACTCAACAAGAAAAAATAGACAAATAGTTATAGATTCTCAAGCATTAGCTACTCTTTCATTTGCACAAGAAGGCATCTTTAAGCCCGTAGATAAACTAATGAATAAAGAAGAGGCTATAGAGGTAGATAGCACGAGATGCTACAAAGGTAAACCTTTTCCTTTTCCATTTATACTTGCACCCTCAGGAAGAAAAAACGAAGAGGTTATAAGCAGTATAAAAAAAGGTGAAAAGATAGATTTGGTTGTAGATAGAGATATCAGAGGTTATATCATAGCAGATGGCTTTTTCGAGATAAACAGGCGAAACAGAATAGAGCAGATTTTTGGCAACTACGACACACAAAATCCTGCTACAAGGGCATTTTTAAACAGACTTGGCAAATACTCCATATATGGCAAATATAGTGTTAATTATGATGGCATAAAAAATGTAAAAAAAGATATAAAAGATGCTATAAAATCAAGTGGAGCAAAGAGTGTGGCAGCTATTATGATGGATGCAAGACCATTTCATAGAGCTCATGAGAGGCTTCTTAGAATCACACTTGAGAAAACTGACCTCGTGGTAGTTTTTCTCTCCAAACACCAAAGAAAAACAGACAAGATATCTTATGAAACAAAAAGAGATATTCTTAAATATGCTATAGATAACTATCTGCCAAAAAATAGAGTACTAGTGGTACCATTTGAAAGCACATATCTGTTTGCAGGCTTCAATGACGCTATACTTGATTGTATCTGTGCAAATAATTTCGGTTGTAACAAATTCATAATAGGCAATAATCACACAGGAATTGGGTTGTATTATGATAAAAATGAGATAAAATCTATACTTAGCAAGTACGAATCCTTAGACATAAACATCGAAGTGATTTCAAAATTCGTATATTGTAAGGACTGCAAAACCCTTGTAAATACGAGCACTTGCCCTCACGGACCTCACAGGCATATAAAATACAACTCTAAAGCACTTAGAAGATTTTTTAGAATAGGAATACTGCCACCAGCTGTTCTCATGAGAACAGATATATCTTCAAAATTCTTGAGTGCTTGCATGCCAAATAGATTTGAAAATATAAATACTCTTTATGATGATATATTTCCAAACAGTGGACTACTTGAAGACCATAGTGAAGAGGATTTTTACCTAAATCTCATGAAACTTCACCAAACAACATCACTTACATAAGGACTCTATTTTGCAAAAACTTTTTTTGACTTTTTTTTATAGCGGGCTATCTCCTTATGCCCCAGGAACCATGGGAAGTATACTAGCAGGGCTGATTGGATTCGTAATTTTGCAGTATTTTCATACAGATACTCTGTTTTTATTGACCATACTCATCACGCTCATAGCCATAACAGAGATAAACAAATATGAGATAAAAACTAACTCACATGACGACAAAAGCATAGTCATAGACGAGGTTGTCGGGCTCTGGCTAGCTTTCATACTCAGCTCAGCAACTATCACACAAATGCTTCTTAGCTTTGTGTTTTTTAGGATTTTTGATATATGGAAACCATCTTTTATAGGCAAAATAGACAGAGATGTAAAAGGGGGACTAGGAGTGATGGGGGATGATATGCTTGCAGGAGTGTTAGCAGGTATCTGCAGTGCCGGAATATGGCAACTTATAGGATATCTTAAATGACAGAAATTCTCAGAAGGAACTTGAAATTTTTATTTAAAGATGATGAGAAATAGTGAAACCATTACATATAGATAGTAGTCTTTGGCTTGATTATGACAAAAAAGGTTTTCTTGGCAAAGGGCGAATTGAGCTTTTAAAAAATATCGACACTTACGGTTCTCTTTCAAAAGCAGCAAAGGCTATGAATATGAGTTATAAAGCTGCATGGGATTCACTAAATGAGATGAAAAACCTCTCTAGTAAAGAGTTGATTATCTCAAGCACCGGTGGAAGCGGTGGAGGTGGAAGCAAGCTGACAAACAGTGCAAAAGAGTACATAGAGATATATGAACTACTCTATAAATCACAACAAGAATTTTTAAAGACTATAGAATCACATACTAAAAATTTTTCTGATTTACAAACTTTTTTACATAGGAGTTCACTTAGAACAAGTGCTAGAAATCAGCTCTTTGGAAGAGTAAAAAATCTTGAGAAAAGTTCAATCAGCTCAAAAATCTTGATTTCAATAGATAAAAATATAGAGATCAGTTCATCTATCACAAATCAAAGCATAAAAGAGCTTGGAATCAAGAAAGCAAAAAGTGTTTTCGTGCTTATAAAAGCACCCTGGATAAAAATTTCCAAGAAGAAACAAGAGAGTGAAAATCAGATAGAGTGTATTATCAAAAGCATAAAAACAGAGGGGAATCTAGTCGAATTAACACTACAAGCAAGCCACGATATATCTCTCATATCAGTAATGAAAGTCGAAAAATTTGGAGCACTACATGTAGAGCTAGGTGAAAAAATAATCGCATCATTTGAACCAAATGATACGATTATCGGGGTTTAATCCATCTCTTTTGTTTTTTCGTAAGACGCTCTCATCGCTTTTATAAAACTATCTCTCACGCGACCCTCTTCTAGTTTTGCGATACCTGCTATTGTAGTTCCATTTGGAGAAGTCACTTTGTCTTTCAAAATAGCAGGGTGTTCATCTCTCAGGACTGTTCCTACTCCTTCAAACAGTGCTGCTATATACCTGTAGCTTATATCTCTTTTTAACCCAAGATTTACTGCACCATCGCTCAAAGCTTCCGCCACAAGAGCTATCCAAGCAGGAGCAGACCCTGCTAGACCTGTTGCAATTTCAAGTTCGTTTTCACTCTCTAGCCAAAAACACACACCAAATGAGCTTAAAACCTCTATGGCTATATCTTTGAGCTGTGCATCTCCACAAAGTGAAGTGGCTGATTTTTGCACAAGTGCTGCCATATTTGGCATAGCTCTTATATAAAATTTCGAATCAATTTTTGCTTTTAATTTCTCAAGTTTTGTACCTGCTAATATGGAGATAAGCCCATCTGCACAACCCTCTACATGTAGAGCTTTTAGAGATTGTGGTTTTATAGCTAAAATAACTATATATCCATCAAGATTTGGTATATCTTCGACTATATTTAAGTTTGAATACATACTTTTTAACTCTTCAGCCCTCTTCGGATAAGTCTCAACCACTGTAATATTATAGGATTGCAATCCTTGGAGCATCGCTCCACCCATATTTCCCGCACCAATCAATAATAATTTCATTTTCTTCCTTAATTAAATACTTTTTTAAGAAGAGATGTTGTCCTTGCAACCGGGTTTTCTCTTATATTTGCCTCTTCTTTCGCAATCATCTTAAACAACCCGTCTATCGCTTTTTGCGTAACATATTTGTTTAAATCTTCTTTCTTTCCACTTGGCAGATATGAGTCTGCACCAAAACTTTTAGCCAAAGACAAGATATTACTATTTTGCACATATTTTTTTCCATATTTATCGTAATAGCTGTTAAAGGCATCATAATATTTGGCAACACTATTGTTTTTCATGGTATTTTGCACAATTGGTGCTATCATCTTCTCTAGTGATTTTGAAGTGTGAGATTTAAAATATTGGGTTGCAGCATTTTTATCGCCCGTTAAGATTTTTTTTGCATCATTCAGAGACATGTTATCTATGGCATTCATAAAGATTTTGACAGTTTTTGGAGCAGCTTTCGAAGCAGCCGAGTTCATAGAATCTATCAACTCATCGGCAACCCTGTCCCCACCGAATTTTCTGACTAATTTTTCAACTTTTGAAAGATTTTTTGGCAATGGTATCTTAACCAAAGAATTATTTAGATAGCCTCCATTTTTACCCAGCTTCTGCGCAGCAAAACTAACACCTTTTTTTAAAGCTTCCTTTAAACCACTCGCTATCGTAGCATTGTTTAGACCTGATGTTACCGTACTTGAACTACTACTTGAGCCCATAACACTTTTGGCAAAATTACCTAAATTAAAAGCAAAAACCAAACTCGCAGATGCAAATAAAACAAAAATAACCTTTTTCATATTTTTCTCCGTATTTTTTTATGCTAGAGCTCTTCTAAAACCACATCGCAAAACTCAGACCAACAAGGGTATTTGTCCTGCAAGAAATAGTTTAAAAAACTCTAGTTTATCTATTAGTCTATTATATCTAATCTAGCATACAACCCGCTAGGTACCCACTAGAAAATGACCACTGCAGGTTGTATCCGCCGCAAGGACCGTCCAAATCAACGACTTCTCCACAAAAATACAAACCTTTTACAAGTCGGCTTTGCATAGTTTTTGGATCTATCTCTTTTAGCTTAACACCGCCTTTTGTAATCATAGCTTTATCAAATCCATCATGACCGACAACATTTAAAGGTGTCCATGCTAAAAGTTTGATAAGTTTATCTTTTTTTACAGCTTTTATCTCTGAGTATCTTTTGTCTCTCTCTACCTGTGCGAGATTGCACAACTCTTGACTGACTGATTTTGGCAAAAGCTTGGCAAGAAGCTCTAAAACACTCTGATTTGGCTCTATTTTGTGATTTTCTTTAAGAAAATTTCTAACTTCCTCTTCATTCATACCCTTTGTCAAATTTACCAACAAAGGAACCATGTCGTATATTTTCAAAAGCGGGGTGATGTATGTAGCAAAATCCAAAACGACGGGTCCTCTTATACCTTTTTGAGTAAATATAAGATCGCCTCGCATATGATATTTTTTCATCTTAGGTATATCTATCTTTAGTGTTGCTTTTGCTATAGTATCGGCTCTGCAATTTTTGACCCATTTCTCCGCTACATGCAGGGGCAGCATAGCAGGATGCAAGTCTTTAATAGAGTGACCGAAAGATGTGGCAAACTTATAACCGTCTCCTGTCGATCCTAACGAACTATAGCCCAACCCACCAGTAGCAATCACAACATTTTTAGTTTTAAAAGTGTCGGTTCCTGTCTTGATGAAAAAGAGGTCTTCTACTTTGTCTATATTTTGAACATCTTGTTTGCACTTTACTTCTACGGCAAGTCTTACCATCTCCATACTCAAAACATCTAAGACACTTTTTGAGTCATGAGTGAGAGGGAAAACCCTAAAACCATCCAGTGCATGAGTGCTAAGTCCAATATCATTCAAAAAATCCACAAGATCTTGCGAATCAAAAAGACTCAAAGCATCACGCATAAACCTGCCTTGTTTGTCAAAAGAGTTTATAAAATCCTCTTTATTTAGTCTATTTGTGATATTGCATTTGCCGCCGCCGGTAGCTTTTAGTTTCAATCCTAAAGCAGTCATTTTTTCCAGAAGTAAAACTCTTTTTTTATCTCTCGCAGCAGTTATAGCGCTCATCATGCCAGCAGCTCCAGAGCCTATAACTACAACATCATACACTTTTATGCTTTTTTCAAGAATTCAGTCTTAAGGTAGATTTTTGTGCCGTTTACTCTTCCTTCTATATGTCCTTCAACATCACTAGGAATCGCAATATTTCGTACCGTTGTTCCTCTTTTTGCAGTAAAACCGGCACCCTTGACATCTAGGTCTTTCAAGATAACAACACTATCCCCTGCTTTTAAATTAGTGCCATTTGCATCTTTGACAACTAGCTCATCAACAGCTTCTATACCTGACTCTGCCCATTTTCTCTCATCATCTTCAAGATACATCATATCTAGTAAATCTTGACGACCAAGCTTTTGTAGTAGTCTAAAAGCTACAACTTTAACAGCTGAAACTTCACTCCACATGCTATCATTTAAACAGTTCCAATGAGTCTCATCCAAGCTATCTTGCTCTTTTATTTGAGCTCTACATGTAGAGCATATAAAAATGGACTCTTCAACACTACCGTTTGACGGAGCAACCTCAAAAATACCTAAATTATCACTACTTCCGCAGAGTTCACAAACTCCACCACTTCTACTTTCTAACTCTTCTTGAATACTCATCAATCTTATCCTTAAACATTTTATAATATTTTATTTTAACAAAAGATAGCAAAAAATCTGATAAATAGAGGAAGATAGGTAAAAATTGGGCATAAAAAAAGCGTTCGAGGTGGGCATCTCGAACGCTGATTTTAAAAAATATATTCGTTTTCTAAAAAGGAGGGTTGCGTCTTGGTAATGAAAGTATAGGATTATATATTAAATAAAAAACAACCTTTTATAAATAAAAAGTAAATAAGAGTAATATTGTCCTATTTCTTAGTTTATATAGCAGTATGCATAATATCGATATTTTTATGTTTTTACATCTTCTCTTTATTCAAACCAAAATTACGCTATAATCCCCTCCCAATAAAAAATAAAGAAGAATTTATGTCATTTACAAAACTAGGTTTGTCTAAACCTATTTTAAAAGCAATCCAAGAACAAGGTTATAGCAAGCCGACTCCTATACAAAAACAAGCAATTCCGATTATACTCTCAAAAAAAGATGTTTTAGCCGGAGCACAAACAGGTACGGGAAAAACTGCCGGTTTTACTCTGCCTATTTTAGAGCTTCTTGGTGAACATGCCGGCTCAAAAGGAAAACGCCCAGTGCGAGTGCTCATACTTACTCCTACTAGAGAGCTTGCGACCCAAGTTCATGAAAGCATAAAAGAGTATGGAAAATATCTGCCCTACACTTCTGCCGTAATCTTTGGCGGAGTAGGCATAAACCCTCAGATAGGAAACCTCAGAAGAGGAGTGGACATAGTAGTAGCAACTCCGGGCAGACTTTTGGATCACATAGGAAGAAGAACTATAAATCTCTCAAGAGTAGAGTTTTTAGTGCTTGATGAAGCAGACAGAATGCTAGATATGGGCTTCATTCACGACATCAAAAAGATACTCGCACTCTTGCCAAAAAAGAGACAAAGTTTACTCTTCTCAGCAACCTTTTCAAATGATATAAAAAAACTAGCGGACAACCTACTCAACTCCCCAAAACTTATAGAAGTAGCCAGAAGAAACACAGCTTCAGAATTGGTAGAACAACTGGTACACCCGGTTGACAAAGCAAAGAAAAGGGCACTTCTCTCTCATTTAATCAAAAAAGAAAACTGGAAACAAGTCTTAGTCTTCACAAGGACAAAGCACGGAGCAAACAAACTAAGCGGACAACTTGAAAAAGACGGTATCAGTTCAGCCGCAATCCATGGAAATAAAAGCCAAGGAGCAAGGACAAGAGCATTGGCAGACTTCAAAGCAGGTTCCGTGAGAGTTTTGGTCGCAACTGACATAGCCGCTCGTGGTATCGATATAGATCAACTCCCTTATGTCGTAAACTTTGAACTACCAAATATAAGTGAAGACTACATCCACCGCATAGGAAGAACAGGGCGAGCAGGCAGCGAAGGCATAGCCGTTTCTTTAGTATGCGTAGATGAACTTCAATACTTAAAAGATATAGAAAAACTGATAAAAAGCAAAATCCCAAGCAAGGTAGTAGAAGGATTTGAACCGGACCCCACCATAAAACCGGAACCAGTAAAGAAAAAAGGCAACTCAAGAAATAGAAAAAGAGCAAGATCTCCACAAAAAGACAACAAACCAACCACTTCACGCTCACCAAGAAGCAGGGGGAGAAACAACAAGATTTAACAAAACTACAAGGAACCGCTACACAGTAAAATAATAGAAATATTAAGCTTAAAACTAATTAGGACAATTTAAGTCCTAATTAAACAAATAGTGTTATAATCATCGAAAATACAAAGCTACGCAAGGATGATGAACATGCCCCAGCAAGAATTAAACAAGGCGGTATCGGGAGAATATGCCCTAGGTTTCGAGATAGATATCGACCAAGATACTATTCCTCCCGGATTGAGCGAAGATGTGATATCTTTTATATCACAGAAAAAAGATGAACCAAAGTGGATGCTAAAACTTAGACTTAAGGCATTGGAAAAATGGAAAACCATGGAAGAGCCACATTGGGCGCATATACATCATGAGCCCATAGATTATCAAGCTATTTCATACTTTTCAGCTCCAAAAAAAGGTGCAAACTCTCTTGATGAAGTTGATCCAAAAATTTTAGAAGCTTATGATAAGTTAGGAATTCCCCTTGAAGAGCAAAAACAACTTCAAGGAATTGCCGTGGATGCGGTGGTTGACTCGGTATCTGTCAAAACAACTTTTTCCGAGGAATTAAAAAAGAAGGGTGTTATATTTTGCTCGATATCCGAAGCCATAAGAGACTATCCCGAGCTAGTAAAAAAATATATGTTTTCGGTAGTTCCTATGAATGACAACTATTTTGCCGCGCTCAACTCTGCGGTTTTTACAGATGGAACTTTTGTATATATTCCAAAAGGTGTCAGATGTCCGATGGAACTTAGCACTTACTTTCGTATCAATGCCATGAATACCGGACAGTTTGAGAGAACACTTATAATTGCAGATAAGGGAAGTTATGTCAGTTACAACGAAGGATGTTCCGCACCTCAAAGAGATTCCAATCAACTCCATGCAGCAGTAGTTGAACTTGTGGTGCTCAAAGATGCACAGATAAAATACTCCACTATCCAAAACTGGTACCCAGGAGATGAAAACGGGCAAGGTGGCATCTATAACTTTGTAACAAAAAGAGCTATATGCAAAGGTGAAAATGCAAAAATATCTTGGGCACAGGTTGAAACAGGCTCTTCAATCACTTGGAAATATCCAAGCTGTATTTTACAGGGTGACAACAGTGTAGGAGAGTTTTACTCTGTCGCCGTTACCACTTTGGCTCAACAGGCTGATACAGGGACAAAGATGATACATTTGGGCAAAAATACGCACTCTACTATCATCTCAAAAGGTATCTCGGCCATGAAAGGTCAAAATAGTTACAGAGGCTTGGTGAAAATAGCTACAAAAGCTCAAAATGCCCATAATTACAGCGAGTGTGACTCTTTACTCATAGGCGACAAATGCGGTGCTCACACTTTTCCTTATCTTGAGAGTAAAAATGCAAAAGCAAAAGTTGAACATGAGGCCACAACAACAAAGATAAGTGATGAACAACTCTTTTACCTAAGGCAAAGAGGCATAAAAGAAGAAGATGCAGTGGGCATGATAGTCCACGGATTTTGCAAGGAAGTATTTAACCAACTTCCTATGGAGTATGCGGTTGAAGCGAAAGCATTATTGGATTTAACATTAGAAGGAAGTGTAGGATGAATAAAGATAAAAAAATTGTACTTGATATTAAAAATTTATATGCAAGTATAGCGGAAAAAGAGATATTAAAAGGGTTGGATTTGCAAATCCAAGAAGGCAAAGTACATGTTATCATGGGGCCAAACGGTGCTGGAAAATCGACTCTATCTAAGACCATTGTGGGTCACTATGACACAGAGATAAAAAGTGGAGACATACTATATAAAAATGAAAATATCGTTGACCTTTCTCCCGAAGAGAGGGCTTTAAAGGGAATTTTTATGAGTTTCCAAAATCCCATAGAAGTTCCTGGAGTAAACAATGCATACTTTTTAAGAACGGCACTAAATACAAAAAGAAAGTACCTAGGACTTAGCGAGCTAAATGCCGCCCAATTTCTAAGAGAATTGAAAAAGCTCCTTAAAGAACTTGGAATGAAACCTGAAATGATACAAAGATCTTTAAACCAAGGCTTTTCAGGAGGAGAGAAGAAGAGAAATGAAATCCTCCAAATGATGGTACTTAAGCCTGATTTTATCATACTCGACGAGATAGATTCCGGGCTTGACATAGATGCCCTAAGAGATGTCAGCGAAGGTATAAACAAGATGAAAGACGGAAAAAGAAGCTTTCTTATCATAACTCACTACAGCAGAATCCTAGAGTATATAAAGCCTGATTTTGTACATGTCTTGAAAGATGGCAAAATCATAAAAACAGGAGGAGCTGACCTTGTGGCACAACTTGAAGAGACAGGATATGAAGCTTTAGAGGAGATATGACATGACACGATTATTAAATCTTTTGAGTCCGAATGAAATGCAGATAGAGGCTTTGGAAAAACTAAAGCAGCTCGGCTTGCCCACAAAAAAAACCGAAGAATACAGATACTTTGACATTAAAGCGCTGATGTCAAAAAAGTGGGATAGATATATTGGGGATGAAATAGATATAAAAGACGGAAAAGATATCATTATACAAAACGGCATAGTAATCAGTATGCCTAAAAACAAAGGTATCACCATAGAGTATGTAACCAAAGCAGATATGGATAAAAATCATTTTGACCCACTTTACTATCTTGGATATGCACTCAGTAAAACAAATATCAAAATACACTTTTCAAAAAATTGTGATGTGATTATAAGGCATATTTACAGTATCGCTGATAAACTCATCCCATACAGAACCTTTTTGTATATTGATGACAATGTCAAAGCAGATATAGTAGAATTTACGGAAGATGCAAACGCCGATAACTCTTTTGTTTGCTCTGGGTCCGATATATTTGTCGCAAAAAATGCAAATGTTTCTCTTATAAAAGAGCAAACTACAAGAAAGAATGGTTGTGTTTGTATATCTTCAGATAGAGCACATATAAAGCCAAATGCTACATTTAACTTACATACTTTTAACTTTGGAGATGGGGAAAGTTTAAATCTTATAAAAGCCGAACTTCAAAATGAAGCCCATATAAACTCTTACCACCTTCTTTTTGCCAAAGAAAATGCCAATATGGGAACCGTATCAAAGATTATCCATAAGGGCAAAAACTCAAAAAGTATACAAAAGTCAAAAAATATACTTCAAGACAGTGCAAAAGGGATATTTGATGCTTTAATAAAGATAGATAACCAAGCACCAAAAAGCACAACCAACCAAAACTCTCAGGCAATTTTGCTAAATGACGGTGCTTTTATGGCGAGCAAACCTCAACTTGAAATCTACATAGATGATGTAGAAGCGGGCCACGGCTCAACCATAGGTGAACTTGATGCCGGCCAACTTTTTTATCTAAGATCAAGAGGTATGGAACAAAATGAAGCAAGAAAAATGCTCATACTGGCTTTCGCAAACGAAATGATAGATTTGATAGAAGAAAAAGATGTAAAAGAGACAATTCATAAGTCATTTGACTATGTATATCGCAATAAACCTCAGATAGAGTGTATAGCTACTTGTCACAACTGTGAGGAAATAATGTTAAAGGAGAAATCATGACACTAAAAGAAAAGATAGAACAATATAAAGAAGATTTTGATCTTTTTGAAACGCCAAATGAAAAACTTGAGTATATCTTCGACTTGGGAAAAAAGCATACTACTTTACCGCAAGATCAAAAAAATGACGATACTTTTGTAGTTGGTTGTGCATCTGCGGCATGGCTTACTTATGAGTGCAAAAATGGACAACTCATACTAAAAGGTGAAGGCACTTCTGAGATGGCAAAAGGGATGCTTGGATTGTTTTTGGATATATTTAGTGAAAATACACCTGATGAAATCTTAAATTTCAATCCTAATGAATTGAATCAACTAGGAATAGTCGAGTTACTTTCTCCTGTCAGACAAAAAAGTTTGGAAGCTTTTTTAAACAAGGTCTATGACTATGCGAAGAGATGTAAGGAAAACAGATGAGCAAAGACCCTAGAACTGTAACCCCAAAACAGAGCGAAGAGCAAATTATAGAAGAGTTGCAAAAGATATACGACCCTGAAATCCCTGTTGATATATACAATTTGGGACTTATTTATGATGTAAAATGCGAAAAAGATGAGGTGAGTAAACTAAACACATGCAAAGTCAAAATGACTCTTACTTCCGCTACTTGCTCCATGTCTGAGGTGATAGTCGATCTGGTCAAAACCATCCCAAACCGCATAGAGGATAGTTCTATAAAATCCCTCGAAGTTGATCTTGTTTTTGATCCTCCTTGGGACCCAAACAAAATGAGCGATGAAGCAAAGCTCCAAATGGGGATGCTGTAACATTATTTGGATAATTTCTAGAGTGCTTTATTTTGTTGTTTACTCCACTTTTTTAACTCTTCTTTTATAAAAAAGTCTATCATCATTTTATAAATATCTCCAATCAATTTTGGAGATATTCGATGTTGAATCGCTAACTCCTTTTTAGATTCAATAACTTTGGCTACTCTACTCGAATCTTTTACGGCTGTCTCATTTTTTTTGAATTTTGATGCTTCATGCACATATCTTGATCTCTTTGAAATCAGTTTCACAATATTAGCATCTATCTTATCTATTGCACATCTTATATCATTCATATCTTTACATTTTTTTGGTTCTATCATTCTATTTACTCCTAATTCTACATTAAAGGGGGTCAGTTGCCACCTTAAACCCCTATTAAAAACTAAGGAAAGTCATAAATAATTCTACTATTTTCAAAAATTAAGCTAAAAACTGTAAAGTCACACTCATAAATCAATAGCTCAAATACCTATTTTCATCATATAATTCACCCCTTTTAAACAAAGAGTGAGCGATAATTACAAGTTTTCCCATAACTGCTATTTGAGCTACTGTGGTATGTTTGCCATTTTCTTTAAGTTTAACATAGAGAGATTTTAATGATTTTATGCTATTTTCGATTTCAATATCCAACTTACCTTTTGGAATATAAACAGCTATATTTGACTTAGAGATATCTAATCCGATAGAATACATTTTGAAAGCCTTAAAAGTAATTTTAAGAGCTTGTTAGCGCAGGAGATGGCTTGATTATTAAAATTCTCTTGCTTAGTTATTATTTTAATCATTCGTCACTCTCTAGTGCCAATATTACATCTTCAAAACTTATATATCTTTGCTTTTTTAAAAGTTTATTTTTATAAAAAGAATCAAAAGTCAAACCTAAACCCCATCTACTTACAGTTTCTTTTTTATTTTTTCATAACATTTTTCAGATGGCCAAATTGCAATTTCTGTAATATATTTTCCATTTTTATCTAAAATTGATCTGGTTATAGCATAATCTTTTTCATTACTCTTAGAAAAATATTTTTTTGATATCGATATAATTTTGCCTGATTTAACTTCTGTAGTAGTCACCATAGTTTTTCTTTTGCATTCTAAAAAAGATATCTTATTATTATTTTTCTCTATTTTACAATTATTATCGTAATCATTGATAATACGATCTCTCATGGATAATTTAATATAATTACCATTGTCAGCAGTCAAAACATCATAGTAAAAAGATCCACAGGTATCGCTTTTATTATAATTTACAACATAAAATGTTTGTTTACGCATGCCAGTATTGTTTGTCTTTTTAATCTTATTTGATGTAGAAAAATTACTATAATATATCGTATCTCCTATTCTTAATGTTTTTGCATCTTTGTTGTATAATATTATTGGTTCTTTATTTGAAGCAATAGTATTTTTTTTACTACTACACTTTTGTAATGTATTTAAGATATTATAAAAACATTGTGTATTGCGTACAGCTAAAAATTTTTTCTCATCATATCCAATATCTTTAGAGCTTGAATAGGTTATTACCTTCGCATCTTTACACAAAATATAATTTACTCCGCTTATTGATGCGATTGTTGTGCAACCATGATAGGATGAAAAAACATCATCCGATGCTGATGTTAAAAAATAATATCCTCCATCAATCTTAGAAGTTCTAAAATTTATATTATGACAAATATCATCTGAAATAAAATTTTGTGATATTTTTGTTATAGTAGGACTCATTAATGTCTTCACATTTTTTGTATTATGGGTTAAATTATTAACAACATATTGACAATTATTGCCAAATTTTATAATTGCTTTATGATTGACCTTATCCGGTTTTAGATCAAGTTGATACTGAGCACAACCAGCAAAAATACCAAATATGGCAATATACAATGAAATAATTATAATCTTTTTCATTAAATTTTCCTCTCCTTTGTGCCAAATTTTACCAAAAAAAGGTAATATTCTACTTTTTTAATGCAATAAAAATCACCAATGCATAACTATAGTTAGTTGATAAATGATTATTACTAAAATATACTTATGGTTAACTTAACTATAGGTATATTTTATGTCTTTAAATGATGAACAAGTAGAGAATATTTATAAACAAATTGGCAAAAATGTAAAGCAAATAAGAAAAGAAAAAGATATCTCTCAGCTCTCTTTATCTCTATCTATAGGACATAAAGCTGTAGGAACTATATCTATGGCAGAAAATCTTATAAACAAAAAACACTTCAACATAGAGCATTTAGCCAAGATAGCTAAAGTTCTTAATGTTGATATTTGCATATTTTTTCAAGGGGTTGATGATATCGTAAGGACAACTAAAAGGTGACAGCTACTTTATAAGCACAATACATAAAGCAGTCTGTCTCCTTTTTGCTTATTCTTTACAATAATTCGCAATCATATAATTTAAATTTTTTATCTACACTAATAATCTTGTATT
Source organism: Campylobacteraceae bacterium (assembly GCA_027050775.1). GTDB lineage: Bacteria > Campylobacterota > Campylobacteria > Campylobacterales > Sulfurospirillaceae > JAADIZ01. The sequence goes on along the minus strand of JALUBH010000045.1, from coordinate 3,788 downwards.
TCCTAGTAATAGCCTGAGATATGATCATTCTATCAAATGGATCACGATGATAAAAAGGTAAAGAGCCTAAAAGCAAAGCACTATTTGCATCAAAGTCCAAAACCTCTATACCCATCTCGTCTAGTATCATTAATATATCTGCATCATTAAAAGTAAACCTCTGACCCTCAAAACTTGACCCTCAAAACTCTCCATATATTATTTACGACAAATTGATGTATCAACATTTAAATAATATCTTGATAGAGTATCCCACTTGCCCAAGAAGCTTTGACAAGCCATAAAAAACAATAACTTAACCTAAATAAGAGAAAGGTGTGACTCCTGCTTTTTCATAGAAACTTTTGCTATCGCAAACCGCTATTCGCTAGTTTTGTTGTTCGTAGCGGAGCGCAGAACGAATCAAAAAGCAGGTGGCACACGTAGTGTGCTCAGCGCGACCGTTGTTCGGGCCCGCGTAGCGGGCACGAACAACGATTGAAGTGAGCCAATAAATTGCCTGCAGGGTAATTTATTGGCTCCTCTGCTTTGTTAGATATCAACTACCTAACAATGATTTTTTTGCTATTTCTGTTCCGACATCAACAGCGATTTTAATAAATGCATCATAAGTATCGGAACCTAGTTTCTTTGCAATCTTCTTAATTTTCAATGCATTAACTTCCGTTTTTGGAGTATCTTTTGAAATTTCTTTCATCGAATTAATAAGGAGTGCTTTATCAGAATCATTGATTGATTCATCAATATCTAATAATTCCTGTGCACTCTCTAGTGCTGTTTGTAACCATGGAAAAGCATTTCCACAGTTATAACAGTATGATGGTGGTGTATATTGATGTCCTATTGCTACTACACCATCAACATGATAATCACCTCGGATAGGAGTTTTGCATTTTGGACAATCTGTTATGGTTTCAGCTCCACATTTATCACAAAACTTTTGATTGAATTCTGGGCTACTTATATAATTATCATTTATTACATGACCATTTAAACAAACTTGTGCAACATCATAATATCCCATTCTTTTATCCTTTCAATATTCGTTTGATTCTAATAATTCTTCCAATTATCGGCAAGCCATTTTTTTACATTTATTTGACTTCTAACATCTGATGGTAAATGTTTCTTGATCATTCTTTCTATTTTTAAACAAGATGCTTTTTGTTTCAAATTCCATAATTCGGCTAGTTTGTTAATAAGATATAAAACTTCATACCCTTCATTTCTATTAAATAGTGTACTGTCAGGTTGACCTGTTACTTTTGGATTATCTCCATCTATTGCTGTCCAACTGTAGTCATATTGCAAATCACTTTTTGATATTAAACCCATTTTCTATCTCCTTATGTATCTAACGGTCGCGCTGAGCACCCCTTAAGTTTAGTTTCAGGAAATCCCGCAGGGTTTCCTGGAAATAAGCTTGAGGGTGTGACTCCTGCTTTTTGTTGTTCGTAGCGAAGCGTAGAACGAATCAAAAAGCAGGTGGCACACTTTATAGTGTGCTCAGCGCGACCGTTGTTCGGGCCCGCGTAGCGGGCACGAACAACGGCTGAGTTGAGAAATATTTGAGCCGATAGGGTCAAATATTTCTCTCCAATGATTTGTTGTACATTTTATATATTCATCATCATTTTATAATGACTTTTATGTCCCATTTTATCAAAAATTAATTCAAATACTTTCAAATACTTCTCTACATTCTCAGGTTCTGCATCTACTACCAAATCATCATTGATAAAATGTGAACCGTCGTTTACCCAAGAAATCAGGGATTTGCAAATTATTTGCTCTTCTCCTTCAAATTTACTTATTGCATCTTCATAATCAAGACCACCTAGAATATTAAAATAATATTCTAATATTCTTCGTAAAGTATTGAAAATCGTTGCCGAATTTATTTTTTCAATATCATCTAATTCACGCCATAATAATTCATAAGTGGTTTTGATTGGATTATTATCATATTCTGTTATTTGTGTTATATTGTTTAGCTTTCTAACAATCCAATATGCTTCTTCTTTCCATTTATTATTCCCGTTGCCTCTAAAAGTAACTTCTCTAAAGAAATAGACATTATGTGTAAGTATAAAAATTTGTTTGATTCCATTATTTCCATTTCGCATATCTTGTACAAGTTCTTTTGTTAAATTACTGACGATAAATAAAACATTGCTATCTAAACTCGAAATAGGGTCATCAATAACTACAATTTTATCTTTACCAATACCTGTGTCATTTGTGCTTCCTCGTAGCATATGACAAAAATACAAAAATGTTAAAAAAGTAGATTCTCCCTCACTTAAAGTTTCTTTTACTTCACTTCCATCTTCTCTGACAACTTTATAAAACCCTTTTTTATCAGCTTCATCAAGCATAAAGTTTGTAAAACCAAACAGCTTTAAAATTTTATTGATTTCATTTACAGTTGGTTTTACACTTGTAACTTTTGATTCTTTTTCTTCAACTTCTTTTTCAAGTTTGCTTTTTTCAACTTTGGTTGTTTTTAATGTTTCTCCAATTCTTTCAATTGCCTTTTCTGCATTTGTTTTTATTTTGTTAAATGTTTTTAAGTCAATGTCTAATTCATTTACAATAAATCGCCAAATTTTGGATTTTAATAAAGTTCTTTCGGTTTTTATATTTTTATAAGTACTATTATTATCCTCAACCTCTTTTTTTAATATTTTAATGATTTCTGAAATTTCAGATAATACTGATTCTAAACTTTCTATTTCAACAGGAGTACTCGGTGTTTTCTGCTTTTTTTCTAATTTACTTAAATTATTTTGATAAGTGTTTTTTAGTTTTGCTATTTTGTTTTTTAGCTCTTTAAAGTCAAGAATAGGAATATCTCTGCTAATCAATAATTGTAGATTTGAAAGTAAGCCATCAACATATGTTTTATAATTATGAATAAAATCATTTAGTTCTTGCTTTTTGTTTTCGTAAGTTTCATCAAAAAACGACTCGATTTGTGCATGTAAATCTTTACTAATTGATTGTTGGCAAAAAGGACAAATATTTTCAGTTTGTTGCAGGTAATCAACACCGTCTTTTACCCAATCGCTATTATTAAGTTTTTTAATCAGTTTACCAATTTCAATATCTTCTTTACCTACAATCTTTGTCTTTAAAATTTCAGAATTTTCATATTTTTTCAAATCATCAAATGTAAATTCATTTATAGGATCATAGAATTTTAAATCATCACTAAAAACCTTTTTACTTTTCTCAATAATTTTTTTTTCATTAAGTAAGTCAGAAGTGTTTTTTTGTTCAGTAATACATTTATCAAAAAATGCTTTTGCACTTCCCATATAGCCAGTAAAAGCAGGTTTAAAATCTACTTCATATTTCTTTTTTAATGCCCAAGCCTTTTTTTCTAATTTTTCTCTTTCTTGTGATATTTTTTCTTTTTGTTTATTTTTTGATTTTTCTAAACCTTCAATTTTATTTTTTAAATCCCCAATTTTTTCCACCCCAAAAGTCAAGACAACTTTTAAATTTTTTTAATTCCATTGCTATTATGCTACCTTTTGTGACATTTGATGACTTACAACTGTTTTATTTTGTTTAATGTTCTTTAAATATTTTTCTTTGTCATACACCTCCATTGGTCTTTTATATTCAAGTGTTTGATGAAATCTATAATAGTTGTAAAAGTGAAAATAGTTTGATAAATCTTGTTTTAGTTCTTTAATTGAATTATACTCATTGAGATATATCCTTTCACATTTCACACTTCTCCACAATCTCTCTATTGCTATATTATCAGTAGCCCTACC
>JALUBH010000044.1 GCA_027050775.1 Campylobacteraceae bacterium | reverse complement strand
TCTCTGTGTATTTTATTATTTTTTGATGTCTATTAATAATATAATGGGGGAGTAAATAGGTATATCTTGGGTGTTAATGTTTGAATATATGTATTAAAAGGACAAAATGTCTTTTTAAATTATGCCTTTCTTCTTTCATAAAAAAACCAAACTGTTAATCCGATACCTACGACTATATTGAAGATGCTGTTTTCGCCGAACATTTTTAGGGTTTCGTAGAGTTTTTGGATTATGTAGTCGTCTGTCTGTCTTTGCATCAGGTTTGAGTAGGCTATGATTTTGTCTCCCCAGAAAAATGCTACAATTTCTGGGACGAAGAAAAAGAAAACTATACCTACTAAACTCCACCAGCTTGTTTTTGGTTTTAGCTGTTTTGCTAGATTTGCTTTAAATATATCAAATTTTTTCATCATCTACACACTAAAGTACATAGCTTCTCTGTGATGTGCGACTATGGCAGTCGTGCTCTGTTCAGGATGGATTTGAAAAGTTTCACTTAGTATTATGCCAAACTCTTCAGGTTTGAGAAGCTCAAATATCACTTTAGAATCGCTCAAATCAGGACAGGCAGCATACCCAAAAGAGTAGCGACAACCCTGATATGCTCTCATCTGTACATCTTTCAAAGAGTGTTTTTCATTTTGAGCGATATTTAGATCTAGTCTTATCTGCTTATGCGCTACTTCTGCCAAAGCTTCGGCTATCTCGATGCTAAGTCCATGTATGAGATGATACTCTTTAAATTTTCCCTGCTCATAAAGCTCTTTTTCATACTCACTAAAACGACTCCCTGCACTCACACAAGTAAATGCCACTACATCATCTCTATGGCTTGCAAAAAAATCACTCAAACATCTGTGTGGAGCTCTTCTTTGTCTTGGAAAGTCCAGTGTATAGAGTATATCGCTTTCATTTAAAGGCTCTGTATTTACCTCATCTTTTGTAAAAAAACCTCTATCTTCACTCAGTATATGAAGCTTATTTTGCTCACTTCTGCAAGGATAATACCCATATATTATAGTAGGATCAAAAAGCCCCTTTTGTTCTACCTCAGCCTTTATCTTCTCATACAGAGGCCACAAAACATCATCTCTTTGTCTCTGCTTTTCCTCTTTACTCATGCCTTTACCGCTATATCCCCAAGCTCTTGAAAAGAGTAATTTGTGATTTATCCACTCATACGCTATATCATTTATGCCCTCTTTTATCACTCTTCTACCCCAAAAAGGAGGAGTCGGTATGGGTATATCTCGACTTGGCATCTTTATATCTTCAAACTTTGGCATCGGCGGCAACTCTTTTTTCTCTTTTTGTGGCGTGTCTGCCACTTTTGCTCTTCCAAAATCAGTATTAAAGTTCCCCTTTTCTATCCTACTCATAGCTTCTATACCTTCAAAAGCATCTTTGCAGTAAAATATAGGTCCATCGTATATAGGTCTGCAATAATCCTCTATGAAGTTATCTGTCAAGGCAGCACCCCCAAGCAAAACAGGCACTTTTAAGCCTACGGATTGAAGTTTTTCAAGATTTTCTTTCATAACATTTGTTGATTTGACAAGCAGACCGCTCATACCGATAGCTGTTGCCTTGTGCTCATCATAAGATTTGATAAACTCATCTATATCTGCTTTTATACCTATATTTACCACTTTAAAACCGTTGTTGGAGAGGATAATATCTACTAGATTTTTTCCCACATCATGAACATCCCCCTTTACAGTTCCTAAGATTAGTGTTGTTTCGCTCTCTTTGTCCATTTTTGGAAGATATGGATTTAGATAGTCCACACTAGCTTTCATCACCTCAGCACTTTGTAATACAAATGGAAGCTGCATCTGACCACTACCAAAAAGCTCACCCACAACTTTCATGGCATCTATCAATATCTTGTTTACTATCACTTCCGGAGCTATCTCATCTTTGGCTTCCACCAAAAGTGGCATCATCCTCTCTTTATCACCATCTATGAGAAGTTTTTTGAGTTTTTCTTCAGTATTTAGCGCATTAAATGCTTCATCTTCCTCTTCTTGATTTGTCTCTTTTACATCTTCAAAATAGTCTATAAATTTAAAAAGAGGATCTCCCTCGCTTCTGTTGTTAAACAGTAAATCTTCACACACTTTTCTCTGCTCGTCATTTATCCTGTGCATCGGTATCGTATTTTTAACATTTACTATCGCCATACTAAGACCTGCTTTTACACAATGATGTAAAAATACAGAATTAAGATACTCCCTAGCATGTTTTGCCAAGCCAAAAGAGATATTTGAAATCCCAAGAACAAAACCAACTTCAGGGTGCATTTTATGGAACTCTCTTATAGCATCTATCACATCAATAGCTGCCGTAAAATACTCTTCATCACCACTTCCAACTGTAAAAGTTAGCAGGTCAAAGACTAAGTCTTCAGGATCAATTCCGTGTTTTTTTGTAGCAAGCTCATAAATCCTCTGCGCTATCGAGAGTTTTTGCTCTTTTGTTTTTGCCATACCTTTCTCATCTATAGTCAAACAAACAAGCGCACAACCAAATCTCTTGGCGAGTGAACAGACTCTATCAAACTTTTCTATACCATCTTCAAGATTTACAGAGTTTATGATAGGCTTTCCACCTATATGCTTGAGTGCAACCTCAAGAGCCGGAACTTGTGTGGTATCGGGCATAAGAGGCAAAGATATCTTGCTATTGTACCTACTCACAACTTCTCTCATATCCGCGCTCTCGTCTCTTCCTGCAAATCCAACACTCACATCTATGCCATGAGCACCGCTTCGAACTTGCTGTTGAGCGACCGAGAGAGACCCGTCATAATCTTCTGCTAAAATTATCTCTCTAAAAGCTTTTGAGCCTGTAGCATTGCTTCTCTCTCCTATCAAAAATGGTGCCGGATTTTGTTTGATAGCTCTTACTTCAAAAAGAGATGCTAGAGATTTTGGCTGTTTTCCAATTGGCGGTAAAGGAACTCGTCCCTCTACTCTTTTTGAAAGTTCAAGTATGTGCTGAGGCGTTGTTCCGCAACATCCTCCTAGTAAGCAAACACCATCAAATTCTAAAAACTCCTCTTGCAGATTGGTAAACTCTCGTGGTCCCATGGGGTAGTATGAGTGACCACCTCTGTTTTGTGGAAGTCCTGCATTTGCATGGATACTTATAGGTCTGCCCCAGATTTCACTTAGTGTTTTTACATGTTTTTTGACTTGCTCAGGTCCCGTTCCGCAGTTAAAACCAAGACTCATAATCTCAAATGGCTCTAGTATAGTAGCTATCGTGGTTGCATCTGTTCCTATAAGCATGGTTCCGCTAAGCTCGATAGTAGCAGAAACCATGATAGGAAGTTTTCGTCCATCACTAAGCATCGCATCATTTATAGCGTGGAGCGCGGCTTTGATCTGCAGTGGATCTTGGGCAGTCTCTATCAAAAAAAGGTCAACTCCACCTTCTATAAGCCCAAATGCTGATATCTTATAACCCTCATACATATCATCATAACTTATATGTCCTAAAGACGGGAGCTTTGTTCCGGGTCCTAGTGAACCAGCACAAAATCTTGGCTTTTCACTACTGGAAAATTCCTCACAAGCCTCTTTTGCTATTTTTGCGCCATCTTTTGCAAGCTCAAATGCGCGAGAGCTTATGCCATAATCATCAAGTACCCAAGGAAGAGCACCGAAGGTATTTGTCTTTACTATATCCGCTCCGGCTTTTAGATAACCTCTGTGTATATCTTGTATGTCACCTCTACATGTAGAGTTCAAAATCTCATTGCAGCCCTCTAATCCACTCCATGCGTCTATAGGTATATCTAAATTTTGTATCTGGGTACCCATAGCACCATCTAGTATCATCACTTTTTGTTTGATTAAATTTTGTATTTTCAATTTTTTATCCATGTGTATATTTATATTTAATTATAGCATATCGGTGCTTTTAAATTACATTAATTTCACTGCTTATTTTTTAATCACCAAATTGATTTTTTATGATTATTTTTTTGCTAGAATTTGAACAATCAAAAAAAGGAGATATATTATGAATAAATGGCTTTTACCTATACTACTACTTATACCCTCGCTTAGTTTTGCTGGAGACAAGCTAGACAGTGGAGATACTGCATGGATGATGATGGCATCTGCACTTGTGTTGCTTATGACACCGGCAGGTCTTGCACTGTTTTATGGCGGCATGACTAGGAGTAAAAATATATTAAATACTTACATGATGGTATTTATAGCATTTGCTGTTGCTATGGTTATGTGGATTGTCGCAGGGTATTCTGTCGCTTTTGGAAACGGTGGGTCAATGCAACAAGTCATAGGCGGATTTAGCAATGTATTTTTAAACGGTATCAAATGGGATGACTTGAGTGGAACTTATCCTACTTATGTATTTGTCATTTTTCAAGGTACATTCGCAGCTATTACAGTGGCGATAGCAAGTGGTTCTGCGATAGAAAGAATGAAATTTTCAACTTGGATTATCTTTGTTGCGATATGGACTGTTGTCGTGTATGCTCCTATAGCTCACATGGTTTGGGGTGGTGAAGGTGCATTTTTGTTTGATGCAGGCACATTGGATTTTGCAGGCGGAACCGTGGTTCATATGAATGGTGGTTTGGCTGGTTTGGTTTTGGCTTTTTTACTTGGCAAAAGAAAAGGTTATCCAAGAACTGCCATGAAACCCTCTAGCGTCATACTTACCGCACTTGGTAGTGCACTGCTTTGGTTCGGATGGTTCGGATTCAACGCAGGAAGTGCTTTTGGAGCAGGAACAATAGCTGGTTTAGCATTTTTCACAACAGCATTAGCTCCTGCGGCTGCAGCATTGACATGGATATTTATAGAATATTTTATCTACAAAAAAATGACACTCTTAGGAGCTGCTTCGGGTGTGGTAGCCGGTCTTGTTGCCATAACACCAGCTGCAGGCTTTGTTGATGTAACAGGTGCTTTGATAATTGGTATAGTAGGCTCGTTGATTGGCTTTTTTGGTGTTGCCTTACTTAAGAAAAAACTCGGCTATGATGACTCTTTGGATGCTTTTGGTGTCCACTTTTTGGCAGGATTATGGGGAGCATTGGCAACAGGTTTTCTAGCACTAAATGATAAAAATTTACTATGGGATGGACCTTTGAAGGCTTCCGGAGATAGGATGGGTCAAGTGATGGTTCAACTAGAGTCGATCTTGGTTATAGGATCATTTACACTTATAGGGACTGTTATAGTTTACTATATAGCTTCTGCATTGACAGGTGGTGCAAGAGTTGATGAAGAGACCGAAACCATAGGACTAGATGAAGCAATACACGGAGAAACAGGATTTAACTTATAAGGAGAGATGGGATGAAAAAAATAGAGACTATAATCAAGCCGTTTAAGCTTGAAGATGTGAAGGATGCACTTACTGCGCTTGATATAACAGGTATGACTGTATCAGAAGTAAAAGGATATGGACGACAACAAGGGCACTCTGAACTATACAGAGGAGCTGAGTATGTAGTAGATTTTCTTCCGAAAATCAAGATAGAGGTTGTAATCAAAGAAGATATGGTTGACGCCGTAATCGAAGCTATCTCAAAAAGTGCAAGAACCGGCAAAATAGGAGATGGAAAGATATTTGTGTCTGCTATTGAGAAGAGTGTCAGGATAAGAACAGGGGAATTAGACGAAGAAGCAGTCTAGTTTATTGCATGATGGCAATATAAATAAACTTTGAACTAGTCATTTGACTGGTTCAAAGCTCTAAATGATAATACCAAGTTGAAACACAATTCGCTCAACATAAAAAGATCCCACAAAGTTACTATCTTTAAAAATTCGTCCCCTATCTTAAGCGATAAAAAATCTATCTCTATATTTACACCATATTTACTATTTGGTGGAGATATTTCGGGTAGAGACTTGCTGTATCTAAAATTTAATCTTACTTTTTCATCTCGCCTCATTCTTCTTATGCGTTTTAGCGTGCCCGCAAAGTCTTTTTCATTTAATCTTATCTCTGCATGTGTGTTGTGTGAGAGGACATTTCTGACAAAAGACAGTATGTCATAAAAATTTTCGTATTGATGTTCAAACCTCTCTTCTATATACTCTTTAAATCCATTTTCCAATCTCAATGCTTCGACCATTGCCATACATATACCTCTAAAAGCATTGAATTCAACGAAATATTCAAATAAAGAGAGTTCATCTTTTTTATATTCTCTAGCATTTTTTAGGAGTTCAAAAGTTATATCTGCATTAAAGTAGTATGCATTTTCATCATCAAATTTTTTGACGACAAACATACTTCTATCTGTCAAATCTTCTGTTTTTGAGAGCATTCCTAGAAATTCACCCATATTTAGGAAATAGAAATTTTGTTCCACTAAAAGCAGAGTATCTTCAAGTAAAACTTTCGTATCTATCATCTTACGACACTCACTTTTAACTCTTGGTACACAGCTCCATCTCCCTCTTGACTCACAAGGGAAGGTGTAAGCATATTTGCCTTGACTCCACCGGAATACAAGGCTATACAATCATCGCGAAGAGTATCATCAAGCCTCACCTCGTATTCGCACTCATATGCGCCGTTTGTCAACTTAATGCTATCTCCGTCATTTAGTCCAATAGACGGTGGAACTCTTAGAAAATCATCTGTATAAAATTGAGAATTTAGAGATCTATTTTGCTTAACCGCAAGGAGATAAAACTCTCTTTCATCCTCGTATTCGTCATCATACTCATCGAAAAACTCAAATTTTTCACTATCGGTGTAGAATTTTTCTTTATAAGGTGAATCCAAAAGGTATTTTGAAGCTAGAAAACCATCTTTTTTCGCACAATTTTGCCCACTCACTTCATCTATATACTCTTTTTGGCTTTTTAGTTTTTCATAACCAAACTTATCTGCTAGATATGAGCTAAGTTCGTACTCGCTTATGCCGATTTTACTATCTTTTAACTTTGGCATAAAGCCTACATATTCGTGCCCGTAAGAGAGTTTAATATCCTCTTTTTCCAAAAATGTTTTCGCAGGAATAATCAAATCTGCCATCTTTGAAGTCTCATTATGATGTAATCCAAAATATACTACAAATTTTGATTTTTGAAGCCCCTCTTTAACTCTTGGGGTGCATGGCAATTGCGACACGGGGTTACCGCCTTGGATGAAACTTATGTCATAATCTCCAAAATCAACTGTTGGCATAGAGACTCTTTTTTGAGCACAACTTGCAAAAGGCTTGCCAAATCCATAAGAACTGTCATCTATAAATCCAACTCCACAGCCCTCTTTTCCAAAAAGTCCTAAAAGTGCTGCAAATGAATCTATAGCCCTCAATACACTATGTCCATGGCTGTATTTTTGTACACCTATACCAACTAAAATAGAAACCTTTTTACCCTCTATCATAGAGAGTATCTCTCCTGCAACATCGAGGCTTACTCCACTATTTTGCATAAGCTTTACGATAGGAGTTCCATTTAGCTCGTCCAAAAAATAGTCAAAATTTTCGCATCTTTTTTCTATAAACTCAACATCTTCCATCTGCTCCATATATGCAAGCCTGCTTAAGAGCATAGCTAGATAGAGATCGCTTCTTGGTTTTATAGCCACATGTATATCTGCTCTCTTAGCAATGTCGGTTTTGCGAGGATCTATGACTATAAGTTTCTTTCCTTTGAGGGATGGGAACATATGAGAGTTTGTAATGCTTGTATTTCTTCCCCACACTATCACTACATCACTATGTTTTACTATATTTGGAGAGAGAGCCAAAGCCGCACCTCTGCCCTCCTCTATGCCGTAAATTCCTGCTTCTTCGCAAAGTCCACCCTTGGTCGAAACTGCGCCGTATCTGTCAAAAAAAACTCTTGTTACGCTCTGCATAACACCTAAATTTCCACTACCTTTATAGTATAATACTTTTAGAGGATTGCTATTTCTTAACCTAGCATAAAGTATCTCCAAAGCCTCATCTAGCTCTATCTCTTTCCCTTTGTAAATCGCTTTTTCTACTCTTGGTATTTTATGATAGTTATTTAGATGATGACATAAAAAACCTTTCGTTATGGGATGATTTTTATCGCCTTTTAGAATGCCATTCTCCTGCAAAATAACACTACAGCTATCGAAACAATCTAGTGGGCAAGCGGTTGTTTTCACTACTTTTCCTTAAATTCTACTTTTACAAGCTTTGAGAAAACCTTTGGAGCAGGCAAGAGAATCTCAGCTTTATAAGATGAGATATTTTGCGTATCGGTAGTATCCCAAAGTTTATCTACCCTATAGTTTGTAGCCTTTCCATCTATGTATATAACTCCTTTTTTAGCTAGAGCATAATCCTCTTTTGAGACATAAATAGTAAGCTTAGCAGAAGAGATATCATAAGCATCGACTAAGGGAGAACCAATTCCTGCGAAATCTCCCTTTTGGAGATAAAGCTTATAGATAAAATACCCTTTTGGGACTACTATGCTCTTTTTACTTATCTGATTTTTGAGTGAAGCAATCTTATACTTTTGGTCATCTAGCTGACTCTTTAGGTTTTCTAAATTGCTCATAAGACTAAGAACTTGATTTTGCGCATTTACACTATTGATAAGCTCATTGTCTTTTTCGACTCTTGATTTTGTCCTTAGATTTTTAATTTTTTTATAATTTTGCTCTCTTATATGAGCTACTCTTTTTGCATTTTCAATATTCTTCTTTGTGATAGAAATCAAATCTTTTATAGTTTTTAGTTTTAAAATTGAATTTTTCAAATCCTCTTTATTTAAAACATCATCAAGATGTATTATCACCTCACCTTTGGAAATTCTACCTTCCATATTGTAGTTTGAGCTCAAAACTCTTCCGCTTACTGCCGATTTGATACTGTATTTTTGCACAGGTTCAACCTTGGCATAATAGATAGTCGCATTTAAACCGATACTGGCTAAGACAGCCAATATAAAATATCGCATATATCTTTCCTTATATTTTTGATTAGATTTTTATTATACTATAAATTTTCACGCTAAATCAAAACTTCTCTCTTTGCATATCTCAAAAAGAGTCTTTGGGTATCTAGTCTTTTGTCAATTTGTCCATCATCACATATATTTTTAGCTAAAATCTCTGCTGTTTTTGGAGCTACAACAAAACCTCTTGCACCAAGCCCAGAATGCACAAACATATTTGGATAGTACTCATACTTCTCTTTTGGCACTTTGGAACCCTTTTTTATGTATGAATATTTTTTTAGAGTCTCTTTTGCATTGATTACTTTCCCTAAAACCGGATAAAAATCACTCGTAGAATTTCTTTTACCAAAATGAATATCCAGCACTTCAAAACCATCAAAATCCAGATATGATTTTGCTAATTCCAGCATATCATCTATCTCTTTCTTAAAATCTTTTTGTATCAAATACTTATAGTTTGGTATATGAGTGGCCCCTATATGGATAATACCATCACGACTTGCGCTGATGGAGCATGATTTGTGCATGTGAAACGGCAATTTTGTTGCGCTTTTTACATCTACTCTGTGTCCATATATGTCTTTTAAGCCTAAAAATTTTAACTCTTCAAAATCTTCACTGTTTCCCACACACAATATGATGCCTTTTGCCTCTATGCCTGCTATCTTATAGCATCCATCCTCATATCTTAAGACCTCTACATGTAGAGCCTCTAGGACATCTATGCCCTCTAGCATCGCTTTTATAACGCCAATGCTATCTATAACCGCTCCATCTTTAAAAAAATACCCACCAAATTTGCATGCCTCTTTTTTGAGATTTTTTATCTCTTTTGGTTGTAAATATTTAAAATTTTTGGGTAGGATTTCTTCACCAAGTTTACATTTTTTCAAATCTAACTCTGTCTTTAAGAGTCTCAATATACCGGCTTTATCCAAGTGTAAATCAAAATTATCTCTATAAAATTTTATGGAAAATTCAAAAGCCTCATTTATAAAGGCGGTATATGCCGAGTTTGAACAAATCTTTGGAGACAAGAAAGCGCCAGCAGCACCACTGCCGCCACTCGCTACCTTGTCCTTGTCTATAACAACTACTTTTTGACCATATCTATTTAGAAAATAGGCGCAACTTGCACCACTGATGCCTGCACCTATAATGGCAAAATCAAACAGAGATTTCTTTGATGTCTGCAATTGCTTTAAACTCTTGATATATGGATGCTATAAGATTTTGTCTATTTGTTTTTATCTTTTCATCTTCCACATTTACCATGACATTATCAAAGAAATCATCGATAAATGGCTTTAGTGCAAAAAGCGCATCTAACTTTGACTCATAAGTCTCGAAATCACCGTTTTTTACCTTATGAAATTCACTATACAAGCCCATCTCTTCACTATTTTCTAGCAACTTATTATCTATTTTTATATTTTCAAAATCTATATTTTTAATGATATTTGCAACTCTCTTAAAGGTTGTAAAACTCTCTTTGAAACCGCTGCTATTTACTATCTTGTCAAGTGCTTGAATCTTCAGAGACAATCTTACAATATCTCTCTCACCACTATTTAGAACAGACTTCACAAGAGATGGGTTCACATCAAAAAACTGATAAATTCTCTCTATAAAAAACTGCTCTATCAAAGTAAAATCAAAACTTTTGTACTGTTTTGAGATAAAAAGCAAATCTTTTGAAATATCAAATTCCAAACCATACTCAAGCACTATTTTGATAATTCCATTTGCTGCTCTTCTTAGAGCAAAAGGATCTTTTGTACCAGTTGGAATTTTTCCTATACTAAATAGAGCCATCAAAGAATCAATCTTGTTTGAAAGAGCCACGAGTGCGCTAAAAAGCTTGCTAGGCAAGGGGCTGTCTTCACTATTTGGCAAATACTGTTCTTTTATAGAGAGTGAAATGAGCTCATCTTCACCAGCTGCTTTTGCGTAATAGTATCCCATCAAGCCTTGCAATTCTGTGAACTCATAAACAACTTCGCTAAGTAAGTCGGCTTTTGAAAAAAGGACTGAACGATGTAGTAAATCCAAGAGCTTATCTTTATCACCGTTCTGCGCTACAAGTCTCTTTTCATACTTTTTATACAGATAGTCTATTATATTTTTTTCTCTCATCTCTTTATCAAAAACAGAACCCAAACCATCTAAAAACAGTACATCTCTCAAACCAGAAAAATCCAAACCATTTTTTAAATCATTCTCGTAGAAAAAGAGTGCATCACTAAGCCTTGCTCTTAAAACTTTTTCATTTCCGCTTATTATCAAGCTATAATCATCGCTTATAGCATTACTTACCACTATAAAATTATTTGACAAAATACCATTTTTAAATACAGGAAAATACCTCTGATGTTCTTTCATAGAGGTCATAATCACTTCAGCAGGAACTCTCAAGAACTCTTCATCAAAGCTACCCATGAGTGCTTTTGGATGCTCTGTAATAGCCACAACTTCAGCAAGCAAATCATCATCTATCTCTATCTTGACGCTATTTTGCTCTTCTATGTCTTTAAAATCTTTTAAGATATTTTGTCGTCGTTCATCAGCAAAAAGTGTAATTCCAGCATCTTGTATCTTTTTAAAATAATCACCCGCCAAATCAAATGAAAAGGGCTCATAAGATATATGCCTATGAGGAAAAGCTTTGTTTAAGGACTTCACACCAAAACTCTCAAACTCTACAACATCACTACCAAGCAAGCATGCGATGGAGCGAATAGGTCTGATAAAACTCTCTTCATTGTATCCCCATCTCATAGATTTTCCAAAATTTAGACTTTTTAAAAATTCATCTACGATTCTGCCTATCACCTCTTTGGATTTGCTACCACTAGAGACTTTTTTGTAGTATAGAACCTCTTTTCCGCCTTTTATCGCAGTTTGCAACTCATCGACATCAACTCCACACTTTTTAGCAAAGCCTAGGGCTGCTGGGGTCGGCTTTTCATCTTTGTAAGCTATATTTAGAGGTGCACCATAGAACTCCTCTTGTTTGTCTGCTTGATAAAGTGGAAATTCGCGATGCCACAAAACCAATCTTCTAGGTGTGTAGTAAAATTCAAATTCACACAAGAGTGAGTATTTTTGTAAAACTTGGCTGTATTTTTTCTCTATATTTGGATATTCTTTAAGAAATGGTATCGCGGGAAGCTCCTCAACACCAATCTCGATAAGTAGTGGTTTGCTCATTATAAAAAACCTTGAATTGTGAATTTAAGGTTTTTATTGTACCTAAAATGTGCTTTTATTTAACTTTTTTGATTATTTTTTATTTTTTCTCTTCATCTGTTCAAAAAAACCAATCATAAGCCATATCATAAAAAGCACAAATGCAACCATCATAAAAGTATCTAAAAAACCTCTCATTTAACCTCCTACTAATAAATTTTGTATAATTACACATAAAGAGATAAGCAAGATGATCACATTTTTTTTAGATCGATGATAGAACTTTTAATAAAGTTTTATTAAATCTCCAAGGAGTCTATCACTTGCTTC
>JALUBH010000043.1 GCA_027050775.1 Campylobacteraceae bacterium | reverse complement strand
GTTTGGCTTACTTTTTTATATTCGATTGTATCACTTTCTTATTAAGTATAATAAGAGAGGCGCAAGACGATAGAGAAATCTATGTCAAATTGTTTTAATTTGCCTTTGTTGACTTAACAATATATAAACTTCCAAGAACCAAGAGTCTTGAAGTAAATTTATCTGAGTTTTTACATAACTTAAACTTAGAGACAAATCCTCCCGTAGGTCTGAGTCTCACATTTAAGCTATATAAAAACTCAATAATATAGATTTACTTCAAGATTTCCGGTGGCTATGGAGAGTTGGAAACGCCTAGTCCCATTTCGAACCTAGAAGCTAAGCAACTCATCGCCGATAATACTGCAGCTTACTGTTGTGGAAATGTAGGTCGCTGCCGGATTCTTGGATTTAATTCTTGCTTTAAATCCCTTATTTTTATTATTTTAAATTTCTTATTTTTATTATTTCTTTAGTGGCTTGAGGTAGAAAAGATGTGGTGGGAATGCAAAACATCCCCAATTATTGGCTATAAGTGCTCAACTCTACTTCCTGCTTCAAACTTTAATTTTTTTGATAGGTGTTCTAATAGCGGAGGATAATCTAATCTATCAAAAAATAATTCAATGACCTTTGGTCCTTTTTATTGATAAAATTTAGATTTTCTATTAATTCATTAAATTTTTTTATGCTCAAAGTATCTTTTAGACCGATAGATTCTGCTAAATTTAGATAGTCCCAAGAGTCTATGTCGTTGTATATTTGTTTTGGACCGTGTATTGCTCTTTCGATTGTATAGCCACTATTATTTATAATAAATACGATTATATTTAGCTTATACCTTGCTATAAGGCTCAACTCTTGGACTGTTAATTGTAATGAACCATCACCAATAAAAAGTAATACTCTTCTGTGTGGAGATGCGATAGCTGTACCCACTGCTGCAGGTAGAGAGTATCCTATAGATGACCATAAGATTTGCGATACAAAATCGGCTTTTGGTGCTAAATTTTGATGCAATAGTCCTAGTAGTGATGAGCCGGTTTCAGCAACTACAATATCTTCTTCTTTTATGATTTCTTGCGCAACTATATTCCAAAACTCTTTTTGATTTAGCTTGTTTTTATTGGTTTTGTATATATTTGTATTTATGATTGTTTTTTTAATTGTAAAATTTATATTATTTTGTTTGTTTGGTTTTATATTTTCCAACAAGTAATCTAAGAGAGCTCCAATATTTACACCAAAGTAGTATTTTTCTCCAATTTTGACACTTTTTGGTTTTAGTGTTATTGTGTTATTATGGTCTATACCACGTTCTGTAAAAGCACCACTATTTACATCGGTTTGAACAGCTCCTATGGATATGATGCAATCTGAGTTTTGCATCAGTTTTGCCATGCCATCTTTGCTATATTCACCAGCATATATGCCAAGATAGTTTTCAACCATATCTGGTGTATTGATGATTGTTTTTCCCATAAGTGAAGTGGCAAATTTTGCATTAGTTTTTTGCAGTATATTGAGAATTTTATCTCTCCAGCCAAATCTTACTGTGTCTATTCCTAGGAACATGATTGGTTTTGTGGCTATAGAGTATCTTCTTATGATTTCATCTCCAATTTCTGATACAAAGGAAGTGTCGCCATTTTCAGTATGAAATGAAATCTCTTTTATAGTATTTGTAATTTCCATATCAACTAAATCACTGGGTATTCCAATGTAACTTGGTTTTTTTGTTGTGAGCATATTTAGTATAACTCTTTGAATTTCATCTAGATAATTAAACTCAGTTAGGATAGTTGTAGCTCCTCAAATTGATTTGAAAGATTCTAAAAAACTATTTTTTTGAAAATTTGCCAATGTATGATGAACAGGAATACCTCTATCAATTACTTTGCTATTTGGATATCCAACAATATGCAAAACTGGTATATTGTGAGCAAAAGACCCTGCTATTGCATTTGCTGCACTTAGCTCGCCAACGCCAGATGTTGTCAAGACTGCACCGGTACCGTTTTCTCTAGCATATCCATCAGCAGAATAGCCACCATTCAATTCATTGCAATTTCCAACCCATTTAATTTTACTATCTTCTACGATGTAGTCCAAAAATCTTAAGTTATAGTCTCCGGGAACACCAAAAACATGCTTAACATTTAATTTTTTGATTACATCAATAAGTAAATTCCCTAAAGTCATTTTGACTCCTTATAGTAATTTGTAATTTTCTCTGCCCTCGTGTTTTTTATATACACCTAGGTATTTTATCTCTTTTGCAAAATAATTTAATTCATCTATTGCTAGTTTTAGTTTTTTCTCTTTTGGGTGAGCCTCTATATCTATGTGGAATCTACTTACTTGTAGGGAGCCAGCCATAGAGTAACTTTCAAGCTTTAGCAGATTCACGCTATTTGTTGCAAAACCTCCTAGGGCTTTATAGAGAGCCGCAGGAATATCTCTAACATGAAATATAAGTGATGTGATGTACTCTTTATCTTTCTCGTACTTTGGTATCGTATTTTCTCTTGAGAGTATTATAAATCTTGTTACATTTCCTTTTAGATCTCCAAAATGCTCTTTTAAAATCTCTAAGCCATATAAATTAGCAGCTAATTTTGAAGCGATAGAGGCGTATTTTTTGTCATTTTTAGTACTTATCTCTTTGGCGGATCCTGCAGTATCAAATTTGGCAACAGCTATTAAGTTTAAATTTATGATATTTCTATAACATTGAGCAAGAGCCTGTGGGTGCGAACCCACATATTTGATGTCCTTTATCTTGCTACCCTTTATACCCAAAAGACAATGATTTACCGGCTCAAAATGCTCACTCACTATAAAAAGTGATGATTTCGGGATTAGTCTATATATCTCCTCTACTCGTCCTGCTGTAGAATTTTCAACAGGAATCATAGCAAAATCAACAGTTTTGTTTTTCACTAGTTTCATAGCATCTTCAAAACTTTCACAAGCGATTGAGATAGATTTTGGAAAAGCATTTTTACAGGCAAGATGTGAGTAAGCGCCCTCAACACCTTGGTATGCTATTATTTTATCATTCATTTTGTGCCTTATGTTTTTATGGATTTTATCTAAAGCTTGCTAAATTTGTAGTATAATTTGCAATGAAAAGAGTAACTAACCAGAAAAAATCTTATTTTTTTGGTATGATAGCAGTTTTTTATGGTCTACAGTTACAAGTGCATTTAAAATTACTTTAAACTATTTTTTGCCTTTGCAATTACTTTTTTATTCAGTACTATTTTCTGTAATTGTATTATTGTTTCTTATCCAAAAAGATAAAAAATTTCAACTTTTGTTTACTTATGCAAGGAATGAGTATATAAAATTGATTCTTTTAGGCATAATAAATCCATTTTTGTATTACTTGATATTATTTAAAGCATATGATTTGCTTCCCGCACAAATTGCACAGCCAATAAATTGCACATGGGCATTGACACTTAGCTACCTATCTTTTTTTATTTTAAAACATAAACTTAGCTTATATGATTTTTTAGCTTCTATCATCTGCTATGTGGGCATTTTAATTATATCTACAAAGGGTAACATTTTTGGCTTTGACTTTAGCTCAAAAGAGGGAGTATTTTTGGCTTTTTCTTCTACTGTTCTATGGTCTATTTATTGGATATACAGTACAAAACTAGATGTTGATTTAGTAATTGGATTGTTTGTGAGCTTTGTTAGCGGTTTGTTTTTTATCTCTGTA
Organism: Campylobacteraceae bacterium; assembly: GCA_027050775.1. Classification (GTDB taxonomy): domain Bacteria; phylum Campylobacterota; class Campylobacteria; order Campylobacterales; family Sulfurospirillaceae; genus JAADIZ01. The sequence continues at coordinate 42,808 of JALUBH010000043.1, read as the reverse complement.
TATATGTTGCTCTTCTCCAAGTCTTATGAGCCAAATTTCTATGGGGTGTTAGGTTCTTTGTATATAGGTTGTTTTGAGATGGGAGTTACTTATGTTTTTTGGTTGAATGCCATGAAGTTGACAAATAGTAGTTCGAAGATTGCAAATCTTATATTTATATCTCCTTGTTTATTATTGGTCTTTATATATTTTTTGGTTGGGGGAGAAGATTTTGCCTTCAACTTTTATAGGGCTTATTTTAATTGTGTTTGGTTTATTAATTCAGCAGAAAAAAGAGAAGAAATCTCTTTGATTTTTATAAAAAATAGGGTATAATACCGACCTTATTATTGGCGTGCGCCCATAGCTCAGCTGGATAGAGCACTGGTTTGCGGTACCAGCGGTCGGGCGTTCGAATCGCTCTGGGCGCGCCATCTTCTTGTCGACTACAATACAATTTAAGAAAGAATGTGATACTATTGTGACAATTCAATAGGTGATAATTATGAAAAAAATAAGAGATTTCTTTGTTTGGTTGATTTTTGGTAATAAAAACATACAAGTTTTTAAACATTTTAAAAATGTCTGCAAAGATAGTCTATGTCCATTAAATATAAAGATTGATTCTATATCTATACTTTTTTTCTTAGGCAGATGGTTGCCTTTTGCTATCGCTGTTGGGATTACGACAGGTATCATCGCTTCTTTAATGGATTTGGTCCTAGTGAACATCAATAATTTTTTATCAACAAACATCATATATCTTTTTATCTACCCTTTATTGGTGGCTATCTTAACAGGACAAGCAATCAAAAATAATCCGGAAGTAGGGGGCCCTGGAATCGGTTTTTCTATTTTACACTTAAAAACTACAAAATATTTAACTATAAAATCTTTGATATATAAAGTGATTATATCTGTTCTTACACTTTCAGGAGGTTTCATAGCAGGTCGTGAGGGACCGTCATTTTTCCTAGGAATCGGTATAGGCGAGTGGGTCGGGAAGGCATATGGATTTGGAAAAAGATTTAAAAATATGCTAGGCCTTATAGGTGGAGGGGCATTTACGGGAGCGCTGCTAAAAGCCCCACTCGGAAGTTCTATTTTTGCGATGGAGCTTGAAAATATGTATGATTTTGATTATCGTCCTTTTGTTCCTATGATAGTCGCTTCCATCGTGAGCTATCTGACTTTTTCATTTTTTAGAGGCAACCATGCTTTTATACAATTAACAAGTAAAGCCGTTTGGACATTAGATAGCATACCTTATATCATAGCCATGGGATTTATAATCTCTCTTGTTATCTATATATATACACTTATATTCCACTTTTTTGCTAAGATCGCAAAAATTATACCATTAGACAGAAGGCCATTTATTGGCTCTTTGATAGCGATTCCTTTTATGCTAGGATTATTTTATATAACAAATAATATAGATGTTCTTTCAGCCCCGGTAAATATGAAAATTCTCTCAAATATGGCACAGATGAATTTTCCTATCTCCACAGATGTAGTTATAATTATTTTTGCGATAGTGATAACTAGCTTTACTCTTGGTTTTGGTATTCCCGGTGGATTGATACTGCCTGTATTGATTATAGGAGCAGCTCTTGGAAATATATTTGGTCATATTTTTCCGGGACAGTTAGTGATGTTTACTTTGGCTGGCATGGGAGCAGCACTCTCTGCAGCTGCAAAAACACCGCTTGCTGCTATAGTTATGATTACAGAGATGAGCCATGATGATGTTGTAATTCCTATGACAGCTGCTGTGATTACGAGTTATTTAGGAAGTTTTGGATACAGTTTGTACTTGGGACAAGAAAATATTTTTAAAGGAAATTTGAAGGATTTTACATCTCATACAACAGAAAAACAATGCACTGAAAAATAGTCTTAGATTATAGACTCTATGATTTTAATTGCACCTTCTTGTTTTATTTCGTTTTTTAATCTACTTGAGATAGATTTTAAATCCAAGCTTTCTATCTCTTTCAAGATATTTTTTGTATCTATTTCACTCTCTCTTTTTAATAGGGCTATTCCTTTGTCGCTTAATGTTTTAGCGTTGTAGTATTGGTGATCATTTGCTGCATGAGGATATGGTATAAAAAGTGTTGGAATTCCAAGTGCACAAAGCTCCCACAGAGTGCTAGCACCTGATCTGCTTATGGCAAAATCAGCTCTGGAAATCTTATCTATTAAATTTAGTGAAAAGTCAAAAACATCTACTTTGATGTTGTTTTTTTTATAGAAATTATCTATTTTTGTAAATTCATTTTTTCCTGTTTGATGTATAATTTGTATGCTATTTTTTTGTAATTGTGGTGCTAAATACATGGCTAATTCATTGATAGTTCTAGCACCTTGTGAGCCACCTAAAAAAATAATAGTTTGAAGTTTTGTTATCTCTTTTCTCTTATTAAAAAATGATAAATCTATAGGATAATCTTTAACTCTGCTTTTTTTATCATACGAACTGAAAAATTCTTTTGCAAATGGTTTCAGGATCTTATTTAGTCTTCCTATTGCTGCATTTTGTTCGTGTACATATAGGTTTACATTGTTTCCTATTGTTGCAAAGGAAGCAGGGGCAGCCGAGTAGCCACCAACTGATATCAAGTTTTTTACACCATTATTTTTAAAAATTCTTCTACATGTAGAGGATGATTTTAATATCTGTGCAAGGGCTGAGAGTTTTTGAAAACCTTTTTTGTTTACTACTCCCTGCGAATCCAAAAAATATTTCTGACTAAAACCATTTTCATCTTCAAACCAATTTTTATCTTGTCCTTTATTTGAGCCAATATATATGGGCTCTACTCCTTTGCTATTAAGAGCATTTTTCAAGGCTCGTATTATAGATAGGTGTCCACCTGTTCCGCCGCCAGTAAGTGCTATCATAATTTTGCTCTTTTGCTTACCATTAGAACCATGCCTATACCGATAGAAAGTGCTAAGATAGAGCTTCCACCGTAACTAAGAAATGGTACAGCGATACCTTTTATAGGTGTAAGGGATGTCACTCCATATGCATTCATAAGGAATGAAAAAACTATTAAAAGTCCAATTCCAACACTAAAGAGGTAATAAACTCTATTTTGGCTTCTGTTTGCGATTTTAAATATTCTGTAAACTATAAAAAATATAGCTAGTGTTATTATTAAAATCCCGATAAATCCAGTCTCTTCTGCGATTCCTGCTAGCACAAAGTCAGTATGCACTTCACTCAAGAAACCGAGTTTAAATGATCCCGAGCCTATACCTTGCCCAAAAAGTCCGCCATGGTTTATAGCATTTAGAGAATTTGAAATCTGATATGGTTCAGGCACTCCCTCAACTCTTAGAACTTTAGCTATGCTTTGAGGCAAAAATGAAAGGATCATATTTTGTATGGTGCTCCACCAAACTTTTATTCTCAAAATTCTATGTTCTGAAGTAAATATGGCAATCGCAAAAATTAAAAAAGAGCCGACAAGGGAAATCATAAAAAGCCTGATGCTGGTTCCCGCAAAAAGTAACATAATGGCTAGAGTAAGAGCTAAAACTACAACTTGCCCTAAATCATTTTGCATAACTGCTATCAAATATACAACGAGGATGAAAACGACTACATAGGGTAGTATGAGCTTGACTTCGTCTTTCAATGCTTTCTTTTTTTCATCTAATTTCCTAGCAAAACTCCAAGCTAAAAAATATACAAAACCAACTTTAAAAAACTCAATAGGAGCCAATGAAAAGCCAGGAAGTCTTATCCATCTTTTTGCACCGCCTGCACTTGTAACTAAACTTTCAGGAAGATAGTGCATAATACCCATAAGAAAAAGGCAGACAAGAAATATACTAAAGCCTATAAATGTCAAACTTTTTTCAGGATTTAGTCTAGAAAGTGACCACATCACAAATATGGACAGCATACCAACACCAAACTGTCTAATGAAAAAATGAAATTCTGAGTAGTTAAAGTATATATTTGTAAAAACAGGCAATGAAAGTGAAAAAACAATGCCTACAAATATACAAAATGAGCTAAGAATAAATAGTGTTTTATCTGTTTGCATATCAATCTTTATTTTTTTTCTTTATTGTACAAAAAAAGTATTAAGAGAATGCTTTTACATATATAGGAATACTTTTTGCTTTATGTTTAGCATGAAAATTTGAAGAAGTGAGGAAAAGATGTCTTTTGAGATAAGCAAAGCCTATTCATTGTTGGCAGATGGTCTAAATGCTAGAAGTATTAGACAAGAGTTGATAGCTTCAAACATTGCAAACATAGACACTCCCAACTACAAAGCAAGAGGTATAGATTTTGAGACGGCTTTGGCTCAAAAAGAGAGACAAATCTTCGATACAGACAGTCAAAAGACATTAAAAATGGCAAAGACAAATAGTGCACATCTAAGTGGGCTTATTGATACTGATAGACAAAAGGAAACTATCTATCTAAGAGATGGACAAACTCAGAGAAATGATGGAAATACGGTTGATTTAGATGTTGAAACAACAGAATTGAGCAAAAATGCGGTGATGTATAGTGCATTGACTGCTGCGCTAAAAAAAGATAGTGCAATTTTCAGAAGTGTTTTAGATGCTTCAGGAAAGATTTAGGAGTAAAAATGGCATTTTTAAGTGGCTTTGATATAAGTGGATACGGACTCTCTGCACAAAGGTTTAGAATGAATGTCATTAGCTCAAACATAGCTAATGCAAATACTACAAGAACTAGCGAAGGTGGACCATATCAAAGAAGGGAAGTTGTATTTAGAGCTAAAAATTTTGATAAAATATTAAACTCTCAGATAGATGACAATAACAATATGCTAAAATTCAGTAATCCGTTAGATGATCCATCTGCACAGGAGGATGCAAATCCTGCTATAATGAGTGTGGTTGTTGATAAAGTTGTTCGAGATGAGAGTCCTTTTAAGATGAAATATGATCCATCTAGTCCAGATGCAAACAAAGACGGTTATGTGGCATACCCAAATATAAATCCGGTGATAGAGATGTCAGACTTAATAGAAGCTACAAGAGCTTATCAGGCAAATGTAGCCGCATTTCAAAGTGCAAAGACTATGGCTCAAAGTGCTATAGATATTTTAAGAGGATAAGAGATGCAAAACAGTGTTAATGGTATTTCATCATTATTAAACAATACTAGCACAAATAAAACTAGCACAAATGATACTAAAGACTTTTCAAAAGTGTTGGAAGGCAGCATCTCTGAAGTAAATGGTCTTCAAGAGAATGCTCAAAAAGCTATGTCTGATATGGCAACAGGTGAAGTGAAAGATTTGCATCAGGCTGCTATTGCTATAGACAAAGCCGAACTGAGCATGAAGATGATGCTAGAGGTAAGAAATAAAGCACTAAATGCATATAAAGAGATAATAAGAACGCAAATCTAATAACCGTTTAATTAATGCAAAATACCAAACCCAAAACTTACAAAATAATTTTCTTATTTTTTATCGTTACTCTTGGATTTATACTTTTTTTAGGAGCTGACTTTTATTGGTCTAGTGTTAAAAGAAAGTTGCCTTCTTTGATTCATAAAGAGGTAAATCATGCTCTTAGAGGTGACATAATAAGTAAAGACGGTTTTAGGGTTGCTACAAGTAAAAAACTCTACAAAGTTATGCTTGACACTAGAAATATAGACCCTGATAAAAAGCAATTATTTATAAAGCTCTACTCTTTATATAGTGGGGATAATCCTAAAAAAGTTTTAAAAATCATTAATTCTCATTTTGGAAATGTTGTTCTCTCTTATAAGGTTGATTCAAAAAGAGCAAAATATCTAAAAAATTTAGCAAGAAAACTATATCTTTTGAGGGTTTTTGTTGCTTATGAAAATCCAAAAACAAAAGAGTCGTTTCTGCATGGTATGAGTGTAATGGAAAGTGGTGAAAAAAGAATATATCCAGCCGTCGATACCCTTACTCCCGTGATAGGTTACATCCGAAAGGTTGAAGAAAAATCTATGACAAAAGTGGTTGGCGTCAAAGGGTTAGAGAAATATTATGAAGATAAGCTAGCTCCCATACAAAACTCGATTTTGCAAGGGAAAAGAGATATTTCAAATGTTGTTATATTGGATAGAAGCAGTATTTTTACAAAAAGGATAGACGGCTACAACATATATCTCAATGTCTCATTAAAACTTCAAAAAATGATAGAGAAGATAATCGATGATAAAAAAAAGTATTTAAATGCGGATGAAATAGTAGCTTGTGTTATGGATAGCAGAACGGGTAAAATTTTGGCTTTAGCTTCGAGCAATAGATATAACCCGGATTTTATCAGAAGAGTTGATTATCCTTCTTTAAATGTTACAGCCATAGAATATTTATATGAGCCTGGTTCAGTTATGAAACCTTTTACCTTCTCGCTCTTGCTTAAAGCGAAAAAAGTAAATCCGTTTGATTTGGTTAGGATTTATGGTGGAAAATATAGAATAGGCAAAAAAATAATCAGAGATTCGCATAAGTATGATTGGCTGAGTGCTGAAGATGTTATAGTGCATTCAAGCAATGTAGGTATGGCACAACTTGCTCAGAATCTAAACCCGATAGAATTTTATCAAGGCTTAAAAAATTTTGGATTTACTTTCAAAACTGGTATAGATTTGCCTTATGAAGCACGAGGAGACATACCTCCTTTGTATAAGTTCAAGTCTGAAATATATAAGGCAACAGTTGGATATGGATATGGACTGAGAGTTACTTTTATGCAGCTTCTGAAAGCATATAATATATTTAATAATAATGGCAGAGAGGTTACTCCAAAAATTGCAGATAGATTTGCACTTAAAAATGGTAAATCAAACCAATTTGATGTTTTACCTCAAAAACAAGTTATTTCAAACCCTGTAGCTCAAAGAATGAAGAAAATTCTTATTAGAACCGTCTTAAAAGGAACAGGCAAAGCTGCTATTTATAAAGGCCTACAAATTGGTGGCAAGACAGGTACGGCTCATATAGCCAAAGGAGGTGGATATAGCCAAAATTATAATAGTTCATTTTTTGGTTTTGCAAATGATGCTAAACATAGCTATACCATAGGTGTATTGGTTAGAAATCCAAAAAAGAAGTACTCTTATTATGCATCACAAACTGCTGTACCGGTATTTAGGCAAATTGTAGAGACATTGGTGGAAGAGGGGTATTTGACCCCAAATCCTTAGTCTATAATCCTTTTTTTAGCTGAAATATCCAGCGTTATTATACTGTCCTCGATAGTGCTTAACCCACCTCTATCTCCAGTCTCTAAGAAATTTAGAAATGCAAGTTGTTCTCTAAGGAGAGGTTCCTCTTTTTTGACCATGCATTTTCTTATAACATAGGAGTTATTTTTTTGATATTCTGAATACTCCGTAAGGTCTTGTGCCATCAAGTCTGCCTCAAAATATGACTCTTTTGTTGCCACTTCTATAGTTCTTTTTCTAAAAGGTGTTAGCCAATTCGTAGTAACACTCGCGACTATATCGTGTTCAAGTTTAAATGAGAGTATAGCATTGTCTTCGTGGTGGTTGTGTATTTTTCTCGAACGGTATATATTTGTTTTGACAATCTCTCTTTGGGAGATGAAACGGATTAAATCGATATCATGCACCGACAAATCTGTTAAAATTCCTACATCTGCAATTCTAGGAGGGAAGGGACCAACTCTAGTGATGCCTATGCTGTAGATTTCTTGATCTTTTATCTCTTCTTTTAAAGCGGATACTACAGGATTGAATCTCTCTATGTAGCCTACGGCAACTTTTGCACCCATTTTGTTTGCAACTCTTAGTATATCGTCTGCCTCTTCAGTAGTAGAAGCGACAGGCTTTTCTATAAATATATCTTTGCCTTTTTCAAGACACTTTATGGCTACTTCTTTGTGCAAAAAGGTTGGGACTACTATCACGCAAGCATCAATATCTTCACTTTGTAACATATCATCAACACTAGAATAAAACGGCTCCTTGTAATCATCGTTTTTTACAACATCACAGATTGCAACCAGTTTAAATCCACTGATACTGTTTATAATTCTATGATGATTTCTGCCCATGGAGCCTAGGCCTATGAGTGCTATATTTTTCATTCTGTTATCCTTTTTATGCTGTTTATAACTAAATCCTGCTGTTCTTTTGTTAAAAATGGACTCATTGGCAGGCTCATAATTTCATTTGAAATTTTTTCGCTTATAGGAAAATCACCATCTTTGTATCCTAAGTATGCAAATGCTTCTTGCTGATGTAGGGATATAGGGTAATGAACAGCAGTGGGAATTCCAGCGTGGTTTAATTGTGAAGCTAAATCATCTCTTTTTTTATATCGTATTGAATATTGCGCAAATACACTTGTTCTGTCTGTTTTGATGGAAGGTGGTGTTACCTTGCTGTCTCTTAAGAGGTCGTTGTATCTTTTACCTATCTCTTCTCTTTTTGCTACCTCGTCTTTGAAGTGTTTTATTTTCACATTTAATATTGCAGCTTGTAGAGCATCTAGTCTGCCATTGATGCCTATGTATTTATGTTTGTATCGCTCCTCTTGCCCATGGTTGCTAAGAGTTCTGATTTTTTTTGCAAGGATATCGTCATTTGTGAAAACTGCTCCACCATCACCATAACATCCAAGGGGTTTTGAAGGAAAAAAACTGCTACAACCTATATCGCTTAGATTGCATGATTTTTTATTTTTGTAGGTTGCTCCAAAACTTTGACAGCCATCTTCTACCACCGCAATATTATGTTGTTTTGCTATGTTGTTTATCTCGTCCATATCAGCCGGTTGCCCATATAAAGAGACTGGTATGATAGCTTTTGTCTTTGAAGTAATTTTCTCTTTTAAAAGATTTGGATTTAGATTGTATGTCTTTTCATCTATATCTACAAATACTGTAGTTGCTCCCACAAGCGCTATGACTTCAGCGGTAGAGATAAATGTGAAAGGAGTTGTGATTACTTCATCTCCGGCTTTTATATTTAGTGCCATAAGAGCCAGAAGAAGAGCATCTGTGCCGGATGAGCAAGCTATAACATGCTTTGAGCCGGTAAAATCTGCGAGATTTTCTTCTAATTTTTTGACTTGGGGACCGAGTATAAATTGTGTTGAGTTTAATACACCTAAGATTTCCTTGTTGATCTCGTCTTTGTATAGTTCATATTGAGCTTTGAGATCTATAAATGGTAATTTCATTAATTTGCCTTATAGTTTATAATTTTGTATTTTACTCAAAATATGTTGATGAAAGTATAAAATGTGAAGGTCAACGGAGGGTAAATACTAAGAAACTTATACTACTTTAAAAGCCTTTTGGGTAAAATAATATCTATTATTAATATTTAGGATGAATTTTATGGATATAAGAGCTCAATATTTAAAGTTTTTTGAAGACAAAGGGCATACTTTAACGCAGAGTGCGCCTTTGGTTCCCGAAGATGCAACACTTCTTTTTGTCAATGCAGGAATGGTTCCGTTTAAATCTATATTTACAGGAGAGATTCCAAGACCAAATCCTCCAAGAGCCACAAGTGCACAGACTTGCATAAGAGCAGGTGGAAAACACAATGACTTGGACAATGTTGGTTATACCGCAAGACATCATACCTTTTTTGAAATGTTGGGAAATTTTTCTTTTGGAGACTATTTTAAAGAGGATGCTATCAAATATGCATGGGAGTTTATCACTAAAGTTTTAAAACTTCCAAAAGAGAGACTTTGGGTAACAGTACATGATAATGATGATGAAGCTGAACTTATCTGGCAAAAATATGTTCAAAAAGATAGAATTGAAAGATTTGGAGATAAAGACAATTTTTGGCAGATGGGAGATACCGGACCTTGCGGACCTTGTAGTGAGATTTTTTATGACCAGGGCAGTGAACATTTTAACACAAAAGAGGACTATCTTGGCGGTGATGGAGATAGATTCTTGGAGATTTGGAACTTAGTTTTTATGCAGTACGAAAGAGACAAGGATGGTAAATTTACGCCGCTCCCAAAACCATCTATCGATACAGGCATGGGTTTAGAAAGAGTAATTGCTGTAAAAGAGGGTGTTTATAGCAACTATGATTCTAGCATGTTTATGCCTTTGATTCGCAAAGTTGAAGAGATATGTCAGAAGTCATATAGTTACGAGAGCGGTGCTAGCTATAGGGTTATAGCCGACCACATACGCTCGGTTTCCTTTTTGCTTGCCCAAGGAGTAAACTTCGATAAAGAAGGTAGAGGGTATGTTTTAAGAAGGATACTAAGAAGAGCAGTAAGACATGGTTATCTGCTTGGTATAAAAGAGCCGTTTATGTATAAACTACTAGATACTTTATGTGGTTTAATGGGAAAGCAGTATCCCTATTTGCTTGATAAAAAAGATATTTTAAGCGAGCAAATAAAGTTAGAAGAGGAAAGATTTTTATCTACTATATCTCTTGGACTTGAGCTTTTTGAAAAGGAGTTGCAAAATACAGAAGAGATTTTTAGTGGAGTTGTGGCTTTTAAACTATATGATACCTATGGGTTTCCACTTGATTTGACAGGAGATATGCTAAGAGAAAGAAATTTAAGCGTTGATGTAGAAAAATTTGATGATTTGATGAGAGAGCAGAGGCAAAGAGCCAAAGCCTCATGGAAAGGCAGTGGTGACAGTGTGGCTCATGGTGATTTTAAACCTTTGCTTGAAAAGTTTGGATTAAATGAGTTTATAGGGTATGAAGCAACAACAGCAAACTCAAAGATTTTGGCACTTTTGGATGATGATTTTAAAGAAGTCAAAAGTTTAGATAAAAGTGGTTGGATTATGCTAGATAAAACTCCATTTTATGCTCAAAGTGGTGGTCAATGTGGAGATATTGGAGAGATAAAAGAGTGTGGTAAAGTAACGGATACCAAAAAGTTTTTTGATTTAAATCTCTCACATGTAGAGCTTTCTTGTGTTGTAAAAATTGGCGATACCTTGCAAGTAGAAGTGGCTCAAAATAGAAAAGAGATAGAAAAACATCATTCTGCAACTCATATCTTGCAAAGTGCACTAAAAAAAGTTTTGGGTGATCATATAGCACAGGCCGGTTCACTTGTAGAAGAAAACAGATTGAGATTTGATTTTTCACATCCAAAAGCTATGAGTTTAGAAGAGTTGCAAAGAGTGGAAAGTTTTGTAAATAGTGTGATTTTTAGAGGTATCGAAAAAGAGACAAAGGTGATGAATGTAGATGATGCCAAAAAGAGTGGCGCTATGGCTTTGTTTGGTGAAAAGTACGGAGATGAAGTGAGAGTTGTCTCTTTTGGCGATGTAAGTGTTGAGCTTTGTGGTGGAACACATGTGAAAAATAGTGCAAATATAGGAAGCTTTTTTATCACCAAAGAGAGTGGTGTGAGTGCGGGTGTAAGAAGAATAGAAGCAGTGTGTGGCAAAAGTGCATACAATTATGCGCTAAACTTTAGAGATATGCTAAGAAAAGTAAAAGAAGAAGTAAAACACAAAGATGTCTTTGCAGGAATAGGGAGATTTAAGAAAGAGATAGCTGAGTTGAAATCCGAGGTAGAAGCGTTCAGTGCAAATACCGGAAAAACTGTAGAGTCAAATAATATAAATGGAGTTGAACTTATAATTGATGAGCTTAAAGCAGGAGATATAAAAAAGAGCATTGATGATTTGAAAAATCAGAAACAGAGTGTTGCGGTTTTGCTTTTTCAGAAAAAAGGGGATAAAGTGCTTATAGCGAGCGGTGTTAAAAATGCCCCTATAAAAGCCGGTGCATGGATCAAAAAAGTTGCTCCTGTGGTTGGTGGAGGTGGTGGAGGTCGAGATGACTTTGCCCAAGCAGGAGGTAAGAAGCCACAGATGATAGAAGAGGCAAAAAAGGTAGCTTTAGAGTATGCAAAGGCTATTTTATAATTATGAGTATCAGGTTTTCAGAAGTGCCCATATTTGAAAGTATCTTATGTATGGTTTGACAACCGATATATTTGAGAGTTATAAAACTCTGATTATATTTTTGCATATTTTAAGTGCATCTATTTTGATAGGAAGTATGTTTGCTCTTATATTCATAGTTAGACCTGTTGCTAAAAAGCTGGAGGGCGTGGAGTTTAGGTGTGGAAATTGCCTCAAAATACTAAAAAGGTTTAATGTCTTTTTGATTCTTATAATGCTCATTATACTTTCAGCATCTTTTTTTATGAATATTGGTATGGGATTTGAATATGGAAATCCTACGGTATTTATAATGATACATATAAAAGAGGCATTATGGATATTTCTCTCATTTAATTTTCTTTATATGTACAAGAAATATTTAAACGCTAAAAAAGCATATAAACAAAAAGATTTTCTAGTTGCGCAGGAAAATATAATACTTATTGTAAAATATTTAATTCCTTTAAATCTTATTGTCTCGCTGATAGCAGTATACTTTGGTATAATAATAAAAGATATGTAGATGAGATTAATCCTAGCTTCCAAATCACCAACCCGTGCAAAAATACTAAAGAGACATGCTATAGGGTTTTCTCAAGTAAGTATTGATTTTGACGAGGATTCTTTGGGATATAGTAATCCAAAAGATTTTGTTTATCACGCTACAAAAGGAAAGATTGGAGCATATTTGTCAAAACATAATCTAGACTTTCCTGTTTTGTGCGCAGATACGGTAGTTTGTGCAGATGATTTGATTTTAAGAAAGGCAAAAGACAAAGAAGATGCAAAAGAGATTTTACTTAGACAAAGTGGGAACAGTGTCTCTATCTTAACTTGTATGATTTACAAGTCAAAAAAGATGGAGTTTATAGACCTAAGTACTACAAAATACCTATTTAAACCTTTTGATATGGATAAATTGGAAGCTTATTTGGATGGTGATGAGTGGAAGGGAAAGGCAGGTGCCTGCATGGTTGAGGGCTTTTGTAAAAAATATATAAAAGAAGTCATAGGTTTACAAAGTACGGCTATGGGGCTGAGTATAGAGAGGCTTATGCCCTTTATTGAGTTAGATGATGTATTCAAATGAATTAAAAGCGATAAAAAAATCAAATCTTTTTAGAGATAGAAGTTTAAAAGATTCAAATTTGATTGATTTTGCATCAAATGATTATCTTGGGCTAGCTGAAGTTAAACCCCTGCTAAAGAGTACCTGCGAAAGTTTGCAAAGATACAAAATACATGCTCCACAAGCTTCCTTGATGGTAAACGGATACCACGAGATCCATAAAAATTTTGAAGATTATCTTTGTGAGTTGAACGGTTTCTCTAGTGCCATTGTTGCAGGTAGTGGATTTTTGGCAAATCTTGCACTTATAGAGGCTCTTCCGAGAAAAAAAGATTTGCTTATTTTAGATGAAGAGTACCATGCAAGTGGGGTTTTAGGATCAAAGCTTTTAAATTCAAAAGTTCTCTGTTTTAAGCATAATGATATGGAAAATTTGGAAGATATACTTAAAAAAAATAATTTCAAAAGAGTGATTGTTGCGGTTGAGGGTATCTATTCCATGGGGGGAGATTTACTTAAAAAAGAGATATTTGACTTATGTGAGAAATATAAATTTTTGCTTATAGTGGATGAGGCACATAGTGTGGGGGTGGTTGGAAAAAATCTACTCGGTGTTTTTGATTTATTTGATATAGAGCCTACGGAGTATCATATAAAAATGGGGACTTTAGGAAAGGCATTAGGGAGTTATGGTGCATATATACTATGTAGCAATCATATAAAAGAATATCTTCAAAACAGAGCAAAATCTCTAATATACGCTACCGCTCCATCTCTTTTTGATGTTGAATTGGCTAGGATTGGATTGCTTTATGTGCAAGAAAAAAGGGATATGTTCTTTGGGGAGATAACTAAAAGAAAAAAGATTTATATGCGCTATTTTAAAGTAAAAATCGATGGTTTGATTTGCCCATACAGTGTAAGAACTTCGCAAGATGCTCTAAAATATAAAGTGGAGTTGGCAGGGCAGGGCTTTAGTGTTGGAGCTATTCGACCACCGACTGTAAAAGAGCCGATTTTAAGGATAATTCCGAGGGTAAATATAGATATTCAAGAGTTCGAGAGATTATGTGAGTACTTAAAAGAGAGCGTGAAATGAGTCTTACATGTAGAAGCTTGATTGTCGAAAGTATAGATAAAGTACTTTTAAATGTATCCTTTGAAAATCAAAAATCTTATGCTATCATAGGACAAAGCGGTAGTGGAAAAAGCTTAACACTGAAGGCTTTTTTAGGCATGTTACCAGATAATCTTAAGTTCTCTTTGCAGATTGATTGTGATTATAAGCTCCAAAGAGGAAAAACAGTATCTATAGTACCTCAGAATCCCTTTACTGCGCTCTCTCCTTTAACAAAAATAAAAAAACAGTTTTTTATACAAGAGGAAGAAATAATTAGATATATGGAGTTAGTGGGGCTAGATAAAGATCTGATATATAGATTTCCATCTGAACTTAGTGGAGGGCAACTTCAAAGGGTGATTATAGCTATGGCACTTTGTGTAAGACCAAAGCTTCTTCTTCTTGATGAGCCGACTACAGCCCTAGATAAAGAGAGTAAAAATGGTATTTTGAAGTTGATTAAAGAATTGCAAAAATTAGATAATTTTGATATGCTGTTTGTAACTCATGATATATCTACGGTGGAGAATTTATGTCAAAGAGTAGGGATTTTAAAAGAAGGAAGAATCTTGGAAGATGGTGATATGAAAGAAGTTTTGAACAACCCTAAAAACAGCTATACAAGAGAATTGATATTATCAGGGTTCGAAAAAAGAGCATTTAGAAAATAGAGGAGATTTATAAGTGAAATATTTTATTTCATCCATTTTTATAGTAGCTATTTTGGTAGTTGGTGAATTTTTTTATCTATACGCGAATATTAGGTTTGATGCCTATAAAATTATAGATTATAAACCTAGGCTGACAACACAAATCTTTGATAGAAATGGTGAATTGATAGCAAATGTCTTCGATAAGGAAGATAGAATATATGTCAAATATGATGATCTTCCACCTCGTTTAATTGAGGCATTGGTAGCGATAGAAGATACATCTTTTTTTGAGCATGGCGGTATCAATTTTGAAGCTATATTTAGAGCGCTTGTTAAAGATATAAGAGCCATGAAATTAGTTGAAGGTGCAAGCACCTTAACCCAACAATTAATCAAAAATACCGTGCTTTCAAGAAAAAAAACCATCAAAAGAAAATTGGATGAAGCAATTTTAGCATATAAAGTAGAGAGTGAATTATCAAAAGAGCAGATACTTGAGAGATACTTCAATCAGGTATATTTTGGTCATGGTTATTATGGTGTCAAGACAGCAGCTCTTGGATATTTTAATAAAAACTTAGATGCTTTGAGTCTTAAAGAGATAGCTATATTGGTTGGACTCCCAAGAGCTCCTAGTGCTTATGATCCGACAAAACATTTGGATCTATCTCTTAGCAGAGCAAACAGAGTGTTGCACAGGATGTATTCTTTAGGCTGGATAAATAAACACCAATATAAAAAAGCAATACAAGAGCACCCGATAATCTATGATGAGACTCTGACAAAAAATAAGGCTCCTTATGTTGTTGATGAAGTTATTAAGAGGTTGAGCCCCAAACTTAGTGACCTTAAGACAGGAGGATATAAAATTTACCTCGGTATAGATTTGAAATTACAACAATTGGCGAGAAAATCCTTAATGCTTGGTTATAATGCGATTGTCAAAAGAAATAAAGATGGTAATAACTCTGAACTAAATGGAGCCATGGTGGTGCTTGATAACAAAACGGGAGATGTTTTGGCTATGGTTGGTGGGATAAACTATCAAAAGAGTCATTTTAACCGTGCTACACAAAGCAGAAGGCAACCGGGAAGTAGTTTTAAGCCTTTTATATACCTTCACGCTCTAAATGTTGGTTACAATGGACAAACAAAGATACCGGATATTTCCAGAGTTTTTGTTGATAAGAAAAATGACAAAGAGTGGAAACCTAGGAATTATGAAGAAAATTTTGAGGGTATGATTACTCTTGAAAATGCCTTAGTTCATTCAAGAAACCTAGCAACCATAAATCTCTTGAACGCTTTGGGTATGGATAGTGTATATAAAGATTTAAGTAGAGAAGGTTTTAAAAAATTGCCTTATGATCTTTCAATGGCTTTGGGAAGTTTTGGAATCTCGCCTTATGATTTTGCAGGATTTTATACTACATTTTCAAATTATGGACAGAGAGTAAAACCAAGATTGATAACAAAAATAGTAAATAAATTTGGGGATACCCAAAGTTTTGGTGTCCAAAAAAAAGAGATAACAACGCCCTCGCAAGCATATTTGATGATTGATATTTTAAAGCAGGTTGTCAAAAGAGGTACAGGGCGAAAAGCCAAGGTCAAAAATGTTCAAGTTGCAGGAAAAACAGGCACTACCAACAAATATGTAGATGCTTGGTTTTGTGGCTTTACTCCTGATATAGAAGTAATCACTTGGTTTGGAAATGATGACAATTCACCAATGAGAAAAAGAGAGACAGGTGGTAGAAGTGCCGCTCCGTCTTTTGCTAATTTTGTAAAAAACTATATACTCTTATATCCACAAACAAAAAGAAAATTTTATATTCCCAAGGGTGTAAAGTATAAAACAGTTGGAAACAGAAGATATTACTTTACCGATATATCACCGTTGCCTAAAGTAGACACTCCTCAAAACAGTGGCGCAAATGGAGGATTAATTTTTTAACTAACCTTTCGCACTACAATGAGCAAAGCTCTTAAAAGTTGCAGGGACTAAAGTCTCTACAACCCCCTTGAAACTTGCGAAAAGTAGGACTTTTCGAGAAAAAAGTTCGTAATGTCAGTTTTTAATTAACTTTATGCACTATATAATTAGTGAGTTTTTAATGGAAAAAGTTGGAGTTCCACTTGATCTCCAACTTTTTCATAGGGGGGGGTTATGTGTGTACTATTGAATTTTTTGATTCTTTGTTTTTTATATACTCGTCTATCTCTTTTGCCGCTTGTTTGCCAGCTCCCATAGCCTGTATGACTGTAGCAGCTCCGGTTACTATGTCTCCTCCTGCAAAGACTCCGTCTCTTGTTGTTGCTGTTGACTTGTCTTCTTCTATGATGATTGTGCCTTTTGGTGTGATTGCCATACCCTCTGTTGTTGATGTTACTAAATCATTTGGTTTGGTGCCTATTGAGATAATAACAGTATCGGCTTCTAAGACAAATTCTGAGCCTTTTATCTCTATCGGTCTTCTTCTGCCACTTTCATCAGGCTCTCCTAGCTCCATTTTGACACATTTGAGCCCTCTGACTCTACCTTTGTCATCTTCTAAAATTTCTACAGGATTTGTTAAAAGATGAAAGCCTACACCTTCCTCTTTTGCATGCGCTGTCTCTTCGGCACGAGCAGGTATGTCCTCAAAACTTCTTCTATAGATAATATTTGTTTCTGCTCCAAGCCTTTTCGCAACTCTTGCTGAGTCCATAGAGACATTTCCTGCACCTATGACGGCAACTTTCTTGCCTATTGTAGTTGGAGTATGATAATCCTTTTTGTTGCCGCCCATAAGATTTACTCTTGTTAAAAACTCATTTGCAGAGAGGACGCCCATCGCATTTTCTCCCTTGATTCCTAGGAAGTTAGGAAATCCTGCACCACTTCCTATGAAAACAGCCTCAAAGCCCTCATCAAAAAGTTCATCAATGGTTATGGTCTTACCGATTACTACATTTGTATGAAATCTGACACCAAGTTTTTTGATTCTATCTATCTCTGCATTTACTATCTCTTTTGGTAGTCTAAAAGCCGGAATTCCATATGCTAAAACACCACCTAATTTATGCAATGATTCAAAAACATCAACCTCATAGCCAAATTCGGATAGTTGTGCAGATGCTGCAAGTCCGGAAGGTCCGCTGCCAACTATGGCGACTTTTTTACCATTTTTCTTTGGTACTTTTGTCTCCATGTGTTGAAGCGACCAGTCACCTACAAATCTCTCTAAAAGTCCGATAGCAAGTGGCTCTCCTTTTTTACCAGAGATACAGCTTCCCTCACATTGCTTTTCTTGCGGGCAGACCCGACCACAGATTGAAGCTAGTTTTGTATGTGACAACAATATACTAGCAGCTCCCTCGATATCTTCTTCTTTTAGTTTTTTTATAAAAGAGGGTATATCTATACCAACAGGACAAGAGCTGACACATTTTGGTTTTTTGCACAAAAAACATCGGTTTGCTTCTTCGACAACCTCTTTAAAGGTATATCCAAGATTTACTTCATCAAAGTTGTGTGCTCTATGTTCCGCTTCTCTCGTATAGGGGAGTGCTCGTTTTTTAGCATCGTGAACTTCTTCATGTTCTATTGGACATTCATCGTTTTCGTGTTCATCTACAAGTGTATTTTCTTGGCGCATTCTAAGGCGACTTTGAGCCTCGTCAAAATTTACCTTAAAAGCATCAAATTCTGGTCCATCCACACAGGCAAATTTGACTTTTCCATCTATTTCAACACGGCATGCACCACACATTCCTGTTCCATCTACCATAAGAGGGTTAAGGCTTACAATAGTAGGAATATCAAGTTTTTTTGTCATAATTGTTGCATATTTCATCATGATCATAGGTCCAATGGCAACAGCTTGTGTAAACTCTTTCTTGTCGCTTAGGACAAGTTTTTTTAAGACATCAGTAACATTTCCATGTACGCCGTATGAGCCGTCATCCGTACATATATGGACATTTGGAGTATATTTTTTAAACTCCTCTTCTAGTATCAGTAATCCTTTTGAACGGGCTCCTAAAATAATATCCATCTTTAGGCCGTGTTTCCAAAACCATTTGACTTGAGGGTTTATAGGAGCTGCACCGACGCCACCTGCTATAAATACAAAATGTTCATTTTTAAGATCTTCCAAGTCTTCATTTAAAAATTCACATTGCTGACCAAGAGGACCAACTACATCTTCAAAGTAATCTCCTACTTCAGCTTTTTCCATATCTCTTGTGCTCTCGCCGACTACTTGGAAGATTATATTTACACTTCCGATATCTCTATCGTAGTCACAAATAGTCAGAGGAATTCTCTCTGCGTATTCGTCTAGTTTTACGATTAAGAACTGTCCTGGTTGTGCTTTTACTGCGACCAATGGTGCTTCTAAATCCATAGATATTATAGTAGGTGAGAGATATTTTTTGCTTAATACCTTGTACATTTCTATTCCCCTTTTTTTACCCCAAATGTAAAGCCCTCTTTAACCCTGCTGATTAATTCGGGCACTATATCACTGTAATCCCCTACAAGTCCAAAATCAGCACTTGAAAAAATACTTTCATTTGGGTGGATGTTTATAGCGATAATCGTCTCTGATTCTTTCATTCCTGCAAGGTGTTGGATAGCTCCTGATATACCAACAGCTACATATATTTTAGGTCTGACGGTTTTTCCGGTTTGGCCAACTTGCCTTGCGTATTCGCTTATGCCTATATCTACCATAGGTCTGCTAGATGCATATTCGGCATTGACTCCTTGTTTTTTTAGTTCTCTTGCCAACTCTTTTATGAGATTCATATCGTCACATATTGTTCCTCTTCCTCCTGATATGATAACATCTGCTTCAAAAAGATTTGCCAAGCCACCATCTCCTCTAACTGTTTTTATGATTTTTGTTACGAAGTCTTCTTCATCTAATTTTGGCTTAAATGTAGAAATTTTACCTTTTAAATTTTCATCTCTTTTTGGTACTTCAAAGGTTCCAGCTCTTGCTGTTGAGATTTGTGGACAGTGAAAACCTAGAATTGTAGCGAGTTTAGACTCTCCGTAGGTTGGTCTTCTTGATTCGAGTATTGGAGCAAAAACTTTTTTATTTTTCCTGTCTATATGCTCGCCTATTTCTAGTCCTGTACAATCGGCAGTAACACCACTTTGAGTTTTTACAGCAGTTCTCGGAGCTAGTTCTCGTCCTGCGGTTGTGGCTGCAAACAAGCTGATTTCAGGATTGTATTTTTTTATAACTTGTGCAAATATTGATGAAAAAGGTAGGATTCTATACTCTTCGAGTCTTTCATCATCTATAATTATAACTTCATCACTTCCATGAAAAATCAGCTCATTTGCTAAATCTTTTACATTGTGACCTATAAGAACTGTTCTAACTTTTGTTCCCTCCTTTAGAGAGTTTGCGAGATTTTTAGCAGGAGTCAAAAGCTCTAGAGATGGTCTGGTTATCTTGCCGTTTGCAAGCTCAGCCCAAGTAAGGATTCCACTAGCACCGTCCCTAAAATCAACTCTTTCATATCCTTCAGGTATGCTTTTTTTCTTCACCTCTTTTTTTTCTTTTTTTTCAAGAGTATTTTTGCCGGATTTTATATTTTCTATCAGATTGTCAACCAACGCCGATACATCTTCTCCTTTACTCATAATTACAGGAGCTCTTTCACTTTTGATATTTACAACTTTTGCTACTATAGTAGGAGAGCCGCTGAGTCCAATCTTTTCATCACTTAAATTTATGTCACTCACACTCAGAACAGTTATCTTTGCATCTCTTGCTTTTACTGCTCCAAGTAGGCTAGGTCTTCTCGGAGGTATACCGGTTGGCGTCAAGGATAGTGTGCAAGGTTTTGGAAGTTTGAGAATCTGATATCCGCCCTCTATAATCCTTCTTGCGATTACATGCTCATCTTTAAATTCAACATTTTCTATGAATGTAGCTTGTGGAATACCAAGATTTTGAGCGACTTGAGATGGTACATGTGCTGTATCTCCGTCACTTGTCTGACGGCCTGCAACTATGATAAAATCCTCATTTGCACCTTTGCCAAATCCTAAATGCTTTAACATGGTGGATATAGCAAGCCCGGTTGCAAAAGTATCGGAACCACCTAGTTTTCTATCTGAAAGCAGATATGCTTCATCATAACCCATAGATATGGCTTTTTTGAGAGATTGCTCAAATGATGGTGGACCCATAGAACAGACTATTAATCTTGCGGAGCCCAACATAGACTTTAACTGCAATCCTGCTTCTAGCGCAAAAGAACAGTCTATATTTATGATTGATTTTGCTTTTGTTCTGTCCATCAATCCATCCTCTCCCATTCTCATTTGTGATGGAAGTGGAACTTGTTTCATTAAACTAATTATCGTTGTCATCTCTTAACTCCCCCAAGTTTTACATATTTTGGTATTGTGGACCATCACCGCCGTAAGGTGGGTTCCAAGTTATTGCGTCATTTGGCGTCTTTATATCGCAAGTCTTGCAATGGATACAGTTTTCAGGATGTATTTTTAAAGAGTGTTCACCGTTTTTGTCTATATGCTCTTCATAAACTGCTGCCGGGCAAAAGTGCTGACAAGGCATACCGTACTCGTTTATATTGATTCTTTTGAACTCATCCATATCCTTTACAACCAAATGACAAGGTTGCTCTTCATCGTGGTGCGTACCGGAATAAAAGACACTACTGTCTTTATCAAAAGTCAGTTTTTTATCAAACTCTAATTTACCTTTAAATCTTTCTTTAAAAAATTTACCACTGAAGTCTTTGATTTTTTTAGTGCTAAGGCTATCTTTTTGAAGATGAGGAGTAAGTAGACAAAAACCATTTGTTATCAGCTGTATACCAAATTTAAAACCACCTATAAAAAGACCTTCACTCATAACCGCTCTAAAATTTCTAACAGGATAAAGTTCTTTTTTGATTCGGCTTTCGTCTATATGTTTTTTATAGTTTGAGAGGCTAGCTTCACTAAAATCATCAACTTTTAATGCTTCATAAGCCGTTTGTGCCGCGCACATTCCTGATGTGACTGAGAGATGTACGCCCTTAAGTGCCGGCATAGCTACAAATCCAGCGCTATCACCTACAATGAGAAGATTGTCAGTGTATAATTTAGATATACAATTCCATCCACCCTCCGGTATAGTTTTTGCTCCATACTCTAGTAGTTTTCCATCTTCCAAAATCTTTCTTAAAAATGGGTGTTGTTTCCAAATTTGCATAAGAGCATGTGGGTCAAGCGTAGGGTCTTTGTAGTCTAATCCTATAGCAAAACCAAGTTCAACTCTGTTGTTTCCAAGGCCATATATAAAGCCTCCGCCAAATTCATCGCCTTCGAGAGGATAACCAAAGGTGTGAAATACTTCACCTTCTTTGATATTTTCATTTTTTATATCCCAAATCTCTTTGATACCTATGGAGTATAGTTGTGGATTTGAATTTGCTCTAAGAGCAAATCTGTTTTTTACTTTTTTCGCCAAAGAGCCTCTGCTGCCTTCAGCCAATATTGTTAGTTTTGCAAAAACTTTTGTGCCTTCTTGAAAATTTTTCTCTTTTTTACCATCTTTACTTAAACCTGTGTCTGAACATTTTACACCAATAATTTTATCGTCTTTGTATAGTAAATCGGATATAGAAAAACCAGGATATATCTCTACCCCTTTTTTTGTAGCTATATCTGCTAGATATTTGCAAACTTCAGATAATGATACTATTTTGTTTCCTATATTATTCATGTAGGGCGGATGAAATGGTAGGGTTTTGTACTCTTTTTGTGATAATTTTACCGTATCGTCTCTAGTTACTTTGCATTCTGCCGGAAGATTTTCAAACTCTTCACTGCTTAGTAACTCTTTTAGAGCTTGTTCTTTGACTAATGTGCCAGAGAGTGTGTGTGCTCCAATCTCACTTGCTTTATCTACTAGCATTATCCGCTTTTTTATACTGTCTTTGTTTAATTTATCCGCAAGGTGTATAGCAGTGCTCAAGCCAGAAGGTCCAGCTCCGACAATAAGGACATCTACTAAAAGGCTGTTCTCGCTTTCCATGATTTATCTCCATTTTTGTGGTTACTTTTAGCTTAGTATAAAAACTTTTTTAAAGTTCATTGTGAATATATAGGCTCAACAAAAAGTATCCTTTGTAAACTTCAGATAAATATTATCGAAAATTTACCACAAAGCGGTATATTATGGGTAAAAAAAATAGATTTTTGTTTAAAGTGTGTCATTTTGTAACTATATTTTATCATATAAAAAAGATATAAAACTTATAAATTAACTCTATTATTTTATATTGTAAAAACTGTCGATTTTAATGATAAAAATGGTGATTTTATCGTCAATTTTCTATTAAATTTTCCATTGAATATCCAAAGAGTCCTAAAGTAGAGGAAATATCCTCTACTTTAGTATATTTAGCAAGAGTAAGTTGATTTAAATTCAAACGCTGTTGGTCTTCCTTCGTCTGGCCAAACTTGTGTTTCAAATTTATAGTGCTTATATGTGTGGATTAAATTGTCTGTCATAACAGGCTCTAAATAATCTTGATCTTTCAAAAGAGCTTCTAGCGCTTCTCTTAGAGTATGAGGCATCTGAGCTATTCCTTTTTCTCTAATCTCATCAAGACTCAATTCAAACAGATCCTCATTCATCGGTCCGACAGGTTCTGTTTGATTTTTAATGCCATCAATTCCAGCTAGCAATAGTGCTGTAAAAGCAAGATATGGGCAAGCAGTTGAGTCAGGAAATCTCATCTCTGCACGAACAGATTTTTCATTTGAGCCATAAGGGATACGACAACTTGCACTTCTGTTTTGTGAAGAGTAAGTTAGAATTGAAGGGGCTTCAAATCCGGGAATCAATCTTTTAAATGAATTAGTGCTCGCATTAGTAAATGCCGCCACACTTTGTGCGTGTTTTAAAACACCGCCTATATAGTGTCTAGCCGCATCACTTAGATTTGCATACTCTCCGGCTTTGTAAAATATATTTTTTCCATTTTTCCAGATTGATTGGTGTACATGCATACCATTTCCATTGTCGCCATATAGTGGTTTTGGCATAAATGTAGCAGTTTTGCCATTTAGGTGGGCTACCATTTTGACAACATACTTATATATTTGTACATTATCAGCAGCTTCTACTAGTGAAGCAAATTTTACACCTATCTCACCTTGGGCTTGAGCAACTTCGTGGTGGACCACAAATGTTTCTAAACCAACTTGCTCAAGAACCTGCACCATCTCAGCTCTCAAATCTACCATAGAGTCGGTAGGTTGACAAGGAAAATAACCACCCTTTGTTCTTGGCCTGTGGCCGCTATTAAAACCATCCGGATATGACTTATTGTCACTCCACTCACCCTCTTCAGAATCAACTTCATAAGAAGAGCAGTTAATCTCATCTCTGATTTTTACATCATCAAAGATAAAAAATTCATTTTCAGGTCCAAAATAGGCTACATCACCTATACCAGTTTCGCTTAGATATTTTACCGCTTTTTTGGCTATGCTTCTTGGGCATTTTTCATACAGTTCGTTTTTATATATATCATATACATCACAAAAGACTATGATAGTCGGATCGGCTGTAAAAGGATCTAAAAAAGCTGACTCGGCTTCAGGCATAAGAATCATATCCGATTCGTTAATTGGCTGCCATGCATCTACGCTTGAGCCGTCAAACGGAATACCATTTTTAAATGAATCTTCATCAATCGCACCTGTGGTATATGATAGATGGTGCCAAGTACCTTTTAAATCTGTAAAACGGAAATCAACAAATTCTACTTCATTTTCTTTGCAGTACTCAAAAAACTCTTCCACACTATTGACAAACTTGCCCATGTGCACTCCTTGTAAATTTTATTTTAGTTTATTTTATCTAAATTATCTATATATTACACTTTATTTTGTGCTTAAAAATTAATCATCTCTAACTCTTTATTCCTAAAAACAGCACATTTTTTATACCCGTATGATTTTGCATATTGCATATCGTCTTCAAGTCTATATCCTATTTCCTCTGTTTTGTGTGCATCTGAACTAAATGTTATGGGTATGTCAAACTCCACTAAAAGCTCCATTATATCTGGAGATGGATATGGTTCTAAGATAGGTTTTCTATAGCCTGCACTATTTATTTCAACTATCATACCGGCTTTTTTTATCTCTTTTAGAGCCTCTTTTGCTATGAGTTTTATATCTTTTTTTGGTAAAAATTTAAAAATTTTTACCAAATCAATGTGCCCTACTATTTCAAAAAGATTGCTCTTTGCCATCTTTTTAATTGCAGCAAAATAGTCTTCCCATACATCATCTATATCTTTGCTTTGATAAACTGCTATAAATTCCGGATTATCAAAACTCCATTTGTTTAAAAAGTGAACTGAGCCAATCAAATAATCAACATTTGCATCTAAAACTCTATTATCGATATATCCATCCAAGAAATCAACCTCATATCCTAAAAGTATCTCTATCTTATCTTTATATTTTTTCTTTACATGTAGGACTTCTTTTTCATAGTTTTCCATCTCTTCAAAATTCATACGGTATTTTTGATCAAAATTCATAGGAGCATGGTCACTAAAACCAAAGATATCAATTTTCTTTTCTATAGCTTTTTGTGCGAAGCTCTCGATACTTCCCGTAGCGTGATTGCACAAATGAGTGTGATTATGCAGGTCAATTGTCATTATTTTTCCTTTTAAAGTAAAATTATATGAAAAGTTCTATATAATATTGATAAAACTCATTTTAGAGGAGATGTTTATGACACAAGAAGAGCTTGATGAATTGATGGCCGGTGATTTGGATGATTTGGATACGGAAACACAATCAGCACCCAGCGAAAGCGAAGAGAGTGAGGATAAAGAGTTGGGGAAAGTTATCAAAGAAGATGTAAAAAATGGTGAAGATATAGAAAATAGAGATGACAACCAAAAGGATATCCACGAATACAAAGCAGATGCAAATATGGCTTGGCCTCCGCCTCCACCGACAGATGATCATAAAATGGTTACCCAACTAGATGATGTGACTAAAGATTCTGAGGTAAAAGCCACACAAATTTTTGATAAGCTAGACGAAGTCAATAATGTCTTGATGGATATGGAAGCTGATATGGATATAGTTCTTGTAAAAATTGATGCAAATATAACTCTTTTTCAAAAATTGGTACAAAAATTTCCAAATATCGCCCAGTTCAAATCTGTTCTCGAAGACAATATTGAGATAAAAGAAAAAATTGAAACCATGAAATCAAATGCTCAAGCAGGAGAAGATGAGGTCATGACAGCGATGGACATCATGCAGTATCAAGACATACATAGGCAAAAAATCGAGAGAGTTATAAATGTGATGAGAGCTCTTTCAAAATACATAAGCCTTCTTTTTGAGGGAAGTATAGATGACGACAAAAGAGTAGGCTCTGCTGTTCATATTCATGGAGATGACAATACAGAAGATTTGGTGAGCACTGACGAGATAGAGGCTATCATCGAGAGTCTAGGTAAAAAGAAATAGATGGGTAGAGTAGAACTACTTTCACCGGCGGGAAATTTTGAGAAGTTAAAGATAGCGCTTGCTTATGGTGCAGATGCGATATATGCAGGCGTGAGTCATTTTTCTCTAAGACTCAGAAGCGGAAAAGAGTTTACATATGAGAGTTTTGAAGAGGCTATCAACTATACCCATTCTAAGGGCAAAAAACTGTATGTTACCGTAAATGGCTTTCCTTTTAATTCTCAAATTGAGCTACTGAAGAAACATGTGCAAAAAGTAGCTCTTATGAATCCGGACGCGTTTATAGTAGCAGCTCCGGGAGTTATAAAGCTTATAAAAGAGATTGCTCCTGAAATACCGATTCATCTCTCCACTCAGGCAAATGTGCTGAGTTATCTTGATGCTGAGGTTTATTGGGATTTGGGTGTTAAGAGGATTATAGCCGCAAGAGAAGTGAGTCTCAAGGATTTAAAAAAGATAAAGGAATATTTGCCCAAGCTTGAGCTTGAAGTTTTTGTTCACGGCTCTATGTGCTTTGCATACAGCGGCAGATGCCTTATAAGTTCTCTTCAAAGCGGTAGAGTTTCAAATCGTGGTAGTTGTGCAAATGATTGTAGATTTCCGTATACTATGTATGCGAAAAATGAAGATAGCGGGACTCTTTTTAAGTTAGAACAGAGCGAAGAAGGCACTCACATAATGAATGCCAAAGATTTAAATCTAAGTGCTCATGTAGATACTATTTTAGATAGTGGTATAATCGACTCTTTAAAGATAGAAGGCAGAACAAAAAGTACATATTATGTCGGGATAACGACTAAGACATATAAAAAAGCGATAGATGACTACTATAAAGAGAAGTTTAATGCTTCAATATATGAAGCAGAGTTAAATAGTACAAAAAATAGAGGATTTAATGATGGATATCTTGTTAAGAGACCATTTGAAAAAAATGACACCCAAAATCTAAAAGACTCTATAAGCGAGGGTACGCATCAAGTATGTGCTATGGTAAGTGAAGATGGAAAAGGATGTTTATCAAAAGACAAATTGGAACCAAGTGCCGTGTATGAGTTAGTTTTGCCGGATGAAAATATAAAAGAGATAGAAAATGAATTTGGCAGAGTTTTTAAAAAAGAGGGCAAATGGCATATAGAATTTAAAAAACTACAAAGTGAAAAAGGCAAGATATATAGCTCTATTCATAGTGGAAATGCAAATGCTATAATATTGCCAAAAGCTTTACCGGCCTTTACATTTTTAAGAAGAAAACTTTAGTAGAGCGTGTGAATTTATCCAGTAAAACAAAGGTTTCTGACCGTAAGGTCTAGCTTTAGTAGAGCGTGAATTTACAAGGAATTCACTTCCTTGTAAAGATGACAGTAAAATAAAATCATACGACCGTAGGTTGTGCTTTAGTAGAGCGTGAATTTACAAGGAATTCACTTCCTTGTAAAGATGACAGTAAAATAGGAGTAAATGTGAAATTTGTATCGATTATAATAGGAAGTAAAAGTGATTATCCGGTGATGGAAGAGTGCGTAAAGATATTGGAGAAATTTAGTGTGATGTATGAAGTGATAGTGTCATCCGCCCATAGAAGTCCGGATAGGACTCATAAGTATGTAGCTGAGGCTGAAAAAAAAGGCGCGCAAGTTTTTGTTGCAGCTGCCGGTATGGCGGCTCATCTGGCAGGAGTAGTAGCATCTTTGACTACCAAACCGGTTATTGGTGTGCCGATGTCGGCTTCAGCCCTAAATGGTATGGATGCTCTTCTCTCAACCGTGCAGATGCCAGGAGGTATGCCTGTGGCAACTGTAGCCATAGGAAAGGCTGGAGCGGTAAATAGTGCTTATCTTGCCATGCAAATCTTAGCGCTCGAGGACAGAGAGTTAAATGTAAAATTGCAAGAAGACAGAGTTTTGAAAGCAAAAAAAGTTGAAACAGATTCTATCTCTATAGAGTCTTTAATATAAGGATTTATTGTGCAAACTTGGCTTGAAATCGATGAATTTAGCAAACTTATCCACTTGGATATTGGTACGATTGAAGACATGATAAGAAAAGGAAAGCTGAGTGTCAAAGAGGAAAATGGTAAAAGATTTATAGAGGCAAATAGAGCGACATACTCCATCATGCCATTATCTAAGAGTGAAATAGTCACAAATGCGGGAGTAAATCAGTTAGCCGGAGCAGATTTCATAGAAAAAACCATAGGAACTATTTTAAATCTACATGAAAAAGTTTTAGATGCAAAGGATGAAACGCTAGAGGCTCTTAAGAGTGAAAATAGATTTTTGAAAGAGGCGCTTTTTTCTATGCAAGAGTTATATGATGAAGATAGAAAAGTTGTTGAAACCCTGACTGAGCAGTTGAAACAGACTCAATTGGAATTAGAGTTTACAAGAAGAAAATACAAACTTATGTGGAATAGGGCCGTAGAAAATTATAAAAAATGATAAGATAAAGGATAAAAAATTGTTGACTTTTAGTGAAATGTTATTGAAATTGCAGTCATTTTGGCAAAATGAGGGCTGTACTATCGTGCAACCCTATGATTTTCCAGCAGGTGCCGGTACTTTTCATAATGCTACTTTTTTGAGAAGTTTAGGAGATGAGCCTTGGGCTACGGCATATGTTGCACCAAGCAGAAGGCCTACTGATGGAAGGTATGGAGAAAATCCTAACAGACTTGGAGCTTATTATCAATTTCAGGTTTTGATCAAGCCAAGCCCTGATAATATTCAAGAGCTTTATCTTAAAAGTTTAGAATCTTTAGGGTTGGACTTGGGCAAGCATGATATAAGGTTTATAGAAGATAACTGGGAATCACCGACACTTGGAGCTTGGGGTCTTGGTTGGGAGATTTGGCTTGATGGTATGGAGGTAACCCAGTTTACATACTTTCAGCAAGTTGGCGGTATTGCTTGTCACCCTGTCTCGGTTGAGATAACTTACGGTGTTGAGCGTTTGGCCATGTACTTACAAAACAAAGATTCTGTTTTTGATTTAGTATGGAATGAAAACGCTTATGGGGTGACAACTTATGGGGATGTTCATAAAAGAAGCGAGTATGAGTTTTCAAAATACAACTTTGAAGTAGCAGATGTGAAGATGCTAAAAGAGCAGTTTAATAACGCAGGCAATGAATGTAAAAGATGTCTAGAAAAAAATCTACCTCTTCCTGCTTATGATTATTGCTTGTTAGCATCTCATACTTTTAATGTATTGGATGCTAGAAAAGCTATCTCTGTGACGCAAAGACAAAACTATATACTTAAAATTAGGGAGTTAGCTAAAGGATGTGCGCTGGAGTATAAAGAAGGTTTGAATGCAAATTAAGCAAATATATGATTTTTTAAACGAATTGAGTCCATTTTCTCTCCAAGAGGAGTGGGACAACAGCGGGCTTTTGGTTGGTGATTTTGATTTAGATGTAAATAGTATTTATTTAAGTCTTGATATAGATAGTGATTTGATTGAAAATATAGAAGAAAATTCACTCATTATCACGCACCACCCGCTTATATTTAAAGGGATTAAAAAGATAGATTACTCATCTTATCCAACAAATCTAATCTATAAAATGATTCAAAAAAATATCTCTTTAATATCTATGCATACAAACTTCGATAAGACACATCTCAATAAATATGTTGCATCTGATATTTTAGGGTATGATGTCATATCAAGTGATGAATTTGTCTGTTATTTTAGAGCAAACTCTTCTTTGGAAGAGATATGTATGAATGTTAAGAAAAATTTGAAAATAGAGCATTTGAGAGTTACAATAGCTAAAAAATACATAAAAGATTGCGCTATTACAACAGGAAGCGGTGGCGATTTGATTAGCAAGATAGATGCGGATTGTTTCTTGAGTGGTGATTTTAAGTACCATCAGGCACTTGAGGCAAGAGAAAATGGACTCTCTCTTGTAGATATAAATCATTTTGAGAGTGAGAGATTTTTTGGCGAGTGTTTAAGTGGATATTTGAAAAATTTTCCATTAAAGGTTATAATGTCAAATTCAAAAAACCCATTTGAGTATAAATAACCGGTCTTTAGCACTTTGTGTGCAAGGTTGGTTTATAAAAGGATAAAAATTAGATGAATAAGTATTTAAAACAGTTGATTGAGTTGTCAGAGATAGATAAGAGTATCGATGGCTTCGGACCCCGTGTTGAGAGCATTAAAAAAGCTTTGAATGTAGCTTTAGAAAAAGACAATGGAATAAAAAAAGAGATAGAATCTTTTGAAGATGAGATAAAAGAGGCAAAGCTCAAAAGAAGTAAAAATGAGCTTCACCTTGCTGAGCTTTCTGAAAAACTCAAAGAGTTGACAAAAAAAGCGGCTATCGTAAAAACTGCTAGAGAGGCAAAAGCTTTACAACTTGAAGAGGAAATTGCCAAAGAGCAGAGTGATTTTGCAAATGAAGAGATAGAGAGATTGGGTAAGTTTATTGACTCTAGAGATTTGATTATAGAAGAAGCAAAAGAGAAACTCGAAGCTTCCTCCAAAGAGGTTGAAGAGATAAGAGCAGATATTGCAGATGAACTAGCTGCTATAGAAAAAGAGAAAGAAGAGGTTTATAATCATAAGCAAAATCTTGTATCCAAGATAGATCAAAAAATCTTAACATTTTATGAAAAGATTAAAAAATGGGCAGGAAATACTACTGTTGTGCCTGTTAGAAAACAAGCATGCTATGGTTGTTTTATGAGAATCAATGACAAAGTATATTCTGCTGTGATAAAAGAGGAAGATATAGTTACATGTCCTCATTGTGGCAGAATACTATATAAAGAAAAGCAACAGGAAAACGAAGAGTAATATTGGCTTTAGTTTACTATATATTGGTATCGTTTTTGTACTTGATGGCGATACCAATTCTTCTATGTCTTAGTTTTAAAAAAAAATTTAATCTATCCATTCCCGCACGATTTTTTTTAATAAACAATCCAAAGTTTAAAAATCAAAATATCTGGTTTCACGCTTGTTCCTTAGGAGAAGTAACTTCTATAGAGCCTTTAATAAAAGCTTTAGGGCAGGAAAATACAGATATAAGTGTTGTAACCCAAACAGGGTTTAAAAAAGCAAGAGATATTGAGGGTTGTGATGTTAGATACCTCCCTTTTGAAGTATTTTTACCTTTTTGGACGGTGAAACACAGAGTATTGGTTGTTACTGAAGCGGAACTTTGGCCTATGCTCTTTTTTGTTTCAAAAGCAAAAGGAGTTAAAACTATTCTTATAAATGCTAGAATTTCAGATAATTCGTATAAAGGATATAGAAAATTTGCTTGGCTTTATAGGTGGATTTTTTCAAATATAGATGTAGTTTTTTCGCAGAGTCAAATTGACAAAAATAGGCTTGAGGAACTAGGTGCAAAAGATGTAAGAATAGGTGGAAATATAAAAGCGGGCATAGAACCAAAAGTATCAAAAATATATAAAAAACCAAATAGAAGAGTTGTAATCCTAGCAAGTACTCATGAGGGAGAAGAAGAGTTGGTTTTGAAAAACCTTAAGTGCAATGATATGATATTGGTTGTGCCAAGGCATCCCGAAAGATTTAAAAGTGTAGAGATTTTTCTGCAAAAATTCTCTAGAGACAAGGCTTTAAGTTTTGGAAAATTGAGTGAAAGTGAAAACCTAGATAAAGATATAATGCTGTGTGACAAGATGGGAGAGTTGATAAATCTGTATGCTATCAGTGATGTAGTTGTACTGTGTGGTTCTTTTAAGGACGGCATAGGCGGACATAATCCCCTTGAACCGTCTTATTTCAAAAATAAAGTCATAAGTGGCCCATATATTTTTAACCAAAAAGTTCTCTTTTCATCAGTTGAAAATATAAAGATATGTGAAGCGGAGGAACTCTCCTGCGTAGATTTTGATTCACTAAAGGGTGCAAAAATCAAACAGACTATGCAGATGGAAGATTTACTAAAAGAGATAAAGGTATAATTAAATGATAAAAGAAAAAGCTTATAAGCTTTTGGCGCTTCAAGAGGGTATCTCAAATAGAGCAGCCAAAGATATGATAGATAGAGGCTTGGTTTTCTGTAAAGGCAGAAAAGTGGCAGTTGCAAGAGGTGAAATAGATGCTGATTCAAAATTTAGAGTTGAAAAACTTGCAAAGATAAGAGTCATATTTGAAGACAAAAAGATAATAGCAGTTGACAAACCTGCATCTCTAACTTCCGATGAAGTTGAAAAGAAATTTGATGCAAAACTTTTGCATAGGCTAGACAAGGGAACAAGTGGAGTTGTGCTTTTGGTAAAAGATGAAGAGTTCGCCAAAAAAGCCATAGAGGAGTTTAGACACAAGAGAGTTTATAAAGAGTACATAGCGATAGTAAATGGAAAGGTGGTTGAGCCTATAGATGTGCAAGAGGCTATTATCACCATTAAAAAGGGCAATAGTTTTTTTAGTAAAGTCAGCAAAAATGGAAAAGAAGCTATAACACATATAGAGCCGTTGATGGTTGAGGGTAGAAAATCAAAAGTAAAAGTGGTGATAGAAACAGGCAGGACACACCAAATAAGAGTCCATCTTAAAAGCTTGGGATTTCCTATACTAGGAGATACACTATATGGAGGCAGGGAGTTTAAGAGGCTTATGCTTCATGCTCATAAAATTTCCCTTTTAAATTATGAATTTACAAGTCCTGAGCCAAAAGAGTTTTCAAGACTCGATTAGGAAATTTTATGATTTTACTTATACCAATTGATGAGAAGAGCTATGAAGATGCCAAAATCGTATCTTTGGAAGATATGAAGTGTTGGATAGTCGTTGAGATGGATGCGGGTTTTATCAAGAAATACTCATTTTTTGATAATAAAAATAGTATAGATGATTTTATCGATTTTGTGATTGTAAGGAGTGTGGATGAAGATGTAGAGGAGTTTTTAAATGAAGGAATTGATGTCTTAGTGGCACCATCGCAGATACATGTAGACGATATTGTAGAAGCATACAAATTTAAGGAGTTGCACGAGATATGAAAAATTTTGGACTTCTTTTCGACATAATACCGCCATATCCCGGTTTAAATATAGCTATCATTGAGGATTCTCAAGATAAGCTTGTTGAACAGTTGGGTGCTTTTTGTAAAAAAGCAGAAGCATCTCTACATGTAAAGGTGCTAAGAGATAGTCAATCCCAAAGTGATAAACATATAAAAATAAAAAAGTTCTCTTTTGAGCAGTCAAAATATAATAATTTCTCCATTTTGTATGATTTTCTCTTTTTATGCGTAGACATAAGTGAAAGAGAAGACATAGAAGTGGTTTTCAAAAAGATATATAGAGTGATGAAAAATGCGGGTAACATTTTGGTTTTTGTAAGAAAAGAGCAGATTCAAAGATATTTTGAAATCTTAGAGAAGACAAATTATGTTGCCATTAACAGCATAGATTTAAATGAAAATACTGAAGTTGTTACAGCAAAAAAAATGCACGGCTGGAGAAAAGTTTAATTAGGCCTTTTATTATGACTAAAAATAGTACAGTTATTTTAAAACTATTATGATACAATGACCCACTTGCGCAATCTTAGCATTTTTAGGTCCTCTGAGACTCTGAGGGCTATGCAAGAAGTCTAATAACTGATATTTACCGCACTATTTCCCTGGAGTCCTGCTTTTTCTAGCTTTGCTTATTATTGTGTGTAAGGTCAGTTAATAAAAACAGGTTGATTTTTTAAGTGACTAATAAGGGTTTTGTAGTGAAAAGTAGTGAAAAAAGACATTTTTGTGGATGTTTGATGCCAAATATATTTTTTTTATTGCAAATTGGTATAATTCTATTATTATTGTTGATATTATTACAAACAATCTGGATCTTTGATATGGGAGAATTTGTGACCTATATTTATGTAAGTTTGGCACTGATTGCTGTGTGGTATTGTTCTGTGCTCAGAAGAAATATTATAGCGAGGCAGTATCAACATTGTGATGAATATGCTAAAAAGAAAAAAGAAAAAGAGATGTTTAAATAGTTTAAAACCAGCATCTCCTAGGGAGTGGTCTTAGAGACTCTATGTTATTTGAAAAGTTTGGAGGGTTTGTGTCTTTAGCAAATCCGTTTTGAATGCTCCCTTTAAAAATATCGCCGACATACCCCACATTATTCATGTGAGCTCTAATATATACAATTTTGTTTGGTGTAATTTTTACAGGTCCTCCTGATCTTGTAAATGGTTGTTCATTTGAATGGGAATGAAACAGTACCCTTCTGTATATTAAATTGCCACTTTTATCTAGCACTTCCCACCAGTTTGCATACTGCTTGCATCCTATTTCATCACTTTTTATAGTTACTGAAAAGTTGTTTTTATTGGCTCTGGCACCTGTTACATCAGCTCTGATATTTTTTGCTGAGTATGCAAAATCAAGTAGAATAAATATAACTGACCTTACGCACTATATTATATCATCAGTGAGTTTTAAGGCATATGATTCCCCCGTAGTAGCTTTAAGAAAGTCATTTGTAATATCTTGCGGATCTTCAAGTCCGACAGAGACGCGTATCAATCCATCTGCTATACCCAAAAATTTTCTTGATTTTTCATCAAAATCTCTATAAATTGTACTTTTCATATGGAGTGCCAAAGTTCTGTTATCACCTATATTTGCAGTTTGAGTTGCAAGCAAAAGATTGTCTAAAAGCTCAAAAGCACTCTTTTGTGTTTGTGCATCTATGGTGAAAATAGGGCCACAGCCATTTTTGAAAAACTTGTTGTAGTTTTCAAGATCTATACTTTTTGCTAAAGAAGGATGATTTACAACTATGTGTTTTGGAAGTTTTTTATCAAGCACCTTGGCTATTTTTGCTACACTTTCATTGACTCTTCTGATCTTCAATCCTAATGTTTCTAGACCAAGAAGTGTTAAAAATGAACCAAAAGCATTTGCACTCATGCCTATGTCTCTTAAAGCTCTTTTTTTGCAGATTACAATTAGAGATTTTTTACCCGCTTTTTCGATTATACTGTGAAGATCTTCATATTTATGATTTAGAAGTTTCTCGTTTGTCTCGTTCACTCTCCTAAAAACTGCAACTCCTCCAAGTGCGGCACTGTGTCCACTCATATTTTTAGTGCTAGAGTGTACTACTATATCTGCTCCTAGATTCAGTGGTTGAACCAAAATGGGCGTTGTTGTATTGTCTATCACTAGGAGTGTTTCGTATTTTTTGCATAAATCCGTAATTTTCTTGATATCAGGGAGTCTTAACCCTGGATTTCCTACGCTTTCTAATAAAACTATCTTTATATTTGATTTTAATCTATCTTCTATAGATTTAATAGCTTTAGCTCTTTTTTTGCATACCAAAGCATAAAAAAAGCGGAACACCATATGACAAATACTATACTCCACCAATAGAAAAATAGAGGTGCTTTTAAAAAACTCAGTAAACTAAAAAGGGCTATGGGAATTATGAGTTGTCTAAAGATACTAAGATATACAAGTAAGGCTGGTTTTTTGATGCCTTGAAGTAATGATATATTTATAAAAACCAACATGTAAGCATACAATGATGTTCCTGCGGCGTACAAGTAGCCTAAACCGGCCTTTATAACCTCTTTGTCTTGCGTGAAAAAACCCATGAGATATTCACCAAAAACATATATAAAAAAGATTCCTACTATCCAGATAGCTATCCCAATTTTTTGAGCTAGAATCACAGTCTCTTTGATGCGTTTATGTAGGCCTGCACCATTATTTTGTGCCACTATGGAAAGAACAGCCACATTTATGCCGATACTAGGCAATAAAAATATTTGCTCTATTCTGATAGAAACACCATAAGCTGCAACTACATGTTTGCCAAATACAGATATATAGTATGTGATTATAAACATGCCAAAAGCCATAAGAAGCATATTTACAGTAGGTGGCAATCCTTGTTTTAGAAAAGATATTATAATATTTCTGTTGTACTTGAATTTTGGCATATTTTGTAGTAGGTGTGATTTTTTTAGAATTGTCAAAAGATAAATCATCCCCAAAAATTCTATTATGATTGTGGCTAATGCAATCCCTTTTATACCAAGAGGTTGTAGACCCAAGCCACCTTTTGTAAACCAATAGTCTAGTACTATATTTAAAAGAAAACCAATAAGCAAGAAGTTTCTAAAAGCGGTTGTGTTTCCTATGGAGTTAAGCATAGCATTTGAGAAAAAAGCTCCGACAAAAAATATAGAGCCAAACAGTATAACATTTATATAAGACAAAGCAGTGCCTAGGTACTTACCTTCTGCGCCTAGCAGTTTCATCAGATAAGGTGATACAAGTAGCCCTAAGACACTTAGGAAAATAGATAAAAAAATTGATATTATCAATGAGTGCCATATGATTTGCTTTGTGTATTCCTTGTTTTTTTCACCAAGAGCATTTCCTATCAGAGCAGTTACTCCCTGACTCATACCCCCAGCTATTGCGATGATGATAAAAAATATCGAAAAAGTGAGTGAGAGTGCCGCCAAGGATTGAGTTGAAATCTTGCCGGCAAAAAATGTATCTGTCACATTGAACATAGTATGAAAAAAATACCCGATAGATGAGGGTATAGCAATATTTTTTATATGTTGTTTTATCGAGCCTTTGGTTAAGTCAACATCTTTTTTTATTCTATTGCCCTAAAACTTTTTCAAGCTGTTTCTCTGTGCTTACAAGTGTTATTTTTGTGATTTTAAAATTATTTAAACTGATGATTGCTATATAGTCTTCATACTTATCATTTCTATATTTTGCAGATATTTTTTCATCTCTTATAAGCATTACGGGGTATTTATGCTTTTTCAAATCAGGTATGGCGAACATAGAAGCTATGATGGAGGGCATACCGCTTATATCGGCGATGAAAGCTACATTTTTGTTTAAAAGATAGTCATCTGACTTTGCGTCAAGTAGGGCTCTAGCAGTATGACCTGTTGCTTTTTTAAAAACAAATATCACCTTTTTGGTTTTATCGCTTAGGCTGACAGGTTTGTCAAACTGATCTTTTAGTGTGATATTTTGAAACATTTTACCAACTGTTATGACTCTTGTGAGAGAGTTGATGTTTTGTGTATTTGGGTTTTCTACCTTTTTATCACTGCAGCCACCAAATATTAGGGTGCCTAATGCCAAAATTATAAGTGTCAATTTTTTCAATATTTTTCCTTTTCCATTTTTAAGGATAACATTATAGTAAAAAATTGTTAATATATTTCTTTATTGAAGATAAAGCAATATTTTTGTATCATCACATCCTTTAATATGAAGAAATAAGGAGTTGATTTGTTTAGTGTTTTGACAGACTCATTTAAGAGTGCTATAAATAAAATTAGGTTTGCAGATGACGAAAAGTCATTGAAGAAAGCACTCGATACTCTAAAAAGATCCCTGCTAAAAGCAGATGTTCACCATAAAGTCGTCAAAGAACTTTTGAAAAAAGTAGAGATAGAGACGAAGACAGCAGGCATCGGACAGTTAAATTTTTTAAAGTCACTAAAATCAAAT
This sequence comes from Campylobacteraceae bacterium, assembly GCA_027050775.1. Classification (GTDB taxonomy): domain Bacteria; phylum Campylobacterota; class Campylobacteria; order Campylobacterales; family Sulfurospirillaceae; genus JAADIZ01. The sequence continues at coordinate 5,050 of JALUBH010000043.1, read as the reverse complement.
CTTACCGAACTCTTAACAGCGCCGGGAAATCAAGGTTTTGTTTACGCATCAAAACCGCCTACTGTAGTTTTGATGGCCGGTCTTCAAGGAAGTGGAAAGACGACAACTACCATAAAACTAGCAAACTATTTAAAGCTTAGGCAAAAAAAAGTTCTAGTTGCTGCTTGTGATTTGCAAAGGTTAGCAGCAATCGAACAGCTGAAACAGCTTTGCGAAACAAATGAAATTGATCTTTTTTTCGATGAGAATGAAAAAAATCCGGTAAAAATTGCAAAAAATGCATTAAAAGAGGCAAAAAAAGGTCTTTATGATGTTGTGTTAGTCGATACCGCAGGACGATTAGCCATAGATGATGAGCTTATGGGTGAATTAGATGGCATAAAAAAAGCTTTGAGTCCCGATGAAATTTTTTATGTTGCTGATTCGTTAAGTGGACAAGATGCAGTTAGAAGTGCAAATTCATTTAATGAGAAAATAGGTATAAGCGGCGTTATTTTAAGTAAATATGATGGTGATAGCAAAGGTGGAGTTGCCCTTGGTATCGCTTCACTAGTTGGTATACCGCTTCGTTTTATAGGTACAGGTGAAAAGGTAGCTGATTTAGAGCTATTTGTGAGTGATCGTATCGTAAATCGATTGATGGGCGAGGGTGACTTGGAGACTTTGGCTGAAAAAACAAGCGCCATTATAGATGAGAGAGAAGCTAAAAAAATCTCAAGCAAGATAAAAAAAGGTGAATTTAATTTTAATGATTTTCTTGCCCAGATGGATCAAATGAAAAAACTAGGAAGCATGAAGTCCATCATGGGCATGATTCCGGGCATGTCCGGAATGGCAGGAAAATTAAAAGATATGGATTTAGAAAATTCTGTGGAGATGAAGAGAATAAAAGCCATGATAGGTTCCATGACTAAAAAAGAGAGAGAATTGCCGGCACTTTTAAATAACAGTAGAAAAAGAAGAATAGCCAAAGGAGCAGGTCTTTCACAGATGGAAGTAAACAGGTTTTTGAAGCAGTTTAAAAATGCAGCCAAAATGGCTAAGAAATTTTCAGGCAAAAGGGGTATGCAAGATTTGCAAAATATGCTATCCCAATCACAAAGACAAGGGATACCGAGATAATCACCGTCATTACTTGCTTTTTAGCTTTGTCTTTTTTGGATATAATCGTGTAGAGATTTGCAAGAAGGCGCAAAGAAAGAGTGCGAATTTCTCTGCTGATGTTTCACTACAAAGCCCAAAATAATGGGATAAAATAGAAGGAGTTACTGTGAATCGTGATTATATTTTAAACCTATTAGCACAATATAAACAAAACAATCTTGACAAATACGGTATCAAAAGCATAGGCATATTTGGTTCAGTTGCTTGTGGTGAAGCAAAAGAATCAAGTGATGTAGATATTTGCATACAAACAAAAACTCCTGATATGTTTATGCTTGTCCACATCAAAGAAGAGCTTCAAAATCTTTTTCATAAAAGTGTAGATATAGTAAGACTTAGAAACAGAATGAATCCCTATCTTAAAAAAGAATAGATAAAGAAGCTATTTATGTATGATAAATCACTTATGCGTGAATTGCTTGAGCAGATTTTAGATGCTACCAATACTGTTCTTGTAAGATTTGAAGCGGTAGATAGCAGTGATTTTTTTCTTGACTCTCCCGAGGGAATGGAAAAGTCGGATTCTATCTGTATGAAACTCATCGCGATAGGGGAAAGTCTTAAAAATATAGATAAAATTACAAAGAATGAACTTTTGAAAAAATATCCTCAAGTGGATTGGAAAGGTGCATTGGAGGTATTTAAGCAGTATGGGATGAGTCTTAGTGAGGGTATTAATATATTTTGCAAGCAAGTAAGCGGAAGAAGTGATACTGACTATGAATATAGAGTAAAAACAGATAAATGGTATGTGACGAACTGGTCTTTATGACTAGACATAGTCATACTCTTTAAAACAGTAAAAGTGGTACTCTTTCGTGAGGGCGCGTATTGAAATATAAAAACAAAGGAAAACTATAGATGCAAAAGAAGAATGACGCTATGGGCAAAGAGCAACAACCGATAATGGTTATGCCTTATAATTCAGTTGAAGAAGATGAGATCGATTTACGAGAGTTATGGGCAGTTTTAAGAAAGAGAAAGCGACTCATTTGGTTGATTACAGGAGTTGTTACACTTGCAGCATTGGCTTATGTGCTTTTGGTAAGACCTGTTTATGAGGCAAAGGGAGTTATTGAACTCGCACAGATAGATAAAAAAGCTGTACAAAATGCAAATGACTTGAAACAGAAACTTTCATTTATTTATGGAGTGAATGTAAAAGGAAAAAAACGAGAGTATCCTCTTGTACACGCCATTACTCTTCCCAAAAAGTCAAAAAACTTACTTGTTGTAACAGCTAGGGGTTACAATAATGCTTCTGCAAAAAAGAAACTTGAAAGTGTTATAGAGTATCTTAAAAAAGTACAAAATAGAGAGATTGATATTTATATACAAACACAGAAAAAGAGTTTAGCTTTGACAATTGGTGATTTGAAACGCAATCAACAGCTTGTACCTAAAATCGAAGAAGATTTAAAAAATTATCAGCAAAAGCTCTTAAGTATTTCAAAACAAAGTGCAGCATTGGCGGGAATATATTCCATAGAAATAGGTAAAAAACAGACTGAACTCAATAATATTATAAATAAAATTTATGCATTAAGAAATACTCAAAATAGTATAGAACTCTCTATTTCTCCTTTGAAAATTCATAAAACAATAATTATTGGTAGCATAGAAGAACTTGATAAACCAGTAAAACCAAAGAAAAGGCTCATCGTAGTTGTTGCGTTTATAACTGGTTTGATACTTTCTGTATTTCTTGCATTTTTTTTGGAATTTATACAAAGTGAAAGAAAAGAACCGTAAAACTATTTGAAAGTTTTGCTTTCAAAGTAAAAGGAGAGTCACCTGCTATGCTCCATAAAAAAATAACAATAACAAAAAATAGCAGGGTCAGAGCTTTACTTTTAACTAAAAATAGCTACAATAAAACAAAAAGAGTTAAAATTAAAGATGGCAAGAAAATCGAGAATAGAGAAAAATGGATTTTATCATATCATAAATCTTGGAGTTGCAAGAAATTTAATTTTTAATGTTGACGATGATAATCTAAAATTTTTAGAGATTCTTCAAGATGCGGCACAAGATTATGAATTTGAAATATACTCATATTGCTTAATGAATAATCATTATCACTTACTTATGCAAATAAAAAATGAGAACTTGTCTATCATCATGCAAAAAATCAACTCAAGATATAGTATGTATTTTAATCACAAATATAAAAGAGTTGGTCCACTTTAACTTGTTCCACCTCTCCTGAGGTGGAATGCATACCCAAACAAACACAACAAACACAACGATATACTCCAAGATAAATTAAAAAGCAAAAGACAATAATCAATTTACAACAAACATATGCATTCCACCTCAGGAGAGGTGGAACGAGTTAAGAGAGATGGAACGAGAAAAAATTTATCCATCTATTAGTTGGGAATCTTGTTCAAATAATTTTTTTGATATAATATGATTAAGAAATTGAAAGGGAGAAACCACATCATGCAAACAATTCAAATCAATAATCCTGAAATTGAGAGTTTTATATCTGCTGAGTATGGAAATGATACTCAAAGTCTTTTAAGTGATTTTGTTAAGTTTGTCAAACTATCCTTGGATGATGGATACCCTAAAATATCAAAAGATGAAGCTAAGAGAAGAGTTGCAAGGGCTGTTATGGATGTAAAAAATGGTAACGCCGTACTCCTAAATCAAAAAGAGTATGATAAAGACATGGATGAGTTTTTAAAGTCGCTGTAAATAGTGATTGTTAGAAAAAGAGAATACTCCATAGCCCTAAAAGTAATATTGTCTTTCATTGCGAAGGATAGTAGGAATAGAGCCTTAAGGTTTAAAAGTCAGTTGGATAATAAAATCAATAATTTGGTAAACTTTCCTCATAAATTCCAACAATCTAAAAACCACCTTGATGAGAATGTAAGAGATATGGTCTTCAAAGGCTACACTATTACTTATTTTATTGAAGATGAAAAAGATAGAATCTCTATACTTGATATTTATAAGTGGGTTGATAAGTAATCTCTGGGTGTGTTAGAAATTCCGTGTCAATCTGATAAAATATCAAAAAGGATTGACAATGAGAGAGAATTTAGACATAGACTTCAATGAAATACTAGAGGAATTTAAAAGTGGAAAAAAGCTAACAGGCAAAGGTGGCTTGTTGGCTCCACTTATAAAACAACTCACAGAAGCTGCACTAGAAGCAGAGATAGAATCACATATAGCAGATGATGTTCTAAGAGGCAATCGTAATCGAAGAAATGGCGTAAATAAAAAAACTATTAAAACTACCAGTGCAGGTAACTTTGAACTTGAAGCTCCAAGAGACAGAGATGGAACATTTGAACCACAATTTATAAAAAAACATCAAACAACAATCAGCGATGAAATAGAAGAGAAAATACTCTCAATGTATGGCTTAGGAATGAGCTATAGAGATATATCTACTCATATTGAAGAGATCTACCAAGTATCAATTTCAACAGCAACCATAAGTGCTGTAACAGATAAAATCATAACTAAAGTAAAAGAGTGGCAAGCAAGACCATTGGAAAGTATATATCCTTTTGTATGGCTTGATGCCATACATTATAAAATCAAAGATGGTGGTAAATATATATCTAAAGCAATATATACAATACTAGGTGTTGGCATGGAAGGTAAAAAAGAGATACTAGGATTGTATCTTAGTGAGAATGAAGGAGCCAACTTCTGGTTGAGTGTTTTAACAGATTTAAACAATAGAGGATTGAAAGATATACTTATAGCTTCAGTTGATGGCTTGAAAGGCTTTCCAGAAGCTATAAAGACTATATTCCCTAAAACTGAAGTACAACTTTGTATCGTTCATCAAATTAGAAATTCACTTAAGTATGTAGCATCTAAAAACCAGAAAGAGTTTATGAAAGATTTAAAACTTGTA
>JALUBH010000042.1 GCA_027050775.1 Campylobacteraceae bacterium | reverse complement strand
TGATATAATGTCCACTAATAAATAGTAGCCTCGGACGCTTCGCTTACCGAGGCTACGGGGGCGCGGGTTGAACACCCGCCTGTAGCCCGGCACTGCGCGCCAGGCAACAAGCGGCCGGAACGGACAACCTCACCGTGAAATCAAGATTTCCCGATGAGGTTGTCCGTTCACCCGCGCCCCCGTTGTACATACACTCAATCATTTAAGAAAAACCTATAGTTTATATTGATATAATATTGAGAACAAATAGTTATTTTGTGATTTTTTCACAAATTATATACTTTTAAGGCGGTAATTATGTTAATAAGTTTTTCAATTGAAAATTTCTTATCTATAAAAGAAAAAATAGTTTTTTCTATGGAAGCAACAAAATTTAAATCAGACAATCTTTTAAATAATAGTGTTAAATTGGGACAAATTGAGTTATTAAAATCTGCTGTTATTTTTGGTCCAAATGGTAGTGGCAAAAGTAATCTTATTGTAGCTATGAAAAAAATGAGAGATGCTGTTGAAGGCTCATTAAAAAACTTTGATCTTATCCCCTTTAAATTTGATACTATTTATTATAGTGAAAAACCATCGATCTTTGAGGTTAAATTTTTATACAAAGATATTATATATCGTTATGGTTTTAGTATTAGAAAGAATATAGTTGTTGAAGAATGGTTATATTATAAAAAAAATAAATTTCGTGCTAGAGAAAATCAATATTTCCAAAGAAAATATCAAGAATTTATCAATTTTGGAGATTTTAAAAAAGAAGCTGACTTAATAAAAAGGGAAAATAAAACTAGAGAAGATAAACTATATATAAGTATAGTTGCTGAGTTTAATGGTCAAATATCTAGAAATATCTTGGATTGGTTTAATAAGTTTAATTCATTTTCTGGTATTCACAGTAACTTAACACCTTTTACACTTGATAAAATATCTAATGAAAATCAAAAAGAGAGGATTATTGACTTTTTAAGATCAGCAGATTTTGGAATAATAGACTTACAAGAAAAGAACATAAGTTTTGATGAAATCGAAGAAAAATTAAAAAATGATAATTTACCAATAGACTTAATAGAAGAAATAAAACAAGACGGTGGTTTAAAATCAATAGAAACTTATCATCATAAATATAAAGATAAAAAATTTATTGGACTTGAACCACTTTCTATTGGAAAAGAATCTGATGGAACTAAAAAACTATTTGAATTATCCGGTGCAATAATAGAGGCTTTAGATAATGGGGAAATTTTAATAATTGATGAATTAGATAATAGCTTCCATACAAAAATGACAGAAGCTATAATTAGATTATTTAATTCTGAAAAAAATACTAATAATGCACAATTGATATTTGCTTCTCATGATACAAATATCTTAACTCAAAAACTTTTTAGAAGAGACCAAATATGGTTTACAGAAAAAGATTTATATGGTGCAACTCATTTATATTCTTTAATAGATTTTGGAACAAGAAAAGATACTTCATTAGAAAAAAACTATCTTGAAGGTAGATATGGTTCAATTCCGGCAATCATAGAACTAGAGTATGAACATGAGTAGAAAAATCAAAAAAACAAAACATCAGAAAAAACATATTTTAATTGCATTGGAAGATACTAAGTCTTCAAGATTTTATATAAAAGATTTATTGAAAGACAAAAATATTATTTCTCATATTGTATTTGCTAAACACATAGGAACTGACCCTAAAAGTGTCTTAAAAGCAATAAAACAATTTGAAAAAGAAAATCCAGATATAAAATATGATAAGGCATGGTTAGTTATTGATAGAGATAGTTTTAATAAAGAAAATTTTAAAGGTACATTAGAAACTGCAAGGCAAAAAGAAATTTGTGTAGCATATTCCAATGAATGTTATGAATTATGGCTTTTATTGCATTTTAAAAATGTAGCATCGCATAAAACTAGAGAAGAAATCAAAAAAGAACTTAATGAAGAGTTCAAAAAATATTTCAATTTAAAATATGAAAAATCAGAAAAACATGTTTATGGTATGCTCATAGATAGACAAGGAGAAGCCATACAAAGAGCCAAAAAGTTGATAGAAAACATTATAAAAATTGATGGTGAGCTTGATCCATATAATAATAACCCATCTACAAAAATTCATCTATTAGTAGAATGTTTAAATAATTTAGAAAAATGCAAAGAAGAAAATTATTTGAACTGTAACGAAAAATTGCACAACAAAACATAGGAAGACAATAAATTACCTAGCGGTAATTTATGCTTCTATTCGGTCTTGTTCGTGCCCGCTACGCGGGCCCGAACAACGGTCGCGCTGAGCACACTATGTGTGCCACCTGCTTTTTGATTCGTTCTACGCTACGCTTAAGTACAACAAAACTAACGAATAGTGGTTTGCGATAGCAAAAGTTTCTGTGAAAACTAGCGAATAGCGGTTTGAAATAGCAAAAGTTTCTGTGAAAAAGCAGTTGGCACACCCTCAAGCTTGACAAAATATTAAAATACATTGTATATATAAACATTAGGATATTAATGTGTTTAAAAGTAAAACAATAAGATATAGCCTTGAAAAAAATGAGCTACTAAAATCTAGTCGAGATATATCACTTGAAGATGTTATTTTAGCACTTGAAAATGGTTGTTTATTGGACGATATTGAGTATCCAAACAGAGAAAAATATCCTAATCAAAATATTTTCATTATCTTGATAATGATTAAAGATTATGTTTATCTTGTTTCTTATGTGGAAGATAAAAAATCAATTTTCTTAAAAACAATAATTCCATCAAGAAAAATGAATAAAAAATACAATGCAAAGGATCTCAAATGATAAATTTAGATAAATATGAAACTGATATACTTCAAAGTGTTGAAAATGGTGAATGGCGAAGTCGTGGTAATATCGATAGTAGAATCAAAGAGTTACAATCCTATGTTAAAATCAAAAGAAAAAAGCTATCTCCATAAGAGTAGCAGAAAATGATATTTATGAACTGAAGAAAAAAGCATTAGAGAGTGGTGTGCCTTATCAGAACATTATTCAGATGCTTATTCATCAGTTTGCATCTAATAAAATTCAAATTAGTGTGTAACAAAATAATAAATCAAAGATAGCATGAACTTAGTCTCAAATAGGTCTATTTTGCGTTCACAATTTCATAGCAATATTCTAAAATCTAAGTCAACCTTAAAAAGTATAAAAAATATGTAGGCGGTTTTTCCCTACGCAATCTACCTAACTATGCATGGTTAACGATGAGCTAATAAAGATATGTCATAATTCCATCAAATATTTAGGGATAACCCCACACAAAGAGGAAATAGATGAAAAAATTTGTTAAATATGCAGTTTATCTTTTGATAATTGCTATCGTTGGTTTTGGGTTTTATAAAAAGGTTTATATACCGAAACATACATTTAAAACTGCAAATGTCTCAAAGGGAAATATCGATATAAAGGTTAATGGTGTTGGAAATGTAGGTGCGAGAAATATCTATAAGATTGGCTCTTTATATGGTGGTAAGGTTTTAGACTTTAGTACCCAAGAGGGACAATATGTCAAGCAAGGCAGTTTGATTGCAAATATCGACAGTGTCGATTTGAAAGATAGAATTGATGAGCAAAAAGCTTTAAAAAATAAGCTTTTAAATGATATAAAGTCCCTCAAAGTGGATAAACTAAGCGCTAAAGTGAATTTTGACTACCAAAATGAACTTTTTATAAAAAACAAAAAACTTTATAAACTTCACTCGATATCTAGTCTAGATTACCAAAAGTATCTGACCGCAAAGGATACGGCCAAACTAAAGATACAGAGTGTTGAAACTCATATAGCTTCATTAAAAGACCAAATAGTACAGGTTGTAGCCGGCATAAGTGGGCTAGAGGTAAAATTGGCACACTATGTTATAAAAGCACCTATCAGCGGATATACTACTAAAAAACTCATAACAAATTATCAAATCATCATGCCAAATCAGACACTCATAGAGGTTGTAAATCCAAAAGATGTTTGGGTGCAGGCATATATAGATACAAGGATAAGTGGAAAAGTCAGATTAGGCGATAGTGCATCTATGAAACTCCGCTCATCAGATAAGATATACAAGGGAAAAGTGGTAAATATAAATCCCATAAACAACCCCATAACTTATGAAAGAGAGATAGACATAGCATTTGATAATCTTCCGATTCCATTTTATATGGAGGAGCAGGCTATTGTGAAGATAGATATATCGACTCTAAAAGATGTGCTAAAAGTGCCGACAAAAACTCTGAGTATTTATAAAGAAAAAGATGGTGTTTGGGTATTAAACAAAGATAAAGTGAAATTTAAACCAGTGAAGGTATTGGCTTATGAGAAGAAAATGGTGGCAGTCAAAGGCATCGGTATGGATGAAAAACTTATCGTGCCAGATCCAAATAAAATATCTCTAAAAGATGGTATGAAAATCTATCATGATTAATCTAGCATACAAAGATATCACTCATTCGCTCAGCAAGTTTGTGATCACTGCCATAAGTGTTGGTGTGCTTTTGGGGATTGTTATCATTATGATTGGTGTGTATAGAGGTATGGTGTTTGATGCTAGGGTTTTGGTAAATGATATCAAGGCGGATATCTGGGTGGTGCAACAAGATACTTTTGGACCTTTTGCCGAGAATTCAAGAGTTCACGAAGATTTGCAAAATCAAATCTCTTATCAAGATGGAATCAAGTCTGCCGAAGCTATCACTTTTCAATCATTTCAAATGAAAAACAAATATGGCAGTTTTAAAGTGATGCTCGTAGGATATGATCCTTTTGGCAAAATTGATGTCATAAACAAAGCAAAATTAGTTGAGGGAAGAGTTCTACAAAAACAGCACTACGAGATAGTGGTTTCGCAAAAGACACACTATAAGCTAGGAGAGTATATAAAATTAGGAAGAGACAGATTTAAAGTGGTCGGAATCACAAAAAATACAGTCTCAAATGGTGGCGATTACCTGATATTTACCAGCCTAAAAGATGCCCAAGTTTTGCAATTCACATATACAAATGAGAGAATCAGGAGTGATGACAACAGGGGTATAAAAGGTGGCAATCCACATCTTGTAAATGCGATAATAGCACAAGTAAAAGATGGATATAACCCAAAACAAGTAGCAAAAAATATCGAAATTTCAACACATAAAACAGTATTTACAAAAGCAGGGCAAACAAGACTATTGCTTGAAAAAGTGATAAAAAAAGCTTCAAAACAGATAGGGATGTTTACCGCCATATTGATTATCGTTTCTATCGTGATTATCGCTCTTATCATATATACTATGACGCTAGAGAAGATAAAAGAGATAAGCATACTCAAACTCATAGGCATATCAAATTTTACAATTTCAAAGATGATTATTCAAGAGACTGTTACGCTGGGGGTTTTAGCTTTTATATCGGGAAACATCTTTGCACGGTTGATAGCAGGAAAATTTCCCAAGAGAATCGTACTTGAAACAAGTGATGCTTTTAGCCTCTTTGGGATTATCTTGATTGCATCTGTATTTGCCTCGCTTTTTGGTATATATAAGGTGATAAAGACAGACCCATCACAAGCGATAGGGGGATGATATGAATGAAAATCAATCTATAAAAATAGAAAATTTAGTGAAAAAATTCGGTAAAGGCGATAGCGAAGTCACAGTCATAGATGGAGCAAATTTCACTTTAAACAAAGGCGAGTTTGTTGCATTAGTGGCTCCTAGTGGTGCTGGAAAAACAACACTTCTTATGATGCTTGGATGCGTGCTGGAGCCCACAAGCGGAAAGATGGAGATAGGAGACGAAGTAGTTTATGATGATAAATGGAAAGTCAAGGACGACAGAGAGCTTAGGAGAAAAAAGATAGGTTTTATATTTCAAGCTCACTATTTGATACCATTTTTAAATATAGAGGAAAATGTCTCTCTTCTTCCATACCAAAACGGCGAATCAAAAAAGGTTGTAAAGCCAAGAGTGAAAGAGCTTTTGGAATATCTTGATATGAGTGATAAACTTCATAGCATGCCAAGCGAGTTAAGTGGCGGACAAAACCAAAGAATTGCGATTGCAAGAGCTTTGGCAAACAATCCGGAAATCATACTCGCCGACGAGCCAACTGCGGCACTTGATATGCACAGAACCATCAGTGTCGTCAAGATGCTCAAAAAGATAACAAGAGAACAAAATGTAACTATCATCATGGTAACTCATGACGAAAGATTGTTGCCATTTTGCGACAAAGTCTTAACCATCAAAGACAAAAAAATCGAAGTAGAGGAAAACAGAGATGAAAATATCATATAAAAAACTAATCTTGCTGGCACTATTGCCTTTTAGTCTAAATGCCACAACACTAGAAGAGATAATGCAAATCACACTAAAAAACAATGCAAATATAAAAGCTATGGATTATGATGTGGCTTCTAAAAAAGAGACTCTAAAAAGTGTATCAAATACGATGAATCCCACGATAAATCTTGGTGCAAACTACAGTAGATTGGATCTCGATACAAGATCATCTCAAGTGGGTGCAACTTCTACGGGCTATTTGAAATTTGGTGTAGATTTGTATGATGGTGGTAAAAATAGCTCTATAAAAAAACAAAAAAGTTTTGAGCTACAATCTACCAAATTTGGTAAAGAAACATCCATAAAAGAGATACTTTTGCAAGTGGTACAGCTATTTTACGGGATAAAAACAGTAGATGAAAATATAAAAGCTTATGAAGATAAATCAAAAGCGCTAAATGCCGAGTATAAAAGAGAAAAACAGAAGTATGATTTGAAAATGGTAACGATAGATGAGGTTTTGAAACTCCAATCAGAGTATGAATCAAACCAGTATATCATAGAGGACTTGAAGTACCAAAGAGATGATTTATACCAAAATCTTTCTCTTTTAGTTGGAGCTCATATCTCATCCATAGATAACTCAAAATTGCCGGATTTAAAAAACATAAAGTACAAACAAAGTACATATATTCAATCTTTGCAGAGTAGTTTAAAGGCTGCTAACGAAAATATAAAACAAATCTCCGCTATAAAAAAACCAAAGATAAGACTAGAAGACAGTATAAATATCTATCATTATGATGATTATGATAAAAGAGTTTTAAAAGATTTACCTGATCAGCAAAATCAACTAATGCTAAGTTTTAATCTAAATCTATATGACAGTTCGACTTCAAGCAAAAAACAGTCGGCAATGTTGGCAAAACTAGTTAAACAAGAGCAGTTAAACTATGCCAAATCAAAAGATAGAGTTTTGTTTGATTTAGCCAAGAAAAAACTATCAACCCAAAAGGCTAAAATCAACTCAGCCAAAAGTGCCTTAAAGATGGCAAATAGTGTTTATGATATAATTCTGACAAAATATCAAAACGGCATAGTTGACAACATAGCATATCTTGATGCACTAAGCAAAAAGACGATAAACAGAGCGCTGTACAATCAAGCTCTAAATAACTATGAGATAGCAAAAGCAAACTACTACTTTAGCAGTGGAATTGACTATCAAAAGGTTTTGAAAATAAATTTTTAAGGTTGAGCATGGAAGAGTACAACGAAGATGAGATAAGAGATATAACAAATGAAGTGCTAGAGCACATGATGAGTCCAAAAAATTATGGCAAGATAGATGGTGCTAGCGGAGTTGGTATGGGAGTTGATCCGACAAATGGAGAGTTTGCCCTTATGTATCTCAATATCGATGAAAATCAAAATATCAAAGATATAAAATTTTCCTGCAATGCTTGTCAAGACACAGTCATAGCCGGCTCAATGTTCACAGAGATGGTAAAGGGTGAAACACTAGAGTACGGAAAGGAATCAGCCTCCTTGATGAGTGAAAAGATAACATTAGCTCCGCCAAAACAACAAGCCTGTTCAGGTATGGTTATTAAAGCATTTGATGCGGCGATAAAACATATAGATGATTTGAAAAACGGCTCAAAAGATGAGATGGCAAAGCTGGAGCTAGATATTTCTTGCGAGGGTGTGGAAAATAAGGAGCAGTAGGGTATGGATATACTAGATATTTTAGCTGACAAAAAAGTGCTTTATGCTGAAGATGAAAAGGGGATACGAAAACATATAACAGAGGTGTTGGAACTCTTTTTTGACAAAGTAGTGGCTGTTGAGGATGGAGCTGAAGCCGCTTATGAGATGGAAGTGGGCAGTTATGATGTTTTGATGTTTGATATCTGTATGCCAAATTTGGATGGTCTTGAAGCGATAAAGAAAATAAGAAAAAAAGACAAAAAAATCCCTGTCGTCATATTATCTGCTCATACTGAAGAGGAGTATCTTTGGAAAGCGGTTGAGCTTAAAATCACAAAATACTTGGTCAAGCCCTATGACAAGCAGAGTTTGGTAGATGCCTTGAAAATCGTGGCTCTTGAGCTAGTTGATAATAATCTTGAAATTCAGTTGAAAAACGGTTGTATTTATAATCCTGTCAAGAAAATTGTTTGTGAAGGAAGCAAAGATATACAACTCACTCTAAAAGAGAGCCGTTTGTTAGAATATTTTATAAAAAGAGAGAGTCAAAGTGTAACATTTGATGATATAGGTGAGTATCTATGGGATATAGAAATGCCTACAAAAGAGGCGATAAAGTCTGTCGTAAAGGAGTTACGAAAAAAGATAGGCAAAGAGTGTATAAAGAATGTTTATGGAATAGGATATATGCTTGAATTTTAAGAGCCTCTCTCACTGCGTATCTGTAAAAACAAAGACGATAGTTCTTGTTCTTATCGTAATCGTTGCCCTCTCCGTCATATTTTTCTTTATACGCTATCTAGATATCAAAAGTTTTGCTAGAAGCAATCAACTTATGGAGCTTAAAAGAGTAAAAATCGTATATAGCCAAACGCTAAAAAGAGTAAAGAAGTTTTATATAACAAGGGGATATGCCAACATAAATTCTTACGGTATAAGAGAGGCATTTGAAAATGGTGATATAAAATCTTTGCATGATTTAAGTCTTCCAAGATGGAAAATAATCACAAAAGAGAATAGATTTTTGAGCACATTTTGCTTTTATGATAAATATGGAAAACTTTTGACATATTTTGGTAAAAAACCTCAACCCCATCTCTCTTTTTTTGATAGCTTGAAAAAACCTTATGATGGCTTTTGGTATGGAGATAAAAATTTTTTCTACCATACGGTTTCAGAAGTGAGAGACAAAAATTCACAAATAATCGGATATGTAGTTTTTGTGATTGACCCGCGTTTTTTTCTCTCTCAAATAAGAAAGATTATGAATATTGATGCATATATATATTTCAAAGATTCAAAACATAAAATCCTATTTTCATTAAAAAAAGACTTGCGGGTGGAAAAATCGATAAAAAATCCTGATTTACTAAACTCTAAAGAGATTAAACTAAACGGTATAGCTTTTTTGCCTTATGTCATAATAGGAAAAGGTGTCGACAGAAATAATGATTTTAAAATAATATTTCTACAAGATATTTCACATTGGAAAAAGATAGTAGATAAAGCCATGTTGCAAAGTATCATCGTTATGATACTGCTTATCATCATCACAGTTGTTGTTATAAATTATGGTTTTGATATCATACTGAGACAATTAGATGAGCTCAACTCTAAGTTGGTGCAGAGTCAAAGTGAGCTAAGAGAATTAAATACAGATTTGCAAAAAAGGGTACAAAAAGAGATAGGACTAAAACTTAAAAAACAAAAAGAGGCAAATGAAAAAGAGAGAATTCTAGTTCACCAAAGCAAACTAGCGAGCATGGGAGAGATGATAGGAAATATAGCTCACCAGTGGAGACAGCCATTGACGGAACTCTCTTCGATACTTATAAATATGGAGCTATTTTTTGAGCGGGGAAAGCTCACAAAACAGAGGCTTCAAGATAAGATAGAAGATGCAAATATACAGATAAATTTTATGTCAAGAACCATAGATGACTTTAGAAATTTCTTTTCATCAGGTAAACAAAAAGAGCTTTTAAAGGTCTCGGTTCCTTTTAAAAAAGTAGAAAAGTTGATGAGTGCATCTTTGAAAAATAACAATATAAAACTAAATTTAGACATAAGAGATGACTTCGATATTTTCGTATATCCAAATGAGATAACCCAAGCACTTCTAAATCTAATAAGCAATGCAAAAGATGCTTTGGTACAAAGAGATATAAAAAATGCATGTATATGTATATCTTCTTATAACGATGAAAAAAGCCATATTATAGAAGTAAGAGACAATGCAGGAGGTATCAAAACAGACCCGATAGAAAAAATCTTCGAGCCATATTTCAGCACCAAACATGCAACAAGCGGAACAGGCATAGGGCTATATATGACAAAAATAATAGTAGAAAAAAACAACGCCGGTAAGATTATAGCTAGCAATTGTGACAACGGAGCAATTTTTAAGATTATTTTTAAAAAATAGTTTTGTTGTAGTTTAATATAGTTTGTGGCATAATCAGCCCGTTGCGTTTGGACAATTTTATGTTCAGACAAAGTATAAAATATTTGGTGGACAAAGTGAAAAAGAAAAGATATGAGTTTTTTTTAGTACTGTTTTTATCGGTCGTGATTGGTATAAGTGTTGGTTTGGTGGTATCACTATTTCATGTATCAATTGATTGGATATTGGCAAATAAATCTCATATCATAGATAAGATTTGGCCTTGGCAAAATTCCAGATATTTAGCATATATGTTTGTAGCTTCTATCATGGTTTTTGTTTCAGTGTATGTCGTAAACAGATATGCTCCTGATGCCGCAGGAAGTGGTATTCAAGATATTGAGGGTGTTGTTGGAGATAAGATGGAGATGAATAGCCTCAGAATTATAATAGTAAAATTTTTTGGAGGTCTGCTCTCTTTGGGCGCTAGCATGTCTATGGGTAGAGAAGGTCCTTCAGTGCAAATAGGAGGTGCTTTAGGGCATCTAATATCAAGATTTTTTTCACTCGATAGAAAGCATCTTGATATACTTATAGCAGCCGGAGCCGGAGCCGGATTGGCTACTACTTTTAATGCCCCGTTGGCTGGCATGTTATTTGTTTTTGAAGAGATGCGTAAAGAGATAAAATACACCTATGTTACTGTTAAAAGTGTAGCAATCGCGTGTGTTGTGAGTACCATAACTCTTCATTTGCTAATTGGAAACAATATTTTGATTCCCGTAGATGCCATTATCGTTCCAAGCGTATATGAACTATGGATATTTTTCATTCTTGGTATTTTGTTTGGAATATTGGGTTTTATTTTCAACAAATATTTGGTCTATTTTACAACAAAAACATCACAAATCAGTGGTTGGAAATTTAACATTTTGATACTCTTTATAGGCGCTTGTATAGGCCTGCTCCTCTATGCTTACCCAGATAGCGTAGGTGAAGGGTACAAGGTGATCCACGCCGCATTAAGCGGGGGTTTGGCTCTAAGGGCTTTGATAATTCTTTTTGTAGTTAGATTTTTGACTACAATGGTCTCTTATGGAACAGGTGCACCAGGTGGTATATTTGCACCGATGCTTGCACTTGGTACACTTTTTGGAATATCTTTTGGAATGATAGCCAATGATTTGGTACCATCTCTACATGTAGAGCCTTTGGTATTTGCCGTTGTAGGTATGAGCGCACTTTTCAGCGCTACTGTGAGAGCCCCGATAGTAGGCATTATACTCGTTGCAGAGATGACAGGAGGCTTCAATCTCTTAATGCCGTTATTAATCACTTCTTTGATAGCCGCTGTAACTGCAAATGCTTTGGGAGGCAGAGCGATTTATACTATATTGCTAGAACAGGCACTTAAAATCTCCAAATTTGGAAACATAAAATAAAACCCTCCCTTAAACCCCACTCTATCTAAACAAATATAAATCCATTCCCCCAACTTTCCCCTTTTTTATCGTTATGATTACGCAATACCAAATTAAACCATAACTAAAGTTTTTAGTTATGGTTTAATTTGGTATAAATTTTAAAAAGGAGAAAGGATGGAAGAGAAAAACTCCAGAAGAGATTTTCTAAAAAAAGGCTTATCTACAACAGCCTTTGCGATGCTAGCAACTTCGCAGGCAAATGCCTTTTCTATGCAAAATCCAGGACGAGACGCCAAAGATCCTAAATATATAGGACAAGTGGGAAAGCATTTTGTTATGGTTATGGATCTTAGAAAGTGTATAGGTTGTCAAGCTTGTACAGCAACATGTATGATAGAAAATCTTGTTCCAAAAGGGCAACATAGAACATTTGTCCCTGAGATGGAGATCGGTGAATTTCCAAATGTAAGAAAAGGTTTTCTGCCTCAATTATGTAACCATTGTGATGAACCGTCTTGCGTAAGTGTCTGTCCAACAGGTGCAACTTTCAAAAGAAAAGATGGAATTGTTGTTGTTGATAATACTATTTGTTGGGGATGTGGCTACTGTGTAGAGGCCTGTCCTTACGATAAGCGTTTTATCAATACAGAGACGAAAGTAGTTGACAAGTGTAATTTTTGCGCACAAAGAGTTGATAAGGGGTTGATGCCGGCTTGTGTCGAAACATGCATAGGTGGAGCAAGAATCTTTGGTGACTTGAATGATAAAAATTCAGAAGTTTCAAAGCTACTCAATACTTTTCCACACGATGTTTTAAAACCTGAACAGGGCAATAAGCCTCAAGTGTTTTATATTGGTTTGGATAACAGGCTCACAGAAATCTTGGATTCAACGCCGGGACTTGATGATTGGGTGCGTTTGCAATTGAAGATTTTAGAAAAAGAATGGGCTATACTCCCAAAAAAGGAGGCGTAAAATGGAAGCACAATTAATGACTACATTAACATCAATCACTCCATATAGAGCTTGGGGATATGATATTCCTAACTATTTTTGGTTTACGAGTACTTCAGCTGCTGCTTTTATTATTTTTAGCTTGGCTATAGTATTTGGTGTAAAAAAATATCGTCCAATTGCTGGATTTTCACTATTGATGGCATTTGCATTTCTTGCAGCTGCGCCATTAAATCTTATTGATGATTTAAAGCAACCGGGTCGTTTGATAAATTTTTTCCTTTACGGGTGGGAAAATTTTCCTACATCTCCAATGAAATGGGGTGTTCTGATACTCATGTCTTATTTTGGACTCATTATTTTAACAGTATTGATATTTTATCGCTTATATTTTGTTAAAAGGATGGAAAAATCTGGCACGATAGGCAAGACATTTTATAAAATTATGGCCTTAGGAAGAACTTCGCAAGACATAGAATCGCAAAATATAGACAAAAAGATTTTATATTTTCTTACAGCTGCCGGCATTCCATTGGTTATAGCTTTAGAGGGCTATACCGGATATATCATAGGAGTTGTTCATGCTATTGCGCTATGGCACACACCTTTGATGCCTGTTTTATTTCTTGCTTCTGCTATGGTAGAGGGAACAGGTGCATTGATTCTTTTGTTACTTGTATTTCAAAAATTCTTTTCTGATAAAAGACAAGTTGATAGAA
>JALUBH010000041.1 GCA_027050775.1 Campylobacteraceae bacterium | reverse complement strand
TTTTGGTAAAGCAAATCTATTTTACCCGGCGGTAAACCCGAGCTACTTTAGTTTGCTTGTTATGGTAAGTACTTATTTGGTGTTTGTTAAAATTTCACTTGAGCTTATTTTAGCAAATCTTTTTTTAAACTGTATTAAAAAATCTCCCAGATAACTCTATTTTTTTTATTTTTAAATACAAATTCAGCTAATTCCAATCTAAAAAGAGGTTTATAGATAACATTATAATCTTGAAATAGATTTAATACTTTTGAGTGTTCAAAACTTAATGAAGCTTTAGTGCAAAACTTCTGGCAATTTTTTGCAGGGAAATATGTCTGTTTATCGTTAAACACCCCAGCTATATCACAAGCTCTTGAGTGTGATATGATACGATTTGGATAGTATATATCTACATAAAAGAGCGGTTTTTTGTTTAAAAAAGACAGATCATAATCTTTGTTTTCGATGCTTACTCTTGATATACCCATACTTTTGTAAAACTCCCTTACAAAATCTATCTCAAATTCAAGATGAGATGTAAGTTTTTTTTGATTAATTAGTTGAGATGAACTAACCTCAAAAGGCTCTTTAGAGTCTAAAAAGGCATTTTTTATAACTTTTGTAAAATTGACTCCTAAAATAGTCTTAAACTCATCTTTTACCAACTGCAACATCCCAAAGTCATTAACCACTACCTCTTTTATACTCAATCTTTTTAGTTCTTCTAAAATCTCTTTTGCCTCTGCGATTTTATTTTCACCAATAGGAGGAAAAACAAAAACAAAATTGTGATGTTTGTCATTAAAATAGCCATAGGCTTTGGCTATTTCCAAAGGAGTTGGCAAAAGATGTTCACAATAACTGTTTCCAAAATAGACACCTTTAATGACCTTTTTTAATTCTCTTTTGTCATAAAAATAGTATTGCTTAGTAATAATCTCTTTTATTGCATAATAGTAGTGTTTATAGCTTGGGTGCACTTGAGCACTAAATAGCGGTTCAAATTTTGAAAAATGTGGATTTAAAAGCTCATCTAGGTTTTTAACCGTTTTTAAATCGTTTGCTTTTATATAGAGTTTCATAAGTCGTATTGGCTCTCTTTATAATTGTATTCTTCGGAGCTTTCTTCAAGTAAAAATCTTACAAATTCTCTGCCTCTTGAGGGGATTTTATAAGAAGTTATATTTGGAAATTTTTCAAAAAACTTTATGGTTTTTATGATGGCAGTTTTATTTGTCTTATGAAAAATCTTATAAAAGTCATCATCTTTATTTAGTGTTTTATAGTCTGAATAGATATAGTCCGTAACAAGAAAAGCTTTTTTATCTTCATTTGAAATCTTTGGGTTTTTGATAGTATGTTTAAAATGTATATCTGCTTTGTTTATAACTTGTTTAGAATTTAAGGCATAAGAACAGAGTGAGCCAAACTCCAGCGAATCGTATCCATGTTCACTAAAACAAAATGCTTCACTAAATCTGCAATTATCCCCAAACAAAAAAGCTTCAAAATTTACATCTTTGTAACAAGAGACTATCTCTTGCAGTTCTTCTAACATTATATCTCGTGGTAAAATTATCTTTATAGGAGAAAACTGCAAAAAGAACTCGACTGTTTTTTTAGAATAAAAACCAAAAAGGTTTGATAATACGATATTTTCATATCCAAGCGATTGTAAATACAAAAGTGTCGGCATATTTGCCACTATCATACCATCTACACAGTTTTCAAAAAGTTTAACATATTTTTTTATCTCATCTAAAAGTATCTCATTGGTAAAAAAAGAGTTGATAGCGAGATAGACGATTCCTTTGGATTGTTTGATTTTTTCAATATCCTTTAAGATGTGTTCATAAGAGGTGTATTGCTCTTTGAGTCTGTATCGTCTGTTAGGAGATATTTGGGTAGAATATTTTTTTATATAATCTTCATCTATATATCCAAAATAAAACTGTCTAAAACCTAGTTTAAGAAGCTCATCTATATCACTCTGCTTTGATATACCTATGATGCATTTATTAAAGTTCATTATTTTTACTCTTGTTTTTTGGCGCGGACAAGGGGAATCGAACCCCTTCTGAGAATTGGACGTCCTCAATCCAGCCTCGGAGACTGGTGTGCTACCGTTACACCATGCCCGCATATGCAGTAAGATTGTAACATAAATAATATTAAACCGATATATATCTGTGTTACTTTGGATTGTGTTGTTGGTTGGGGTTTATAGCATATGTTCAACATCTGTAGATGTGGAACTATCGAACTTTAGCTGCCATTTCTTTTATTTTTCTTATTAACCGTTGTCTTTGTCTCTCAAGTTCTTTTTTTAATTGTTTATTTTTTTCTGCTAATTGTTTATTTTTTATAAGCAAATTATGTAAATGATTGTTGCATTTTTCTTATTTGTTCTAATAACCGTTGTTTTTTTCTTTCTAATTCCTCTAATACTCTCTTATTTTCTTCTACAACTCTCTTATTTTCTTCTACAACTCTCTTATTTTCTTCTACAACTCTCTTATTTTCTTCTACAACTCTCTTATTTTCTTCTACAATCTTTTTTATTTCTTCATCTACTCTTTTTAATTCTTTTTTTAATCCTTCTATACTTGCATCTAACTGATCTAAATATCTTTCTTGCTGTGCATTTTCTTGTTTGATTATTTCTGTTTTACAATGTCTTTCTTTTTTAGCATTGCTCAAAGCTAATTTATAAGTTTTCTTATCTTCTGAACTATAATCTCAATCTAATTTTAATTTCTTTTTTAAATCTTTTAAATATGTTCTTCAATCAATTATTCAGTTATGATTGTAATCACATTGTCATAATAAATCATTTGCCTGAGCTTGTGTTCAGCTTATTATTGTTGACATAGCCAAAGCTGCTAAACCTAGTTTAGTTTTATTCATCTCATCCCTCTCTTTTGCAACACTTCCAAAAAAGAGCAAACTCTACTTTGAAAGTGTAGCTATACAAACCATCAAACCTTTTCTTCAGAGCATAACAGCACTACTTAAGAGGATAGAAGACAAAGTGTTGCCTACCAAAAGCTATAACACTCCATCCGCTTACTAACCAGGTATCCCTCCTGGCTCTCGTCAGATAC
>JALUBH010000040.1 GCA_027050775.1 Campylobacteraceae bacterium | reverse complement strand
CCACCAAAGATATTTCTAAGTATCTCATCCAAATCTGCTCCGCCTTGAGAAGATGCAAAATCATGAAAATTCTGTCCACCAAACATACTATCACCGTGTTGGTCATACTGTCTTCTTTTTTCGACATCTTTCAATATCTCATAAGCTGCATTTATCTCTTTAAACTTTGCCTCTGCATCTTTGTCTTTATTGATATCCGGATGGTACTTTCTAGCTAGTCTTCGATATGCTTTTTTTATCTCATCTGCGGATGCGCTCTCTGCCACCCCCAATGTATCGTATAAACTTGCGCTCATCCCAATTTACCTCTTGTATTAAATTTGATAGGCATTATACCATAAAACTTTAGTCTATGTCAATCAAGGTTGTATTAAAAATTTATTTAAACAATATTTAATATTATAATTTATAATTAAAAAATAATACTAGCAAGGAGACAACAAAATGAAAAAAATTATGATATTTTCACTACTCTTAAGTAGTTCTTTTTTGATGGCAAGCATACACATACAATCTATGCCGGGAAACCCACAACGACAGAGTGTCACCAATAAGAATGTTATACTCTCATACAATAGTGCGATAAAAGATATGCAAAAAATTGTAGTGAATATAGCAAGTACAAAAAAAATCGGCATAAGCCAGAACCTTCAGAATATGCTCAATAATCCATTTTTGAAAGATTTTTTTGGAAATAGATTGCCTAAACTTCAACCGCAAAAAAGAAAGGCATATTCACTTGGTTCGGGTGTTATCATATCTAAAAACGGCTATATAGTCACAAATAACCATGTAGTTGATGGAGCAGACAAGATAGTCGTCACAATACACGGTAGCAAAAAAGAGTATAAAGCAAAAATTATCGGACAAGATCCAAAAACAGATATAGCAGTCATAAAGATAAATGCAAAAAATTTACCTTTTGCAAAATTTGGTAACTCTTCTAAACTTTTGACAGGAGATATTGTGTTTGCAATAGGAAACCCTTTTGGAGTTGGTGAATCTGTGACTCAAGGCATAGTATCTGCGCTCAACAAGAGCAGTATCGGATTAAATCAATATGAAAATTTTATCCAAACAGATGCTTCTATAAACCCTGGAAATTCAGGCGGTGCCTTAGTTGACACAAGAGGCGCTCTCATAGGCATAAACAGCGCTATTATATCAAGAAGTGGTGGAAATAACGGCATAGGATTTGCTATACCATCAAACATGGTGAAAAAAATAGCTACATCCCTAATCAATAATGGAAAGATAAAACGAGGATATTTAGGCGTTTCAATCACGGATTTAAAACCAGATATGAAAGGCTTATATAAAGACAACTTCGGCGCGCTTATACTGACAGTCGAAAAAGACTCTTCTGCTCAAAAAGCCGGCCTAAAACGAGGGGATTTAATCATAGGAGTAAATGGTGAAAAAATTAAAAACGCTAATGATCTTAAAAATATCATAGGTTCAATACTTCCAGATAAAAAAATAACTATAAAATATGAGAGAAATAAAGAGATTAAAACTACAACAGCAACACTTGCAAACATGAGCAATAGCGAATTTGGTGGAAATAAAAAAGAAAACTACATCAAAGGGTTAAGTATCACTCAAATTAGTGATCAAATAAGAAGAAAGTACCAAATTCCACAAGATATAAGCGGAATTTTAGTTACTGCTGTTAAACTCAACTCAAAAGCTGACAAAATTGGGTTTAAAAGAGGTGATATAATCATACAAGTTCAAAACAAAACTATAAAAACCATAAAAGATTTAAATACCGTATTTAAAAAATATAAAGGCAAAACAAAAATGGTTTATATAAATAGGGGTGGCTTTGTTACATATCTTATTGCAAAATAGTACTCTAAACTACCTTATGGTACAATAACCTTTCGTGAGATTACATAGTGATCTCACTATTTTTTGAAAGGTTATTGTGCATTATTTTGCAAAAGATTATGATTAAACTATTGATGATTGAAGATGATTTGGAATTAGCTGAGATACTAGCTGAATACTTAGAGCAATATAACATTAAAACTACGATAGCCGAGGAACCTTACATCGGCATCTCTTATCTTGATAATGATAAATTTGACTTGATTATACTAGACCTCACATTACCCGGTCTTGATGGACTTGAAGTGTGTAAAGAGATACGGAAAAGACATACAACACCAATCATCATCTCTTCTGCTAGACACGATATCACCGACAAAGTCACGGCACTGGAAAATGGAGCGGATGATTATCTGCCAAAACCATACGACCCACTAGAGTTGAGAGCTAGGATTATGAGTCTTCTAAGAAGACACCATCAAGATTTTAAAGCAGACAAAGGAAAGTTCAAAGAGAAAAAAGACTTGATTTTAAATGAGGAAAAGATGAGCATACTATTTTTAGACAAAGAATTAAATCTGACTGTAGCTGAATACGAAATCTTAGCATATCTCATTAAAAAAGGTGGCGGTGTAGTCTCTAGAGAAGAGCTCATATATAATATTGATGCTATAAACGAAGACACGACAAATAAAAGCATAGATGTTATGATCGGAAGAATCAGAAATAAACTAAATGAGGATTCAAAAAACCCAAAATATATACACGCTATAAGAGGGATAGGATACAAGCTTATACAATGAATAGAAACTCCATATTTTACAGTATAACTTTTATATCAATCATATCTATCGTAAGTATTATATTGGCATTTATATTTCTTATGGACTATGACAAGCAAAATTATACTGAAAAGTTAAACAACAAATACACTATTGTCGCAAAGGCTACACTCTTTCATTTAAATAATTTTATCACCAAGGAGGAGCTGGAAAATCAGGTAAAAAATTACAACATGAAAGAGATTTCAGATAAATTCTTAAAAAATAAAATTATCAAAAAAGCAAATGTTTTACAAAAAATTGTTGGCAAAATCGGCATTACTGCTATATTGGTTTATGAAAAAAACAATTATCTTCTTATAGAGCACGGTAAGACGGTTTTACTGCTAAAAGATATGGATTATCAACCATACAGATATCACACCATAAGAGGCATTTTTGCGCTAGTTCTATTTATCATCATCTTGGGGTATATTTTGACTATCAAGAAAATTAAGCCTCTAAGAAAGTTAAAGAGGCAAATGGACAAATTTGCAAAAGGAGATCTGGATATATCGTGCGAAAGTGAGGGAGAAGATGAAATTTCTCAGGTGTCAAACTCTTTCCAGAATGCTGTGAATCAGATAAAAAAATTAAATCAATCAAGACAACTCTTTCTAAGAAATATCATGCACGAATTAAAAACTCCCATAACAAAAGGTCGCATTAGCGTTGAGATGATCGAAAATACCAAACAAAAGCAGAGGCTTATAAAGGTATTTGAAAAACTAGAACTTTTGATAAATGAGTTTGTATCTATAGAGCAAATTACATCCGGTGAAGGGCTAAGAAATATAAAGCCCTATAGGCTCAGTGATATACTTGATGAAGCCATAGATTTAGCAATGATTCCAAGCAAGCAGATAAATATAAATATAGAAAAAAATCTAATCTTAAATGTGGATTTTAGACTTTTTGCTACTGCTATAAAAAATATACTAGACAATGGCATAAAATATTCAATAGATAAAAAGGTTGTCATAGAAACAACATATGATAAGATATCTTTTATATCTCAAGGAAATCCACTTGGTGATACTCTAGAGCACTATATAGAGCCTTTTACTCAAGACAATATTTCGCATAAAAGCTTTGGGTTAGGTTTGTATATAGTGGCAAATATTTTAAAAGCTCACAATGTAAAGTTTACCTATGAATACAAAGAGAGTCACAACTATTTTAACTTTGAAAACTTAACAAATTTATTATAGAGCCTCTTTAAATAGCAATTCAAAGTTCTCGCAACGTCCTTTTAAAAAAATAATGCATAGGGTAAATTACTCATTTCTTAAAGTATCTAAAACATTAATCTTTGTAGCTTTATGCGACGGATAGTATGAGGAAAAAAGCACAATCATTATCGAGCCAAAGAGTATCAGTAAAAAATCAACAAGCGACAAATCTAAAGGTAATTTTGAAGTTCCATACACATCAGCAGGAAGAGATATGATATCAAATGACCCGAGTATATAAATAGAGATTAAGCCTAGTATTACCCCCATTATGATTCCACCACCACCTATGATAGAGCCCAAAAGAAAAAATGTCTTTTTAATCTCTTTTGGAGTTGCGCCAAGTGCAAAAAGGAGTGCTATCTCTTTTCTTCTACTCATAACCGTCATAAGCAGTGAGCTGATAATATTTAGCGATGCTATTAAGATTATCAGCATTAAAACTATAAACAGTGATCTCTTTTCAAGTTTTAATGCAGAAAAGAAGTTGCCGTTCATCTGCCACCAACCAATTACTCCTAAATTACTAGGTAGTACTTTTTTTATCTTTGTTATATCTTCAAAGGGGGTGTTTGAGTATATATGTATGCCGTCATATACTCCTTTTTTATATCTTAAGACCCGTCTTATTGATTCCAAAGTGGTGTACATGTAGACTTTATCATAAGCGATAAGACCGGATTCGAAATAACCTCTATATGTAAATCTTTTCATCTTTGGCAAGAGGGAAAAACCACTAGGATCATTTGCAGTAAATATAAGAGTCAGCTTATCTCCGTTTTCAAGAAAATTTCTCTCTTTTATCTCTTTCCCGACTATAATGTCGTATCTTCCTATTTTTTTACCCTTCAAAGCTTTTCTTAAAACAGAATTTATCTTTATCTCATTTTTAAAATTAACGCCAAATAGAAGCCCACCTTCAAGTCTATCACCTTTTTTTGTGATAACTTGTGATGAGATATATGGGCTGAATTTAAGATTTGGAAACTTTTTTTTCAATAAATCCAAATCTTTATTATCAACTTTTTGAAAAGTCCTAGAGTAGATACTTAAAGGATAATTCATAGTAAAGAGTTTATTTTCAAACTCTTTATCAAATCCGTTCATTATAGCCATGGCAACTATAAGTACCATAACTCCGATACAAACGCCTAAAAATGCCAAAATAGCACTAACAGTGATAAAAGGCTGAGATTTATCAAATCTCAAGTACTTCCTTACTAGATATCCGCTAAGTGTTTTTATGCTAATACACCTTTTTTAGGACCGCTTTTTCCACAACAGTTTTTGTATTTTTTGCCACTACCGCAAGGACAAGGAGCATTTCTAGGTATCTTTTTTTCAGCGACAATAGGCTTGTTGTTTTGAGGCTCAAGTGTACTTTCGTGTTCAAGTGTAACACCTTTTGATGCATCCTCTTCCATATTTCTTATCATCTCTTCCATCGCTCTTTTTTGCTCTTCCTCGTTTTCATCTCTAAGCTGAACGATATATAATGTTTTGAAACTCTCAAATTTTATCTGTTCAACTAGTTCAACAAAAAGATTATAGCTCTCTTTTTTATACTCAACCAATGGATCTTTTTGATTATATCCGCGAAGTCCGATACCGGTTTTTAGTATATCCATCTGATAAAGATGCTCTCTCCACGCGTTATCTAATACCTGCAGATAAAGAACTCTCTCTATCTCTCTTCTTTGTTCATCATCTATAACAGACATTTTTTCATTATAGCTATCTTGCAAAATTTTCTCTACAGCCTCTTTTAGTTCATCATAATCCAAACCTTCCAAATCTTCTACACTAAATCTCTCTTGTAGTTCTTCGTTTATAATGGCAACTAATTTATCAAGCTCTACATCTTCTTTTGTTACGCCCTCATAAATCTCCGCTTGAAAAAGAAGGCTTGACACGAACTCTACTCTTATCTCATCAAGTTTTGCACCTATGTCATACTCTTTATCTAATAGGTGATTTCTAAAAGCATATATAGTCTTTCTCTGCTCATTTGCAACATCATCATATTCCAAAAGATTTTTTCTTGATTCAAAGTTCATATTTTCTATCTTCTTCTGAGCATTTTCAACAGCTCTTGTTACCATTTTTGACTCTATATGCTCGCCCTCTTCTATCCCTAATCTCTCCATTATATGTTTGATTCTATCACTGCCAAAAATTCTAAGAAGATTATCTTCAAGGCTAAGGTAAAATCTACTCTTTCCTGGATCTCCTTGACGACCCGAACGACCTCTCAATTGGTTGTCTATTCTTCTACTTTCATGTCTCTCTGTACCTATGATATATAAACCACCCAAACTTTTAATTTCATCTGAAATTTTTATATCAACACCACGACCAGCCATATTTGTTGCAATCGTAACAGCACCTTTTTCTCCTGCATTTTTTATAATTTCCGCTTCTTTAAAGTGATTTTTAGCATTTAGCACAGTATGCGGGATATTTTTTTGTTTTAAAAGATGATTTAGTAATTCACTCTTTTCTATAGATGCAGTACCAACTAGTATCGGCTGACCTTTTTTATGACAAGCTTCTATGTCTTTTATAGTGGCATTAAATTTTTCTGCCTCCGTCTTATATATCAGATCATTATTGTCTTCTCTAACCATAGGCAGGTTTGTTGGTATGGTTATCACTTCTAATTTGTATATTTGAGCAAATTCAGTAGCTTCTGTTTGTGCAGTTCCTGTCATACCGGCTAGTTTATTGTATTGCCTAAAATAGTTCTGAAAGGTAATATCAGCAAGAGTTTGAGACTCCTCTTTGATTTCCACATTCTCTTTTGCTTCAAGAGCCTGATGCAAGCCTTCGCTAAATCTTCTTCCTTCGCTAAGACGACCTGTAAACTCATCTACTATAATCACTTCACCATTTTTAATCACATAATCAACATCTTTTTCAAAAAGATTGTGTGCTTTTAGTGCTTGGTCCAAATGGTGTGCCAAAATAGCATTTTCTAAGCTATATAAATTACCTACTTCAAAAAGCTTTTCGGCTTTCTCATTCCCCTCTTCTGTTATCAGTATGGTTCTATTC
Organism: Campylobacteraceae bacterium; assembly: GCA_027050775.1. Taxonomy (GTDB): domain Bacteria; phylum Campylobacterota; class Campylobacteria; order Campylobacterales; family Sulfurospirillaceae; genus JAADIZ01. Next base: position 6,786 of record JALUBH010000040.1, on the reverse strand, counting down.
TTTTCATCTATCGTGAAATCAACATCTTTTGTCAATTGCTTTGCTATGACATCTGCTTTTTTATACCCGTCTAGCGTTCTATTTGTTGGTCCTGAAATGATAAGAGGCGTTCTGGCTTCATCTATCAAAATAGAGTCAACTTCATCGACTATTACAAAATTGTATTCACCCTGAACTTTTTCCTCCAAAGAGTATCTCATATTATCTCTTAGATAATCAAAGCCGTATTCATTGTTTGTACCATAGGTGACATCACAGGAATACTGCTCTTTTCTAGTCGCATCATCTTCAAGTTCAGCTGTAACCACACCGACACTAAGACCTAGAAAATTATATATAGGCGTCATATCTGCAGCATCTCTTTTAGCAAGATAATCATTGACTGTCACTACATGTACCCCTTTGCCGCTCATGGCATTTAAAACCACGGGGAGTGTCGCAACCAAGGTCTTGCCCTCACCGGTTTTCATCTCAGCTATATCCCCTTCATGAAGAACCAAGCCGCCAACCATCTGAACATCAAAGTGACGCAATCCTACAGTTCGTTTGCTCGCTTCTCTAACGATTGCAAAAACATCATAAACTATATCATCTACGCTCTTTTTTTCATCATTTATCTCTTGCTTAAAAGCATTAAAAGCATTTTTAAGCTCATCGTCATTCATCTTTTCATATACATTTTCGAGTTCATTTATCTTCTTTACTCTTTTAAGATAGGTTTTTACCAATCTATCATTTTTGGTTCCAAATATTTTCTTTGCTACGGTCTCTACAAACATTAATCTACCTTTTATTTTCAGTTATTTAAAATAAACTTGTAATTTTATCATAGTTTTACTATCTATTTGCTAAAACTTTACTATAATACAGTTAGGAGTTTGATTTTATGAAGATTATACTATTTTTATCTATATTTTTCTTAAATATTTATGCAAATATTTTTGATTTTAGGACACTTAGTTCTGATTTTGTCCAAACCATAACAAATGAGCAAAACAGCACCATTGCATACACAGGAAGTTTTTATGCAACAAACAGACAAATTGCATTGTGGATATACAAAACACCCATCAAGAAAAAAGTCTATTTTATAAAAAATAAAGTTGTGATTATAGAGCCTGAATTAGAGCAAGCAATTATAACTAACCTAAAAAATAGTCCAAATTTTGCCACAATCATAAAAGGTGCCAAGAAAATTTCAAAAGATAGATATGTAGCAAATTATGAAGACACAAACTATTATATAGATGTAAAAGATAACGAAATTTCGTCCATCAGCTATAAAGACAAATTGGAAAATAGAGTCGATATAAGATTAAAAAATGTAGAAAAAAACATAGTTTTAGACGATGCTTTATTTAAACTAAATATTCCAAAAGACTATGACATAGTCACACAATAGACTTCTAGCAAGAAGTCTATTGATCATTTTATGCACATATCCTCTTTTTTAAGAGCGTCTATAATCTCTTGCGTGCTTGGCTGGGATAGCAGTTTTTGTATATATATGTTATCTATATCTGTGCTATATTTATTTGTTGTGTAAGACTTTAGTGCCTCTTTAAACTTCTGCTTTCCTTGTGAAGTTATCAAATCCTCAAGGTAAAAACTTCCTATAACCATATTTAGAGCATCTATTATCTTATAACTTTCATCTTCTACATATCTTCCTTCAAACATCATCTTCAGGTTGATTGTTACAGGTTTTTTTGTGACTCTTGAAAAGACTTCCGCACTAAAATTATTTACATTAAGCATCTGTGCGAATAGACTTACTACCACAAAAACCAAAATAAAAAAAACTTTTTTCATCTCTATGCCTCCTATAATAAACTTTCTTCTTCTATTTTTATCACTTTACTGTTTTTATAAAAATCAACTACTTTCGTAGAAATTTGAGTTATATTTCTAAGCTTTTTATAGAAATCTCCATAGCTCGAGTCAAGATATAGTTTTCGAGGATTTTTTGCTCTAGATATCGCCACATAAAATTGACTCTTTTCAAATATATGATCTATATTGCAAATAAGCTCATCTATACTCATGCCTTGAGATTTATGTATTGTTATAGCATAGGCAAGTTTGAGTGGAAACTGTTCTATAGAGACAAGGGGCTTGTCTTGTATCTCATCATTTAAGATAATATTTTCGCTCATAGTATATTCCATCCTCTCAACCCTTACGAAATCATCTTCTTTTTCGACCAAAATATAATCATCCCCTATCTCACGCACAATTCCCCTCTGTCCATTGTAGTATTTTTGCCATTTATTTGTGCAAAATAAGACTTTTGCTCCAATTTTAAGAGTCAAATCACAAGGTACAGGTAGTGAATTTTTCCAATTTTTTATCTTATTTTCATGTAGATTTTTTACATGTATCTTCTCTTTTGCTTTGATAAAAACAGGCTGCCCATCCAGCTCTTTTAATTTTTCCAAATTCATTTTATCTGCTTCTGCATTTCTTGCAAATAATACTGTAGCATCAGAGTTCAAAACTGAGGTGTTATCCCTTAGCTTACTTAGATATACATCTACTTCATCATCTATATATGCCCATCTTATCTTGTTTAAAACTTTAAAAAATTTTATATCTTTTGTTCTTTTTGTTTTTGTAAGTTCAATCACCACAGGGTCAAAAAACTCCCAAGCACTACTTTGAAATGCATATCCATTCTCTTCTAAAAGTGAGTTGTTTCTCTTATTAAATACAGGAGGTAGTTGAAAAAAATCACCTACAAAAAGAATTCTACCTTTAAAAGAGGCATTTCTAAGCCTGTATTGTATCATATCAAGCAAAGAAGATGAAACCATACTAATTTCATCGATTATAAGCAAATCACATCTACTAAGTATCTTTTTTATCTCTGTCAATCTACTTTTGACATATTTGTCGTGCTTTTTTAACTCACCAAGAGAATTGTTGATTCCAAATGCAAAAAAGCTGTGAATAGTTTGGCCATTTACATTTACCGCACTAACTCCCGTGCTTCCTAAAATAACAACCTGCCTTGAGTTTTTTTTAAAACTTTTAGCTAACTGCTCACAGAGGTAGCTCTTCCCAACTCCTCCTCCACCAGTCAATAAAACATCTTTTTTTTCCAATATTTTTTCTATTTTCTTCAACATACAGATATATCTTTAAATTTTTTACCAATTATAGCAGATATTAACCCTGTTTTAACACCTCCTTAGATAATATTTTAAATGGAAAAAGCAAAATTATTAAAACTATTGTACCAATATCGCTCTATGGGTTTTGAGTATTTTAGAGAATATAAACAAAACAGTACAATCAAGATAAAAACATCATCAACCAATCTAATAGAGATTGAAAGAAGGGTGAAAAATTGCCACCTCTGCCCTCTCTCAAAAACTAGGAAAAATGTTGTTTTTGGTGAGGGAAATAAAAATGCAGATTTGATGTTTATAGGTGAAGGTCCCGGAGCAAATGAAGATGAAAGCGGAAAACCTTTTGTCGGGAGAGCCGGAATGCTTTTGACAAAAATCATAGAAAATGTATTAAATTTAAAAAGAGAAGATGTATATATAGCAAATATAATAAAATGTCGCCCACCAAACAACAGGGTTCCGACACTTGAAGAAGTCACAGTGTGCAAACCATACCTTCAAGAACAAATAGCTATGATTCACCCTAAAATTATCGTGCCTTTAGGATCTACAAGTTACCACCATTTAAGCGATGATTATAATATGCCGATATCAAAAATCAGGGGAGAGGTACTAGAATATGGAGATGCAAAGCTTATACCAACATACCATCCTAGTTATCTCTTGAGAAATCCATCAGCAAAAAAAGATGTCTTTGCCGACATGTTAAAGGTTAAAAAATTATTATGAAAAAAATACTGCTAATCGCACTCTTTGCAAGTTTACTATTCTCAAAAAGTGAGATTTTATCGCAAATACCTCCTGCAAAAAACATCTTTATGAATCTTGGAACAGAAGAATGTGATGTTACATGTCTAAATAGCTTACTAACAAACGGAAAGATATTTTCTTTTTTGAGCATCTACAAAGATCATTCACAATTTGATAATATACAAAATCAATATGACAAATATGCCACTCTTTTTGGTATAAACAAACAGAATAATTTTGAGATAAGACTAGCTATGCTTGTGCCACAAAAAGTCATAAGGAGATATGCAGTAACTACTGTTGATTCGGCCTTGGCCTATCTTTTGTATAAAAAATATAATTTTGATCTAAAAGTTTACAATTCAAATGACGAAAGCGAAAGTTCTCTATTAAACTCTTTGGCACAGATAAGAAAAGATGGCTACAAATACATACTAGCCCCATTAACGGAAAAAGGAGCAAAAATAGTAGTGCAAAATTCTGAGGGACTGATCATATATATACCTACTGTTAACTCTGACAAAATCCAAAATCCAAGCCCAAATGTAATCTTCGGTGGCATAAACTACAAGAAACAGATAGATAAACTTTTGCTATATGCCACAAACAAGGTAGCTATATTTTCTGACAATAGCAGTATAGCAAATGAGCTTAATTCGGAAGTCGAAAATAGTCAAAAACTAGTGGTATATGAAAAACAGTTTAAAAATTCAAATGTAAATTTCAAAAAAATCCTAAAATGGAATAAAAAACTAGACAATTCTTCTATATTTTTAAATCTTCCTCTTGTAAAGGCAAGCCTATTGGCATCACAATTGAGGGTTTATAATAGAAAACCATACAACTTGCTATCAACCCAGATAAATTACAACCCTATGATACTAACTCTAACCCAGTATGCAGACAGAAAATCGCTCTTGATAGCAAACTCTATCGGAAAAGTAAATGATGAAATTACAATGTCAAATAATTTTTTAGGTAGCGACATAGAGTATAATTGGGTAAACTATTCGACTTCACTTGGACTAGATATACTTTACAATAGGTATTTTTTGCAAAATGAAAATAGGAGCTTTTCGGAAAAAGTTACAAATAATCAAGTAATATATAACACCCACATAATGTCACCAAAAAGATATACCATTGAAGCTCTCACAGATGAAGGGATGTAAGAAAATCCTTCATCTCTTCATCTATACGCTGTGGTCTACCGTCTTTTGCATAAACCAAAACCGAGGTCATCTCAAACAGTTTAATGTCATATAACCAAACAGACTGATAGAGCTTCATCGAGGCGCCACCGATATGCAAAACTTTGTGCCTCACCTCTATCATATCTCCGAGTTTGGCCGACTTTAAAAATTCAGCATCTATATGCCTAACGACAAAGTGAGCTCCTCCAACAGTAGGCATTTTACCTCTTTCAAAAAACAACTCACTTCTTGCCCTCTCGCAATATTTTAAGTAATTTGCGTGATATACGATACCTCCTGCATCAGTATCATCATAATATACTCTCATTAGCATTGTTTATCTCCTTGTTTTAGGGATTTTAGCCTTATAGGATTATCACTTGTGCCAAATATGTGCCATTTATTGATAAATTTTGCCCTATTTATTTTGTCTTCTTTAATATACCTAGCGTATTTTTCAAAGGTTATGTTAGCCGTTTTGTGCCCTAGCATTTGTGATACCCACATAATACTTTCACCATTTGCTAGCATGAGACTAGCAAATGTATGCCTTGTGTTGTATAGTGTTCTATCTTTTATATTACATCTTTTTAGAATCTTTTTTAGAGATAAATTTAAAACATCACTAGAATAATATATATTTCCTTTGCTATTTACAAAAATATTTTTTTTATGCTTTGTGAGTTTATACTGCTCTTTTAAATACCTTTCAACGATTGGCAGCATATCTATATTTCTATTGGAACTTTTAGTTTTGGGTTGTCCTGTTCTGCCTCTATTGTGAGTTTTATTAATTTTTATCTCTTTATTTTCAAAATCTATATCTTCCCATTCAAGCGCTATAAGTTCTCCTGTTCTAATCCCTGTAAAAATAGATATTATAAAAAAGTTTCTAAATTTAATACTTGCTATTTTTATTATACTTTCAATTTCATCTTTTGTAAAAGGAATTATCTCTACATCCTCAGCAACTGGTCTCTTTATCTTATCAAAAGGATTAGCATCGATATAGCCTTCTAAAGATGCATCAACAAATATTAACCTAAAAATATTTCTGTATGTTTTAAGAGACGAAGCACTTGTTTTATCTACTACTGTATTTTGCCATTCTTGAAGGTCTATAGGGGTTATTTGGCTTAATAAAGTATTTTTGAAGTAAGGCAATATATGTAACTCAAAATTTTGTTTGTAAGCAATATTAATAGCCTCTCTTCTCTCGTGCCGGTGCAACTTTAAAGATTTATATCCAAATTCACCTACAGTAGGCATTATTTTTTTCTTTTTTGGATTGTATTCATCTTTTGCAATAGATGTTTGGATTTGCGGAGCTATCTCTCTTTCTACAAGTTTCCAATTTTTAGGAGTATTTTCAAGCCCTGTACTCCTTCTATACCTATGTCCTTGCACAGAAAAATCTAACCAAATAATATTTTTGCGTATATATAATCTCATGGGGCAAATTCTATCATTTTAAATATTGTTAATTTCTGAATATAGATAAGGAAACATTTTTTAATGTTTTCAAATTCACTTTTTAAGGAGTCAACTATAAAGAAACCTAACTAAAAAACATAGATTTAAAAGTTTCATTTAGAAACACCATAAGCTAAATTTTCATCAAATTTAGTTTTGTTCTTTAAAAGTATAAATATTGTTTTTAAAAGCTTATTGGCAACAGCTATTACAGCTTGTTTAAATTTTTTACCTTCTTC
>JALUBH010000039.1 GCA_027050775.1 Campylobacteraceae bacterium | reverse complement strand
GAATAATTAATGATTTAGAAGAGTATAAGAAAGATCCAAAGAGAATGGACTCTTTATATTTGTCTATTGATAAAAACGGGAAGATATGGCTTATTGATGCAATAACAGGTAAAAATCTTATAGATATAACTTTAAAAAATTTCAATGACATACTTTCAAGTCTAACTTATGCACATATCAAATATTATTATATTAAAGACAGCAAGAAGTCTTTACATACAGTTGATATGATTAAAAAATCGCTTGACTAGAGGTTTTCTGAATATAAGTAAGAGAGGATTTAATCCTCTCAAAAATTAAAAGGAGTTTGAGATGAGAAGAAGAGTTTTATTAGTCTTTATGGCTATTGGAGTAGGTTTAATGTTTAGTGGATGTGCCACTATGGATAGTTTAAACAGTAGTTTAAATGCATTGTCGAAGCATATAGATAAGGCGACAGCAACACTCAAAGGAGAGAGCCCTGATGCATTTTCAAAGGATAGCGATAATCTAGAGCCGTGGAAAATCAAAAAAATGTCAGAAACACATTATGTTTTAGATCCTTTTTTTGCTATTTTAAATGTAAAAACAAGAGAGGAAGCTTCAGCAAAAGCTAAAAAACTTATAAACAACATCTCAAATCATTGGAATACTTTTGGTTTGTATCAAACTGTTCAATCAAATGGATGTTCACTAACAAAAACATTTACCAAAGATAACGGAATTAACACGGTTTTTTATTATAGCTACAAGAAAGAGAGATGTAAAACGGAAACTGTTTTAAGCGATAAATTAATAGGAACTTATGAATATATACAGTTAAAAGTTCTCAACCTAAGAGGCAAATGGTATATAGTGGTAAATCACACAAATGCTAAAAATCTTGGACTATTTGGCATGCTGGCCGATGCGTTTGGCAAAGCAAACAAAGACATTACAACAACGAGAGATATCGTTGGAAATGTTAAAGAGGTAAATTTACCTGGATATGTAAAACCAATTGTCAATTATGATGTGAGTAGTCTTATAGGTGCATTAGGAAAGAAAATTATTAAAAGCAATGACTGGAGTGATGATTTTGTAGATGTAAATCTTGACTCAAAAGACCCAAGAGCTAAAGAATACAGAGATTGGTATGCTAAATATATGAAAAAGGCTTTGAAATGAAAATTGAAAGTATATTTAGAAAAACCAAAATAATAAACCTGCTAGGAGTAGCAGGTTTAGCCTGGCTATTAACGGGATGTGCAACAACAGATGCAAATCAGTTGATTAAAAATGCTAAAAAGAATATTGCTTTAAATAATCTTTTACACCAAGAAAAAATAGAGAGAAATGCTGATATGAAAGTAAAGAAGGTAAAAGTAAGTGATCTAATGCGTATGCAAGACGAAGCTGCGCCAGCAGACCCTGAACCAAAATGGATACATTCCAATTATATTGCTGAATACACCAGGGAGATAATGCAATATATGCCCTCTTTGTCTTACAGAAAATATACTACTAATATTTTGTCTTCAAAAACGGGTCAAACGGCTACATACACAACAACTTTTAGCACTTTAAATTATGAGCTATCAAATTATGTTACTACCCGATACTATTTAAGAATGAAATATTTAAACATAATAATACAAGAAGAGGCAAGTAAACATGGACATGGTAAAAACTATATTCAAAAATTAAAAAAATCTATATTAAGTGGCTTTAGCAATTGGTCACACTTTTCTAGAACTTTTTTTAGCAAAAAAGAAGGGAATAGGCGGTATGCATTAAGTTTAGTGCAAATTACTTACCGAGCTATTGCGTTATATAACCTCTCTAGTGAAAGTGCAAAAATAGCAGTGATAGTTCATTATTTGCAAAATGGAGAGTTTGATAAAATTGACGAAATACTAGCTAAAAAACAGTTGGAAACTGCTAAAAAATTAGCATCTAAAATAAATAAATATAATTATCATCACATGACAAGAAGATTAAAAACTCTTGAAAAGCTAGATATAAATACTCTTAGAAAAGTAAGTCCACGATGGAGTGTTCATTATTATCATCTTTTGCCTAAAAAAATAAGACCACAAAGAAAGAAAGACATGAAAAATAGCTTAAGTCATCTTTTTGCGATAATGAAAAAAAGGGGGCTTCACAATGCTTTTGATATAGTGTATAGATATAATAGAGAAGATAATATTATTAGTTATCTAAATCTAGCGATATTAAACAGCGGACATAAATATCCACTTCCAGCAAGCTTTGCATTAAGCGGAAATACTTGTTTATCGGCAGGCGCAAATTATCTTATAAGTTTTTGGTATAAAAAAATAGACAATATGGCTTACAATGTAGGTGTTATGCAAAAGCTAAAATGCCCAGAGGCAAACACTTTTCACAAATTGCTTCAAGAAGAGATAAATAGGGAGAATAAATAATCATGAGATATTTAATGTTTCTTTTGTTATTTATATCTTTACTAGATGCTGATTTAGGAAATCAAGTAAGCAAATCCAGGAGCAACCAAGGTATGAGAAGAGATAGCAAACAACTATCAAATCAAAACTCTAAATCCAATACTAAGACTTTATCAAATGGTAAAGAAAAATCAGATACCAAAACGATATTAAGAACACTTAGTAAGTTAAGAACAATTAATCACACTACTTCAAAGAGTATAAATGGAAATTGGACTATTGCATTAAATCCAATTCCATACATATTGAGTGAGCTTAGAGATTTTGGATGGAATAAAAAGAGTTTTTTTCTAACTCAAGCAGACATAGGATCTTTAAATTATGTCATAGACGAAGACGAAGAGTATGGCGAATTACAAAATGTAGGAAAATATCAAGCTACTCAAAACAGGGCGGCAAGAAAAGCTAGACTCACATCAACACAAGTTAGAAAATTGCAAAAGTATATAACCTTGCTTTACTACACTGCTGATATAGTTGAGAATACAACAAGACTTTTACAAAATTTTCCATCTTTGAAGATTGAAGATTTTGAGAGAAATGTAAAAAAAGCTACATATCTTGCATATCAGCAAACTAGGATACCTTTAGTAAGATTTAATACCTGTAACTTTGGAGGTGATATAAATAGCTATGTGTGTGGAAATGGAAAATATACCTTACTTTTAACAAACAATATTCCAAATCTTTATATAAATGGTGCACCTTATTACACGGCGACAAATGCAGGTTTTACACATCCATCTTTAAATATAACTTTTGCGACTTCAAATAGCGATGCCTTTAGCAAAATAGCTCAAACCCAGGCGAGCAAATCTCTAGCTAATGTGATAAGAGACTACA
>JALUBH010000038.1 GCA_027050775.1 Campylobacteraceae bacterium | reverse complement strand
ACTATCTGACTAATTCTCAAGCTAGTAAATTTTACTGCTTTGTGTAGCCACCGATATATCAACAACAAACTCTTTGAGATATAATACTATATATCTCAAATGTTATTATACGAGTGTAGCCAGATCACCTTTGCCTGCTAGCTTTTTTCCACTTTTAAATTCTTCTAGTATTTCATTAAAGTCAAAGTCTAAATTCTCTTTCACTGTCAATCCTTTTTGATATTTTATCAGATTGACACGAAATTTCTAACACTCTCCTAATTTTTCATGATTTCTTAAGATTTTTTAAATAATTACTCCAATATTTCATAAAATATATAGACGATATTTCATCACATCTGTTATCTCAACCCAATATCTAATCTCATTTGTAGTGCATTTGCATATTTTATAAGAGTAGCGATATTAGGCATGAAAGTATTGTTTAAGCTTTCAAGTCTTGATATATTTGATTTGGAAGTTCCAATTTTTTTAGCTATATCTTCTTGTGTCATGCCTCTTTTTGTTCTTGCTGCTACAAATTGTTTTTTGATTTCAAAAAGAGGCTTAAAGCTTTCATACTCTTTTTTTACTTCTGGATTTTGGAGTGCTTTTGCTTTAAAATCTTTATAGGTAGGTCTTTTAACTATTTGCATTGTCAATCTCCTTTTTTCTTTTTAAAGCTAACTCTATATCTCGCTTTGGAGTTTTTTGAGTTTTCTTTACAAATGAATGCAGTATAATAATCTTTCTTCCTTTTTTATAGCAGTATATGCTTCTTCCTATGCCTTCATAAGCTTTTGCTTTTATTTCAAATAAGCCATCCGTTAAAGGTTTAGTATATGGCTCTCCTAAATTAGCACCAGCTATCTCAATAAGATCAAATATATTTAATAACTTTGCTAGTATCTTTGAAGGCAAAGCCAAAGTATCAACTTCTACACTTTCATCGAAAAATTCTATGAACCAATTCATGTAATAATGTTATCATATTTGATAATATTTGTCAAATAAAAAGTAAAAATAACCCGTTCAAAAAGATACATTGTGGCTCTTTTAAACACAATACAAGTGCATTTAGCAAGCTTTTACTTGTTTCCTTATCTGTATTCAAAAAAATTACAATATTGGAGAATGAAAACAAGAATAAGTTTTTAGTGCCTTTTTTGTACTTAAAATGTCTTTATTATGGGTATAAATGTAGTAGGAATATGGTTTAGAGATATATATTTATTTAAGTAATTAATCTTAAAAAGCTCGTATTAAAGGGGTTTACAGAGGTTTCTAACTTGGTGTCAAGAGGGAGACTTGAACTCCCGACCTCCGGCTTATGAGACCAGCGCTCTAACCAGCTGAGCTACCTTGACGCTTTAAAGGACGAAATTATACATCTTCATAACTTATAAATTGGTTAACTCTATTTGTGACGCATTTTTTATGTTTATATCAATAATTGCTTAGGCTAATTCATTAATATACCTTAGTCTATATCACTAAAGTTTATATAGTTTTACTTGACATTTTTATAAAATTTTAGTAAAATTCTGTCACTCAAATATAAAGAGTGCTAAAATTTAAAATCTAATAAAAGGATGCAAAATGACATTTCAACCATTAGGAGAAAGAGTTCTTCTAGAAAGAATAGAGGAGCCGACTACAACAGCATCAGGCATAATCATACCTGATAATGCAAAAGAAAAACCTTTAAATGGTAAAGTTATCTCTGTAAGCAAAGAGATTGAAGAACAAGGCATAATAAGTGTAGGTGACAAAGTAATCTTCGCAAAATATGCAGGAACAGAATTGAGTTTAGATGGAAAAGAGTACTTGGTTATGAATCAAGACGAAATTTTAGGTATATTAAAGTAAGGGGTTAAAAATGGCAAAAGAGATATATTATTCAGACAAAGCAAGAAACGCACTTTATGAGGGTGTTAGAAAATTAAATGATGCAGTAAAAGTTACAATGGGACCAAGAGGAAGAAATGTACTTCTTCAAAAGAGTTTTGGAGCACCAAGTATCACAAAAGATGGCGTTTCAGTAGCAAAAGAGATTGAACTAGCCGATACTATCGAAAATATGGGTGCACAACTCGTAAAAGAAGTTGCAAGTAAAACTGCAGATGAAGCAGGTGACGGAACAACAACTGCTACTGTTTTAGCGCACGCTATCTTCAAAGAAGGCCTTAGAAATATAACAGCCGGTGCAAATCCTGTTGAAGTAAAAAGAGGTATGGACAAAGTTGCTGAAGTTATCATGAATGAACTTAAAAATGAAGCGAAAAAAGTAGAAGGTAAAAAAGAGATTGCCCAAGTCGCTACAATTTCTGCCAACTCTGACCCTGTTATAGGAAAACTTATAGCCGAAGCTATGGACAAAGTTGGAAAGGACGGTGTTATAACTGTTGAAGAAGCAAAAGGTATAACTGACGAACTTGATGTTGTTGAAGGTATGCAATTTGACAGAGGTTATCTATCTCCTTATTTTGCAACAAATACCGAAAAGATGGAAACTGTACTAGAAAACCCATATATTTTACTTTATGATAAAAAGATTTCTAACTTGAAAGACCTTCTACCTGTTCTTGAGCAAGTTCAAAAAGGCGGTAAACCTCTTTTGATTATCGCTGAAGATATCGAAGGAGAAGCTTTAGCAACTTTGGTTGTAAATAAACTCAGAGGCGTTTTAAATATAGCAGCTGTCAAGGCTCCTGGTTTTGGCGACAGAAGAAAAGCTATGCTTGAAGATATCGCTATATTAACCGGTGGTGAAGTCATCAGTGAAGAATTAGGTAGAACATTAGAGAGTGCTTCTATAGATGATTTAGGTTCTGCATCATCGATTGTTATAGACAAAGACAATACAACTGTAGTAAACGGTTCTGGTGAAAAAGAGAAGATTGATGCAAGAATTGGTCAAATCAAAGCTCAAATCAAAGAAACTACAAGTGATTATGATAAAGAAAAATTGCAAGAAAGATTGGCAAAACTAAGTGGTGGCGTTGCTGTTATCAAAGTAGGAGCTGCGACTGAAACCGAGATGAAAGAGAAAAAAGATAGAGTTGATGATGCACTTAGTGCTACAAAAGCTGCCGTTGAGGAAGGCATAGTAATAGGTGGTGGAGCTGCCCTTCTATACGCTGGATCACGGGTTAGTTTAAAATTGAGTGGTGACGAAGCAATAGGTGCTGAAATAGTAAATCGTGCAATCAACGCACCTCTAAAACAAATCGCAGAAAATGCAGGATTTGATGCTGGTGTTGTTGCAAATAAAGTTCTTGAGAACAAAGATAAAAATATAGGTTTTGACGCATCTGCAGGCGAATATGTAGATATGTTTAAAGCGGGTATCGTTGATCCTGTAAAAGTTGAAAGAGTAGCCCTTAAAAATGCTATCTCGGTAGCAAGCCTACTATTAACAACCGAAGCAACAGTCAGTGACATCAAAGAAGAAAAATCATCTGCTCCAGCTATGCCAGACATGGGTGGCATGGGCGGAATGCCAGGCATGATGTAATCATATTTATCAGCCTACATGTAGAGCCTCTACATGTAGGTTTCCAAAAAACTCCTTTTTTTGATATAATTTCATCAAAAAAAGGAGTTAAAAGTTGTATTTTCTAGATATTTACTTAAAACACCCTTTTTTTGACACCACTTATAAGACTCTAAAAGATAAACTTATATTGCAAGATGTGAAGCCTTGTCACTGCAACTCCGTATTCAGACTCAAAGCTAGATTGATACTGCTTTTAAATACTTTTATACCAAGATGTCCATACTACTGCACATATTTTGCTTTTAGAAGGACCGGCGTCCACCCTCCACTCTCCTATTAATTTTTCACAATTTCACAAGATTTATAAAATTACAAATTAATAGGAATAACTATGTCAAAAAATTATATAGTAGGCTTTCCAAGAATCGGAGAGCAAAGAGAACTTAAAAAAGTTTTGGAGAGTTTTTGGGCCAAAAAAGTCCCATTTGGCGAAGTAAAAAAAGTTGCAAGCAAACTTAAAAAGAGGCATTGGAGCTATCAAAAAGATGCCGGTATCGATTATATCAGCTCAAATGACTTTTCACTGTACGACAATATGCTTGATACTATCATACTCCTAGGTGCGATACCAAAGAGGTTTGAAGATTTAAAAGATGAAGAGCTATACTTCGCTATGGCTAGAGGCGATAAAACTCATACAGCCATGGAGATGACAAAGTGGTTCAATACAAACTACCACTACATAGTGCCTGAACTTTCGCTTCAAGATAGTTTCAAAGCAAACGCTAAAAAAATCATAAACGAGTACCTCGAGGCAAAAGAGCTAGGCATAAGAACCAAGATAAATCTCATAGGACCTTTGACATTTTTAGGACTTTCCAAAAGAGATGACAGGGACGATACTTATGAGCTTTTTGGTAAAATTTTGCCTGTTTATGAAGAGATTATAAAAGAGATAGGCAAACTAGATGACGATATCACTCTTCAGATAGATGAGCCTATATTTGTCAAAGATTTAGATACAAAAGTATTGAGCCTTATAAAGACAACTTATGACAGACTGTCAAATGTTGCTCCACATGTAAAGATAGTGGTAAGTACATATTTTGAGCACTCAAACGAAGCTACAAAGATATTGGTAAATACTCCCGTATGGGGATTAGGGTTGGATTTTTTATATGGGAAAGAGAACATGGAGAGCCTTGAAGTCATAGCAAAATCAGGCAAAAAACTCATAGCCGGTGTGGTTGACGGCAGAAACATCTGGAAAAATAATTTTACACAAACAGTTAAACTTTTGGATGAGATAGCAAAAACAGTTTCAAAAGAAAATATCATCATTAGCTCTTCTTGCTCCCTACTTCACACTCCTTTCACAATAAAATATGAAAAAAATATGGATGACGAGATAAAGAGTTGGCTAAGTTACGGGGTTGAAAAACTAGGGGAAATTTCGCTTGTAACAAAACTCTTTTTTGATGGTACAAAATCTCTTAACAAAGAAGAGTTAACTCTATTAGAAGAAAATAAAAAAGCAAATCAAAACAGAAAAACTTCTGAAAAGATTCACAACCAAAAGGTGCAAAACAGAGTAAAAAATCTAACAAAACTCCAAAGAGACACAGTGTTCGAGCAGAGGATAAAAATACAAAGAAAACTTTTGGGATATAAGGACTTGGCAACTACCACTATAGGCTCATTTCCTCAAACTCCGCAGATAAGAAAAGCAAGAAGAGAGTATAAAAACCAAATCATCTCAAAAGAAGCGTATGAGGATGTCATGAAAAACTACATAGATGAGTGTGTAGCATTTCAAGATGAAATTGGCTTGGAAGTTTTAGTTCACGGTGAGCCTGAGAGAAACGATATGGTCGAATACTTTGGCGAACAACTAAGTGGCTATGGCTTTAGCCAAAACGGATGGGTACAGAGCTATGGAAGCAGATGCGTAAAGCCTCCTTTTATATATGGAGATATAAGTCGTCCAAAGCCTATGACAGTTGAATGGATTACCTACGCACAGAGTAAAACTGACAAAATCATGAAAGGCATGCTAACAGGTCCCGTGACTATACTCAACTGGTCTTTCGTGAGAGATGATAAACCAAGAGATGAAGTAGCAAAAGAGATAGCTGTTGCCCTAAGCGATGAAGTAAACGATCTTCAAAATGCTGGCATAAAAATCATACAAGTTGATGAAGCTGCCTTTAAAGAGGGATATCCACTAAGAGAAAGTAAGATTCCAACTTATGAAAAATGGGCGGTAGAAAACTTCAAGCTTTGCGTCAGCAGTGCAAAAAAAGAGACACAGATTCATACTCACATGTGCTATAGCGAGTTTAACGACATCATAAAAACCATAGAAGCCATGGATGCAGATGTCATCACGATAGAGACTGCAAGAAGCGGAAATGAGCTTTTAAAAATCTTCAAAGAGGTTGGCTACAAACAAGAAGTAGGTCCCGGGGTTTACGACATCCACTCGCCAAGAGTTCCAAGCGTCCAAGAGATAGCAAAGCAGATAGAGCTTTTACTTGAAGTCTTGCCAAAAGAGCAGTTATGGATCAATCCAGATTGTGGGCTAAAAACAAGAAAGTGGGAAGAGGTAAAACCAAGTCTTAAAAATATGGTTGAAGCCGTGAAAATAGTAAGAGAGAAACTTAACTAAAACCCAGAAGGCATCTTTTACGATGCCTTTTTATCTATATAATTATCAACTACCCACTGTGAAAATGGAATCGAAGAAGTAAATGCAGGGCTTACGGCATTTAGTACATGCACACTCACACCATCACCCTCTACTACAAAATCCTGAACCAATTCCAAAGTTTTGGTATCTAACAGTTGAGCTCTGATACCGGGCGTACTCCATGAGTTAAATCCACTCATATCTAGTGGTTTAGTGAGACCTTTTGCCAGATTTAGAAGATATGATTTTGAGTATTTTTTCACTTCGCTTATGGCCAAATTTCTAAAACCAAAGGCATTTGTGAGAAAAAGTTTAGCCTCATAGTACAAGATTTGAGCCATTTCACTCAAATTAAAATTATCAAATCCTTTATAATTTTCTCTCCAAAAAGCTGGAATTGCAGTCGGTCCTATCTTGCTGTCATCCTCTACGGCATAAGTGTAGTGAACACCCAAAAACGGATTTGCAAGATTTGGCACGGGGTACACATTTGTCTCAAGTCCACAAACATTGTACTTGTCTTTGAGATATATACCTTTAAATGGAATTATCGTGTACTTATGTCCAAAATTAAAATCCTTGGCTATCTTATCAGCATACAGTCCTGCACAATTTATCAACTTCTTAAATCTCATAGAGCCTCTGTTTGTTTGGATTTCATACTCATAATTCCTCTTTTCATAAGAGACAGATGTCATCACCTCGACTCCTAGTTCTTGCACATATTTTTTAAATTCCAGCGTAACTTCTTTTGGGTCAATAGTGGCAGTTGTAGGTGAAAATAGAGCTTTTTGATGAGTATCTATAAGAGGAAATTTTTCATTAAGTTCTTCTTTGCTTATCCAGCTGAGCTCAACTCCGTTTACATCCCCTCTTCTTTTTAACTCTTCAAGTCCTTTGACTTCATCATCACTTTGCGCTACGACTACTTTGGCACATTTATTTATGCGAAGTCCTCTGTTTTCACAGAACTCATGCATCTTTTTGTTACCGATTTTAGTAAATTTTGCTTTTAGGGAGTCTGCTGTGTAGTAAAATCCTGCATGCAAAACTCCACTGTTTCGACCGCTACTGTGCATACCAACTTCGGGCTCTTTTTCGATTACTACGATATTTGCATCTTTATATTGCAGTTTTAGAGCTCGTGCGATATTTAAACCTATAATTCCCCCGCCTATGATCAAATAATCATATATCACCTATGCGACCTTTTGTAAAACAAATTTTTTATATCTCATTTTATGAATACTCATAGCAAAAATCATCACAATTATACCTAAAATACTTGTATCTTGGACTAAATCGAAATAGCTATTTAGATGAAAAATATGGTCTTGAGAAAAGAGCAAAACAGTAGCTATTGCAAAAAGAGCTCTCTCAAAGATAGTCATCTTCATATCCCAAAAACCCTCGGATACTGCTGCTATCCCTAAAAATCCAGGTATCGCAAAGATAAAAACTTCAAATTTTTCCGGCCAAGTTCCTGTTATAAGTGGACTAAAAGCAAACAGCAAAGGCATGATATAAAATGCTTTTCCCAAATTTAAAGCCTTAAACCCTGTCTTCATAGGAGGAGTACCCGCTATGGCAGCCCCCGCAAATGCTGCCAAACAAACAGGCGGCGTTAAGTTTGAAACCTGAGCAAGCCAAAATACCATAAGATGAGCTGAGAGAAGATACATAGTCGCTTTAGGAACACTTACTCCTGCACTCAAAAGTGCAGCAGTTGCAGGATCTAGCATCAAACCGACTAATGCCGGAGCTGAGAGAACAACCAAAACAACATATGCTGCAGTCGTTGGAAGTCCCATGCCTAAAACTATCGCTGCTGCTGATACAAGCATAAGTGCTATAAAAAGATTGTTGTTTGACCATTCGATAATCAACTGTGAAAGTGTTATGCCGATACCGGAAATATTTATAACGCCTACAATGATACCTATACTAACTAGAAGCGTGCCCGTAACCACCATATTTTGGGATCCTTGAGCCATGGCTTCAAGTATAAGTTTGAAACTCATCCTCTTTGTTTTGGTTAGATAAGATGCTGCTATTATCGCTATCATAGATATACCTGCAGCGTAAGTAGGAGTAAATCCATATATCAAAAGTATGACCAAAATGGACAATGGAATTAAAAAGTGAAACCCCTCTCGTATAATTGGCCAAGCCTTTTTATCTGTTTTTCCAGCTGGAATATTATATTTTTTGGCATGAATATGTATATAAAATGATATAGATATAAAATATAACATAGCCGGCAAAATAGAAAGCACTATGATAGTTGAATACGCAATTTGTGTCATCTGGGCCATGATAAATGCTCCAGCGCCCATAATAGGAGGCATAATCTGTCCTCCTGTGCTTGCACTCGTTTCGATAGACGCTGCAAACATCGGTTGAAATTTAGCTTTTTTCATCATAGGAATCGTGATAGAGCCTGTCGAGACAACATTGGCAACTGCACTTCCGGATATAGTTCCCATCAAAGCCGAGCTAAAAAGCGCTACATGTCCTGTACCGCCCTTAAATCTCGAAGTTGCGACAGATGCCAACTCTACTATAAAATCTCCAGCGCCACTTTTCATCAAAAAAGCTGAAAAGAGTATAAACATAAAAACATAAGTAGCAGAAATAGTTGCAATTGGCCCAAATGGCCCCTCACCCGTATAGAACATTCTGTACAAAAATCTATCTATATTCATTCCTCCAAATGCAAAAACTCCATCTAGATATTTACCTAAAAAGAGTAGATAGCTTATGGCTATCACTATCATAGTGGGTATTATAAGCCCTGTTGTTCTTCTTAGTATCTCGATAGCCGTTAGTATAGTTACAACAGAATAGAAGATATCCATCGGTCTCATATTGCTATGTGCCACAGCATAAAAACTATCTTCAAAGAGCACCATATATATGACGATACTAGAAGCTAAAAGAGCCAAAAAAATGTCATATATCGGAATAATGTCCTCAGAAGAGTGTTTGGATGCCCTAAATGTTAAAAAACCAAGAGATGCTAAAAGAGAAAAGTGGGCTGCATTAAACCTCAAATTACTAATACCTCCCCAGATATTAATATAAAAATGGAAAACTGCTATAAAAATTGCATAAATAAAAATAAACTTACTTAAACTTTTTCTGCTCATCGTAATGTCTCCTATGTGAGTTCTTAATCATAAGTTTGCGACGGATTTCTCCGCCGCAATTTTGGAATCTATTTTGCTACTAACCTAGCAGGAATTTTTAAACCCATTTCTCTATAGTACTTTGCAGCACCGGGATGAAGAGGCATAGGAAGACCGTCTATAGCTTTTTGTAGGCTCATAGCTAGTGTAGCTTTATGCACAGAGTGTAAGAAAGGCAAGTTTTCATAGATAGTTTTTGTCAAAAGATAAACTGTTTGGACAGGAGTATCTTTTGTTACAACCAAGAGGTTTGGCTGAGCTATCGTATGTATATCTTTCTTTTGTCCTGGATATGTTCCTGCTTTTATAGTAAAAGGGGACCATACAGGATAACTGTCATCTATCTTTTTCAAATTATCAGCATTGAAGCTCAAAACTGTAATCTTATCTGCACCTATTGTTGCAAATGCATTTGTAACTGCACTTGTCGGAGGACCTGATGGAGTATTCATACCGGCTATTTTACCATCTTGAAGGGCAGTTGAGCTAGGACTATATCCAAGATACTGAATATTCATCTTGTTGTAATCAATGCCCAAGGCTTTCATGATAGTTTCAGCCGAAACTCTACTACCGGAATTTCTACCGCCTATAGAAAATCTCTCTCCATATAGATTTTTAAGGTCCATTATATTGCCGGTTTTTACATACTTATTATATACTGTAAATTGCTCTACATTTTGCCATAGCATCGAGACTGATCTTAGATTTGTCTTAGGCTTTCCTTCATACTTGCCTTTTCCTTGCCAAGCCATTGAGCCAAACAATCCTTGGATAATAGCAAAATTAACTTCGCCTTTATCAATCATATCTATATTTTCACTACTTCCAGCACTTGTCATCGCAGAAAATGTCATCTTGTATTTTTTGGCAAGCTTCAAACTCGCAATTGTAGCTATACCAACTCCTACAGGATAGTAAGTACCACCTGTGCTAGCAGTTGCTATGATGTACTTCTTCTCCTTTGGTGCAGCATTTAGTGTACCAATCAATGAAGCAACAACAGCTGTGCTAACCAAAACTCTACTGAGTATTTTACTCTTAATCATACAATCTCCTTTTAAATTTTAACTAACCTTATGCAGAATACACAAGGCTATTTATAAGAGATTATATCATAAAAAGTTTCAAAATAGTTTTATTATTGTTTACATTTAGAAAATTTCTTTAAAACTGTTACAATTCTACACTATTTTTTTTCTATAGTGTATCCTTGACCTTTTAAAGAGAGTATAAAATCATCAACACTCAATTTGTCTTTTAATCTTTTCATTACTGTTCTAAAAGTTGTATCTGATTTATTTTCATCATTCCATAGTGCAAGTTTACACTTTTTTATTGTGACAATTTTTCCTATATTTTTAACCAATATATCCAAAAGCTCTGTCTCTTTTTTTGACAATTTAACCAAAGAAGTATCGCAGTATAAAAGTTTTTCGTCTTTGGCATACTCATAATTTTTATTGATTTTTAAAAGGTTTTGGTTCTTTTTTTCTTGCTTCTCTTTCAAAACTTCCACTTTTGCTTTTTTTAGTATTTCCATCATATTGTCAACATTTATAGGCTTTAGAAAATACCCTAAAACTCTAAAATTTATGGATTTAAGAAGTTTGTCTTCATCTTTGTAAGCAGATACTATGATAAACTTTTGATTTTCTACTAACAAGAGCATTTTCTCTATCATCTCCATGCCATCAAGCCTTGGCATCTTAATATCAGTCAAAACTAAATCAAAATATTTTCCATTTTTCAATTCGGACTCAAAGATTTCAAGAGCTTCTTGCCCATCAACAGCAACAATAACATCTTCAAAAATAGTGTTTAGATAAAAACTCAAAATCTCTCTAGCATCCACCTCATCTTCAACAAGCAAAACTCTAGTTACATCCATATTTCATCCTTGTAGTGGCAATTTAATTTTAAATTCAACACCATCTTTTATATTTTTAACTTCTATGGAACCCGCCATACTATTTTCTATGATCATTTTTGTCATGTATAAACCGATTCCCGTCCCTTGATTTTCAAATTTTGTGGTAAAGTATGGCTCAAACATCCTCTCCTTAACACCCTTTTGAATCTCTCTACCATTGTTTGATATGGTTATATCATAAGTTTGATCGTTTTTTTTGCCTATAAGATAAATGATACCTTTAAAATCCTTATTCTTCTCTTTTTCTTGGAAAATCGCATCCTTTGCATTAGAAATGATATTTAAAACCGCCTGTTTAAACTCATTTTCAAAACTGTTCAATACAAACTCCTCTACATCTAGCTCAACTCGCACATCTTTTTGCTCAAGTTTTGCGCTCATAATCTCTATCGTGGCGCTAAGTGCCTCTTTTATCTCAAACTTATCTTTTTTCTTAGATGGTTTATAAAAATTTCTAAAGTCATCAATGGTATGAGACATATATTCGATCTGTTTTTTGCCCTTATCAAGATAATTGCTTATCATCTCCTTGTTTAACTTTTTATTATCAAAATTATCTCTTACAAAATGTAATATTAAAGAGACATTATTTAGAGGTTGCCTCCACTGGTGAGCTATGGCTCCTATCATTTCTCCCATGGCTGCTAATTTATTTTGTTGAACCAAAAGTCTATCTTTGGCTATATTTTTATCAACCTCTTCTTTTACTCTGTTTTCAAGCTCTTGTTCACTCCTTTTGATGGCCGTTATATCATAAATATAACCATATAAATCGGTAACATTCCCGAAATCATCTTTTATGAAAATAGCATGTGAAAAAACCCACCTTAAACTTCCGTCATTTCTGTTTTTAATTCTGTAGGTGGAGGAGAAGCACTCTAATCCGTCTTGCACATGTTGCTTTAAAGTTTTTAATACCCTATCAAGATCTTCCTTATATATGATATCTGCATACATGGTGCTTTTTTGGAGTAAATCATCAGGCCTGTATCCAAATTTAAATATGCTTTCAGAAACAAAAGTGACCGTTAGCTTCTCATCATTTAGCCACCTAAAAAGGACTATATCACCCTTTTTCACAAGCCTCCAGGTATCATCAAGTGACCTCTCAATCCTTTTTCTCTCGACTATATTCATGGCCATCATCAATAACCTGTCCGGTTTTCCATCCTCATCAAAAAACATTTTACCACGAGAAAGAGTCCATTTATATCTGCCAAGTTTTGTCTTCAATCTATATTCAGCCATAAAATGCTCAAGCTTCCCACTAGTATGCTCATACATCTTCTTAATTACATTATCTCTATCATCCTTGTGTATAAGGTCTAGCCACCCTTCGTAAGAGTTTATGTCTCCCCTTTTATATCCAAACATATCTAGCCAAGTATTTGAGAAAAATATCTTGCCACTTTTAAAATTTATATCCCAAAGCCCATCATTTGTAGCTATGATGGCTAATTCATATCTCTCTTTCCATTTACCCAAAAGCATATTTTTGGTTTCAAATCTTTTATTGTATGTAGAAAATATCTTTTTTATAAAATTTGCAAACGAAAAAGAGGCAAAAATCAAAACAATTGTAAAAGCTAGTATAATCATCGCTATTGCTCTTTTATTATTTTTAAACTTCTTTTCAATTTTTTCTTTTTGAGCAAGATATTTGTCAACTACCAAGTTTTTATTGACTTTCATTCCAACTCCAAAGCTATACTTGTAAAAATCATAAAAATTCTCAATTTTTCTGTTTCTACTATCCGTTCTATATGCAAAAGTTTTGATAAATTGAAGTTCTTGAGAGCTTAAAAACGAAAAAACTGAAGCAAAACTACGCCATTTTTTATCATTGAAATAGTTATAAAAGTATCTATCGTTATAGTCATAAAAATAAAAATAATACTCTTTATTTTTCGCAATATCATCTCTCATAGAATCAAAAAAAGTTCTTGCCGTAAATTTTTTCAAATCATCCGAAATAGAAAAAGCTCCTATATACCAATCTAATTTTTTGATATACTCAAAATAGTTAACCTGCATAGTCTGTTTTAAATCATTTTTCCAATAAAAGCTGCCTTTCTCTCCTTGAGATGAAATATACAAAAGGGTGAGATATAGTGATTTTTGATTGTTGTAGTTGTTAAATATCAATTTTTGGATATTTTTTATCGTATCTAAGCCATATAAAACACTTAAGTCACTTTTTTTAAAAATTACAAATTTTATCTCTCTTTTAAACTCAATATCTTTTAAAAAAGGATCTAAAAGCTGGATATTTATCTCTTTTTTATTTGCATTCAATCCACTTATAACTCCCTCAATTTCATGAACATAAAGAGACATGGTTTTTTCCACATCTTTAAAATGTTTGTTTACTAAGTTGGTATTTTTATATATATAGTCCTGCAAAAGTTTAGCATCTTTATAACTTTCTTGGAGTTTTGATTTTTGAGAAATCAAATCAAGTTGTGATTTTTTATTAAAATCTAAAACCAAAAAAGAGACGAATAGTGATATAAGCGAAAGAAGCAAAATAAAGAAAATAGGAAAATAAACCAAAGTTTTTTCTATATCTTTAAGTCTGTAAAGATGTCTTGTTTTTCTAAACACTGTCCTTCCTTAAGTTATTTCAAACAACTAACCTTGCGCACTACAATGAACAAAGCTCGCAAAAGCAACAGGGACGAAGAGTCCCTACAACCTCCTAGGCTACAAAAAGTAGGACTTTTAGATAAAAAGTGCGTAAGGTCAGACAAATAAAACTAATAGTATAATACCACAACTAAAAATGCATTACAAGGAATGACCATGGGAAGAGCTTTTGAGTATAGAAAAGCGGCCAAATTAAAAAGATGGGGGAACATGTCAAGAGTGTTTCCAAGACTTGGACGAGTGATAACAATGGCAGCCAAAGAAGGGGGATGCGACCCAGAAAGCAATGCGAAACTAAGAACGGCCATACTCAATGCAAAAGCTGAAAATATGCCAAAAGACAACATAGAAGCTGCGATAAAAAGAGCAACTAGCAAAGATTTAGCGGCACTTAGCGAGGTAACTTATGAGGCAAAAGGGCCACATGGCTCACTCTTTTTTATAGAATGCGCAACAGACAATGCAACAAGAACAGTGGCAAAGGTAAAATTTAATCTTAAAAAAAGCAATGCTGAAATGCTCAACAACGGCTCTTTGGATTTTATGTTTTCTAGAAAAGCTCTTTTTGAGTTTGACAAAACAGAGGATATAGACCTAGACGAGATAGAGTTAGAACTCATAGATGCCGGTCTTGAAGAGATAGAAGAAGAAGATGGATTAGTCTTAGCTCACGGTGATTATAAAGATTTTGGCAATCTTTCACATGCTTTTGAAAAATTAGGAATAGAGCTAAAAAAAGCCACACTTGAACGAATTGCAAATACACCCGTAAAATTTACAGAAGAGCAACTTTCAGATATACAAAGAGTTGTAGAAAGAGTGGAAGACGATGACGATGTACAGGCAGTATATACAAATATAGGATAAAAGCTCTACATGTAGAGCTTTTATATATAAAGTGCCTTTTTATGAGAGACTGTAAATCTAACTGTGTAAACCTTAAAAACTAGATTCATTTGATAAACTATCAAATGAATTATTTATAAGGATTTACACATGAGCTTAATCAACCACAAAGAGTTAAAAAAACAATTAGCATCAGGAGAGAT
>JALUBH010000037.1 GCA_027050775.1 Campylobacteraceae bacterium | reverse complement strand
GAACTGTATCAGGAATTGGTATGAAATTTATCCTCAACTTTGTATATTTTTCAGTGAAATTATGTCAAAATATACGAAGTGATTATTGGATAAGAGGTGGGTTTACACAGTTTATTTTACGGTCTCTAAAAGCTCTACATGTAGAGCTTTTATATATAAGTGCCTTTTTATGATCTCTTTCTCACATATTTATATTTAAAATCTCTTGCCATACCTCATTGGGTTCATATTTAGCAGGGGCAATAAGCGTATCGTCACTCACTTTCCATACAAACTTTTTATACAGATGCATAAAGACAGAAACTCTATAATTCATAATGCAATGTATAAAAATCCTCTTATTCTCCTTCTCTAAACTCTCTAAAAGTTTCAAAAACAGCTTCAATCTATCCACTTCCTGGCTTTCCAAGTGATGGGAAGGTGGATATATATCATGCCATTTTTAGAGACTATCTTATCCTCTTTTTTTAACGCACCTCTGTTGTGCATCGCTAGGTTTATCACCATCTCAAAACCCTCTTTTGCTATAAGTGCAAACTCCTCTTTTGTGGGTTGCCCTGCTGTTGATATTTGGTCGTTAATTTTGATGTAGTTTGATATATTCATCGTTAAGCCTTCTATTCAACGCTCTCATAATGCTCCACTACAGGAAAAGGATCATAAAAGTGGTGTAATAAAGCTTTCCACTCTTGATACTCCATACGCTTTCTAAACTCATGAGAGATGTACCACTTCATACTTGATATGATCTTGCTTGCCACGTTGAAAGTGAGTTCAAAGTCATTTTGTTTCTCCATTTTTATGTTAAGTATGGCTGTTTCTAGTATAATCTTTTTTTATTTTTATTTTATTTTTTAGGAATATAAAATTTCTTTAAATTGGTTTCTTTTTACTGGGAACATTATTCTATTGCAAATTAACCCATAAGTGGTATAGATCTATTTCGCTTCCACTTAATCTTAAATGTTTAGAACCATATGTTGCACATACTGCATCTGATTTTTCTAATCTTAATAAATCATCAGTATTCCATGATACACCAATAGTTGAACTTCTTATTTCTTCTGCTATATAGCTATTTATTCTTCTTTCCCAAGTATTAAAATCATCTGTCTGAACATATCCTAACATTCCAGCACATAATAACTCTTTGCCATGAATATCTTTTTTAAATCTTTCAATACCCCCACCATTATTGTTAACAACATACTCTTTTTTTCTTTGTGTATAATTGCTAATACTTGTATCCAATCTCTTTCCCTCTATTGCAAAAAGTCTTGTTGTATGGTCTCCTTTCGTATAAATCCCAATATCAATGGCAGGAGAATCTCCTCTAGTCGGTTCTTCTAAATCTTCATGTATAAACTGAAACAAATCATGACAATCCATAATTTTTACATATAGATGGTTTAAACCTTTTTCTACTTTTATACCTTTTACTTTGGCACTATCAATAAACTTAGGCAAGAGTCTTTTCATATGTTCTATGGTTTTTGTAATGGATCTTCCAGCTTCAAGCTGAGTAAAAGTATCGTGTGGCAAAGCGCTTTGTGGCATATTGTTTTTTAACATCAATACCCCATTTTTACTAAATCAGCAAATGTTTCATCCGCATCTCTAACTGCAATGGACTTTAACCAAAAACGGTATGATTTTGGCTTTATAAAATAAATTGTATTATGTTCATAAATTCTCAATACTTTGGTTATATATACACTATTACCAACCTTGCTCTTTACTATAACATTGATATCTTCATCTGTTAATTGCGTATCTGTGAAAATAGGATTTTTTGGCTTTTCCCCATAATAGAAGGAGCATATAATATATGAATCAGTTGCAAATGTCTTGAAAGGTTTGAAATTATCATAAACAGTATTTAAAGTATCAGAAAAAACATTCTGATACTCTTCTAATTGTACTTTCCTAACTTTATCCAAAAGAGGAGAATTTTTTTTGCCTTTACAGAAATCAAGCATATAATCCAAAACATCACTGATAAAATATTCATCAGTTTTGCTTATAGGCAGTTTGTCAATATTTTCACTGTATGGGATATTGTCAATGTCATTTTTTAATATTGTTGTTGCTCTACTTACAGCAACTTGACCACTTGTTGTAGCTATATAGAATAAGCATAATTTTCCATTTACTGTTAAAAATTTTCTCAAAGAACTTAATTCATTTTTTGGTCCATGAATTCCAATGGTATCATTACGAAATGTTAAATAATCATCTCTTAGTGCATGTATTATCCCATTCTTACCCAATTTTTCTTTAATAAGTAAATGTGGGGGTTCATAAATTTTTTTATTTCTCGTTCTATCAAAATACTCTTCATTAAATGTATATATTTGTTTTTCATCTATACCAGATTCCGTAAAAGCTCTTGCAGGCAATGTTGGTTGACCTGTGATATAATCTGCTTGATATTTTCCACTTTTCCAAACAATAAACCCTTCTGAATATTCCCACTCATTGCTTTTAACTTTTTCTTCTAAATATTCACCCAACTTAGGTAGTCCATCTAGTTTTCTTACAATTTCTCTTGTTCTTCCTCCACCCATAAGGTTACACTTCCAAATACTTTTTTGTGATAGTGCTTCTTTATAATGTATGAAATGAAAATCATAATGAGTTAAGTCAAAATATATTTTTTCTTTTGCCGTAAAAGTATCTCTAACCGTAACATGTAAAATATTTTCATCTTCAATCAAGGGAGTCTTTTTTTGAAAAAAAACTGTTGAAACTGCTACATCTGCCCCACTTCCTTTTCTTTTAAAGAGAGAACTGTTTAAACATGCAAAATCTATTACTTGATTACATAAATATTTCTCAAATAAATAATTCCTAAATTCAAAAACATTATTACTATACAAAAATGCAGAAGGCTGAACCAAGCAAATGAAAGCATCTTGTTTTGCTAATTTAATACTTTGTTCCAAAAAGAATAAAGCTAATTGCTTATCTGGAAGTTTTAAATTTTTGTTATTAACTTTTGGTCGTAACTTTTCTTCTTTTTTATCTAATTCTTTAAAATGACTTGAATCGGTATTAGATTTAAATGGAGGGTTTCCAAGAACTAAATCAAATTTATTAAAATTATTATCATCCTGTATGTATTCAAAAAAATCTTTATGAATAACATTATTGGTATCTTCAAGGTTATCAAACTTTAACTCATTCCATATCGCATCTGGTTGCAAAGTATCACAAAGAGCTAGGGAAAGACTAAAAATCGATAATTGAATAGCACCTTTTTCTATATCAACACCATATATATTATCTTTAATAATCTTTTTGGCTGCATCAACAGATGGTTTTTCCCATCTATTTTGAATTATCCACCATTGAATAAGTCTCTTATAAACACCAACCAAAAATACTCCAGATCCACAAGAAGGGTCAATAACAGTAAAAGATTTTTGTGGTTTATTAAGAGGCATTACTTCATCAATCATAAAATCAACTAATATGGGAGGTGTATAAACTATCCCTTTATTTTCTTTATTTTCTGTTTTAAGAAATAGTTCATATATGTTACTAATTAATTCAATAGGAAGATCTTTAAAGGAGTAAATGCTCCAAAGCAATAACTGTTTGCCCTCTTTATTGCCTTGCAAAAAATATTGAAACTCTTTTAAATCACTATTTTCTATTTCTTTTCTTTCATTTTCAGAAATTTTAAAAACTCCACCATTAAAATGTTTGCTTAACTCATCAAAAATCTGAATTAAACTAAGACTATCTGAAAATATTTCAACAAAAGAACTCGTATTATCTTTAAACTTACTCCAATAGCTTTTTTCAAAGACCCCTCTTTCTTCCATATATCTTAATAAAATACTTTTCATAAAAAGACTATCTGTTGTTATTTGAGATAAGATTTTTTTATTAATTAATCTTTCTCGTTCTTTTTTAAGCTCTTCAAGTAATGACTCATAGACACTATTTGAATAAAGAAAATTATTGGCATATTTTGTAGACCAAAATGCACCAGAGTCAAACATACTAGCTTTAAACTCACTTATAATATCTGAAGCTATTTTTATTGTTTCAAGTGGACTAACTGGTTTTAAATTTCCATTTTCAACACTAGGCTTTTCTAAGCAGTTAAAAATTTTTATTTCTGTAGGTTCAATTAAAAAAAACATTGGAACTTTATAAGCATTCCAAAGTTGTTTGTGAAGTTTTGCTAAATCAGTTGCGCTATATTGGTTATTGGTATTGTCATAAATATAAATTTGTGGTTTTATCGTATTGTTATTATTAATAAAATAAACTGCGGTTGGACTATACTGATTGGCATCACTTAAATGCATTTTTATTTGTATGTCATCAGTATCAGAATTTAAAAAATAAAGTCCTGTTTTAACATCATCTTTTATCATTCCAAGCTTTTTTAAACCTTGCTCAAATAGAGATGCGCTCATTTTAAACCTTAATTTTTCTTTGTATTATACCTAATTTTAACAAAAGATAAAACAAAAATGATGCCTTTTTGTTTTATATCATACAAATCTGTCTCATTTAATTTACTACTCTTGCAAATATTGCTAAAAGCCATATAACAACAGCTATTTGTAGACTAAATATTTTGGATTTAACCATAGTGTATCTTTTTAACAGTCACTTTTATAATACAACTCCATCATAAAATCTCCCCAATACTTCTAGGCACCTCTCCTTTATCCTCGCAAACTCCCCCAAAATCCCCCAAGCACTCCAAAACTAAAGCCAATTTCAAAAGCGACTCTAGCGATATTTGTCCAAATCTTTCAAAGCGTTTTAGTGATCCTAGGCTTACTCCTGAACGGGTGGCTAGTTGTGGCTGGGTGTAGCCTAATGTTTTTCTGCGTTGTCTAAATTTGGTTTTTAGTGCTTCCATCATGTCTGATGGTGTGGGAGGTAAAAAAGATAACATATTATTCCTTTTTTGGATATATGCTATATTATAGCTATTATATTATCTAAAGTAAAGACTAGAGATGGAGGCAATCGTTTTATATTTGTTGAAATACCCCTATTTCTCGATTTTTAAACACTCTATTGTGGATATCAACTAAACCATGCATCGCGATATAGATGCCTGTTTTTTGACAATTTAGCATATAACCGATGGCTGTTGATATATTTGCGGTGGCTTCTACAAAATCTATGCTGCAAGGCACCATAGCTCCTGTCAATACGACACATTTATCATAAATTTTATCTTCTAAAAATTCAGCGGTTTTGTCCATTGTGTCGGTACCATGAATAATGAGGATTTTTTTCTGCTTTGCACTATTTATCACAGATGCAATCTCTTGCCTATCGTCATCATCCATATCCAAGCTGTCTTTATGGATGATATTGCCAACCTTGTATTTTAAATTGTAAAAGTATTTTAAAATCCCTTCAAGCGCCAAAGAATCTTTTGGCACTTGAAGCTCTCCTTTGAGAGGGTTATACCTTTTATTAAAGGTGCCCCCTGTGTTTATGATTAGAATTTCTTGCATAATTTTGCCGTTTTAGTCAATCTCCAAACCATACTCATCGACCATAATATCTATGGCAACATTGTGTTTTTTAGCACTTACTTTTGCACCCTTTGTTCCTTTTATATCGTCCAAAAAGATATTTATCTTTTTTTCAAACTCTTCCATATTTTTCATATTCTCTGGTTCATAAGTAATTTTTATATCGACTACCTTGTGATTTTTCATCTTTTTTCCTTTTTTTACTTTTGACTTTTAAAAAGCTTTTCTATCGTGCCAACTGTAGAAGGATCTTCTATAGTAGAGATATCTTGGGTAATCTCTTCACTTTTTGCTATAGACCTCAAAATTCTTCTCATAATTTTACCACTTCTTGTCTTTGGAAGTCCTGGTACCAGAAGGATACCATCTGTTCTTGCGATAGGTCCTATATCTTTTGTGATGAGTTTGTTGATATTTTTCAACAAACTATCTTTGTCAATATCTTGCTTAGTCACGATATAAGCAAATACACTTTCACCTTTGATATCATCTGGTCTTCCAACAACAGCAACTTCAGCTACATTGTCTTCGTGCCCTATGACTCCTTCTATCTCGGCAGTTCCTAATCTGTGACCTGAAACATTGATAACATCATCGGTCCTTCCTGTTATAAAGATATATCCATCTTCATCATATATGGCTGCATCACCGGAGAAGTAAACAGGTTTTCCATCTTTTTTGCAATCACCAAAGTATGATTTTTTAAATCTCTCAGAATCACCCCAGATAGTTCTTATCATAGATGGCCATGGTTTAGTAATGCAAAGAAGTCCTTTTTCCCCTTTTGGAGTCGGATTACCTTCTTCATCAATAATCTCAGCTTTGATACCGGGCAGTGGGAAAGTTGCGGCTCCCGGTTTAATAGGTGTGGCACCTGGAAGGGAGCTTATCATGTGTCCGCCTGTCTCTGTTTGCCACCAAGTGTCAACTATAGGACATTTACCTTTTCCTATAGTATTATAATACCACAGCCATGCATCTGGGTTTATAGGCTCACCTACTGTTCCTAAAACTTTTAGACTACTTAAGTCATATTTGGCAGGCTCATCTGCTCCTACTTTATGTAGTAGTCTTATGGCAGTTGGAGCTGTATAAAACTGGTTTATCCTAAGTTCTTCTATCATTTTCCACCATCTTCCGGCATCAGGATATAGAGGAACTCCTTCATACATGATAGTTGTGGCTCCCATAGCAAGTGGACCATATACTATATATGTGTGTCCCGTGATCCACCCAACATCAGCTGTACACCAGAAGGTGTCATTCTCTTTTACATCAAATACATTTTCCATCGTATATTGTGCCCAGAGGATATATCCGGCTCCACTGTGTTGCACTCCTTTTGGTTTTCCTGTACTTCCTGAAGTGTATAGCAAAAAAAGTGGGTCTTCGCTATCCATCTCTTCGGCTTCACAAAATTCTGATTCATTTTTTATCATATCATTATAAATATGGTCTCTTCCTTCTACCATATTTATCTCTTCAAAGTTTCTTTGGACCACTAGTACATTCTCAACTGAATCGCAACCTTTATCCAAAGCATCATCTACTATTGGTTTTAGCAGATATGGACTTCCTCTTCTAAAAGCTCCATCAGCTGTTATCACCACTTTGGCTTGAGCATCTTTGATTCTGTCGCTTAAGGCTTCAGCACTAAAGCCGCCAAATACAACAGAGTGGATAGCTCCAAGTTTAGCACAAGCTAACATGGCAAAGGCGGCTTCAGGAATCATAGGCATATATATGACCACTCTATCACCTTTTTTCACTCCAAATTGGTTTTTAAGTAGGTTTGCAAATCTGTTTACTCTATAAAATAGAAGTAGATATGTGATGATTCTTCTTGAGCCATCTTCTCCTTCCCATATGATTGCTGCTTTATTTTTTCTAGTATCTAGGTGTCTTCCTATGCATTGGTGGGTTACATTTAGTTTTCCGCCTGTAAACCATTTGTAAAAGGGAGCTTCACTTTCGTCTAGGACTTTATCGTATGGTTCAAACCAATCAATCTTCTCTTTGGCCATCTTATCCCAATAGCCTTCATAATCATCATCTACTTCAGCACAAATCTCTTTGTATTCGCACATGTTTTTTACATTTGCGTTTCTGCTAAAATCCCTGTTTGGATAAAATATTTCATTCATAAAGTCTCCTGCCTGTAAAAATTAAGATGCTAAATCTTAACAGATTAATTAATAAAGTTACATTAATTCCTTAAGGATAAATACAATTTTAGATAAATATGTGTAAAATCGAAACAAACAAGTAATTAGAGAATGAAAATTGCTTGCACTCTTTTCAAATTAGCAAAAAGGATTAAATTTGTCAATAAGACTACCGGCAGAATGGGAAAAACAAGAGTATATAATGTTAGTCTTTCCGAGTCCCAAGAGTGATTGGGAGCATAGTATCTATTATATACAAAAAAGTTATATTGAACTTATAAAAACGGTAATCTTATATCAAAAATGCATAATTTTAACTGAAAACAAATCAAAACTCTCAAAAATAGTACCAAAATCTAAAAATATAAAGATAGTACAGATAGAGACCAATGACACATGGATAAGAGATTTTGGTGCTATCTGTGTTTATAAAGATGATAAACTAGAGCTATTAAACTTTAAGTTTAATGCATGGGGTGGAAAGTTTAAGCATAAAAAGGACAATCTTTTAAATAAAAAATTGCGAGATTTGAATTTTTTTAAAAGCCATATGACAGATATAAATTTTGTATTAGAAGGTGGCAGTATAGACACAAATGGAAGCGGGGTTTTGCTCACAACACAAAACTGTATATTTAATCAAAATAGAAATGCAAAATTATCAAAAGCACAGATTTTAGAAATCATAAAAAATACTCTTGGCACAAAAGAAATCATAGTCCTGCAAAATGGCTCTCTCATCGGCGATGATACCGACTCGCATGTAGATACACTTGCTAGATTTTTGGATGCTGATACTATAGCTTATGTCAAATGCTATGACACACTAGATGAGCACTATGTAACACTTAAAAGAATGGAAGATGAACTCAAAAAAACAAAGTTTCATCTCATAGCTTTACCTTTACCTAATCCAAAATTCTTCATGAGCCAAAGACTACCTGCAACTTATTTGAACTATATATTTATAAATGGTGCGCTGATAGTTCCGACATATAAGGACAAAAATGACAAAATAGCACTAAAAATTTTAAAAGAATTTTTCCACAACAGAGATGTCATAGGAGTTGATGCTTCTATATTTATAAGAGAGAGCGGAAGCTTGCACTGTGCAACAATGAACTTTTATAAAGAATGATATATAATAATTGGTTAGATAGAACCTTTTAAGAAAATTATGCGTATATTCAACCAGTAAATCTTAAAGGCAATTTTGGTACAATTTGTTATTTTAAAGCAGGAAAAATTATGACATTACAGAAAAGAGCAACTATAGTTTCAAGCTTAACTGCGACTATACTAATAATTATAAAACTAGGCATCGGCATGCTAAGCGGCTCTGTCGCAGTACTTGCAAGTGCGATTGACTCTATACTTGATTTAGTAGTCTCTGCTTTTAACTATTTTGCCATAAACAAATCAGAAAAGCCGGCAGATGAACAGTTTAATTACGGAAGAGGAAAAGTCGAAGCACTAGCAGCCGTCATAGAAGGTACTGTAATCACGATGTCCGGTATCTTTATCTTTTATGAAGCTATCAAAAAAGCATATAGAGGGGAAATTGTATCTCATCTGACACCTTCTGTTATAGTGATGGTTATCTCTCTTGTCTTAACCGTTGCTTTAGTGATGTTTTTAAACTCTGTGGCCAAAAAAACAGACAATATGGTTATAAAAGCCGATGCTCTGCACTATAAAACAGATATATTCAGCAATGGAATCATACTCATATCTCTAGTCATTATTCAGCTCACTAATTTTTATCTTATAGACTCCATCATGGGTGTTGTGATTTCTATATACATCATATATTCAGCTTACGAAATCATAAAAAACGGTGTTTATATGCTCTTGGATGCCGCTCTTGATGAAAAGATAGTACAAAACATAAAAGATATTATAAAAAATGAAAAGATAGTAAATGACTATCACTTCCTTAAAACAAGAAAATCAGGAAATACAAATTTCGTGGATGTTCACTTAGTCTTTAATACCGATATATCACTGCTAGAAGCCCACCGTGCTGCCGATAGAGTTGAGGACAGTATAAAAGAATTAAGCAAAAATGATGAGTGGGTCATAAATACTCATTTAGACCCGTATGACGATTCTGAATTATCACTATAGTCAGTATCCTTTAATTGGCAATCTTCTCTTCTGCTGCAAAAGTCCTTTGCATTAAGTCCTCCTCTGTAGCAATAGCCTAGTCCGCCTTTGCCTCCTATCGGAGTTACGCTGATATGTTTTGCTTCACTCTTGCTAAGGGCTATGCAGGCTGCGCATTCAAGCTTTACATGTAGAGAGTCGCTTCCGAATGTTCTCCTGCAAACCCTTAAAATAACACCGGGGCTGATACCCATATTTGAAAAGCGTCTTTTTGTATCTATATCTAAATCTACACTCTCAATTATAGCTCTTTTACCTTTTTCTAATTTATCAAGTTGTGTCATCTATATCTTCCCTTTGAGTCTCTTTAAATTATACATCAAAGAGACTTAATACCCCATCAAAGCGAGTGTTTTATATACTCCAAAAGCTAACAACCATGCCACTACATTTGGATAAATAGTATAAAATATTCTCCAAGCCCATTGTGGAACTTCTGCATAAAAAGTTCCCATAGCTGCCAAGCAGGGAGAGTAAATCATGATGATGATGATTAGAGCTATGGCAGACTTAAAATCAACATTTTGTCTTATCTTAGAGATTAAACCCTTGCTTTTTTCACTAGCCCCACCCATGGCATAAAGAGTTCCAAGAGTTGAGACAACAACTTCTTTTGCACTCAAGCCTGCTATAACGGCCACACTCAATCTCCAATCAAATCCAAGAGGTGCAAATACAGGCTGTATAAATTTTCCCACACTTCCTAAATAACTATCTTCTAATGATTTTGCTTTTAACTCATTTTTCAAATTTTGTTTTTTGCCGATATTTGTGGTTTGTTCTATCTTTGCATTATAGTTTTGAACCATTTTATTATTCACGGGATAAGAGCTTAAAAACCATATTGCCATGGCGGCTACCGCTATAAAAGTTCCTGCTTTTTTTAAGAACATTTTTGTCTTTATCCACAAATCCATACCTATGGCTTTAAAAGAAGGAAACCTATATGGAGGCATCTCCATGACAAATGGCTCCGGCTCACCTTTGAACAAGACTGTTCTTAAGATTTTAGCGACAACCAAACCCAAAAATGCGCCACTGATATAGATCAAAAATAGCACATTTCCAGGGTTGTGATTGGCAAAAAATGCAGAAACCAACAGTACATAAATAGGTAGTCTTGCTCCACAGCTCATGAAACCAAGAACAAGCATAGTGATAATTCTATCTTTTGGATTTTTAAGAGTTCTTGCTGCCATATACGCCGGAACGGTGCATCCAAATCCACTAACAAGGGGAACAAAAGCTTTCCCTTGAAGACCAAATCTTTTCAAAAACCCATCCATAAGATACGCGGCTCTACTCATATATCCTGTTTGTTCAAGTAAATTTAAACCTAAAAACAATATCAAAATATTTGGCAAAAACATAACTATTGCACCAACCGCCGGCAATATACCCTCTGTAAGTACCGAATTAAATATCCCTTTTGGTAAAAAATCAGCCAAAAATGATGAAGTCTCACTAAAAATTGCACCAATTATATTCATAGGATAATTTCCAAGTACAAATGTCAACTGAAAAAGAGCCCACATAAAAAACAAAAATATAGGAAGCCCTAAAATAGGATGAATCAAAAAATTATCCAGTTTCTCACTCAATGATCCTTCTTCTTCATCCACATCTATAGTTTCCATCTGAAGATTGTAGGAGATGGCTGCCCTCTCATTTGCCAAGATATCAGTAGTGCTCTCTTCGTCAAATTCAGATTCCAACTCTTTATACATCTTTTCAAGAGCATTGTGAACTTCTATAAAAATTGGTAAGTCGTGGATCATCTTATAAGCATCTTCATCTCTATCCAAGAGCCTAATAGCCATAAATCTAGAAACATCGTGGCTTTGAAAATGGGGTGATTTTCTAAGAATTTTAGCCAGCTCTTCTACTCTTTGCTCAATCTTTTGATTATAAAAAACCTTATTTTTAGCCACAGGTATTTTATGGAGTTTTATTATCTCGGAGATTATCTCGTCAACTCCTCTTTTTTCCTTTGCAGAAGTTAATATAACAGGAATACCCAACAACTTTTCTATCTTGCTTTTATCGATAGAGCCACCTTTTTTTGCAATTTCATCTACCATATTTAAAACTAAAATCGTTTTTTTATGTATATCAAGAAGCTGCATTGTAAATATAAGATTTCTAGAGAGAGTATTTGCATCTACAACATTTAAGATAATGTCATAATCTTCATTTAGTAAAAAATCTTTTGCCACCTGCTCTTCTGGGGTATAGGCATTTAGAGCATAAATACCCGGCAAATCTGTCATCTTTATATCATAAATATCTCTTTTGAGAAAAACCTCTTTTTTCTCAACCGTTACACCACTAAAATTACCTACATGCAGTTCTGCATTGCTTAATGCATTGATTATGGAACTCTTGCCGACATTTGGTTGTCCTACTATCGCTACTTTTATCTCATCATTCATAAATACTCTTCACCTCTATACTACTAGCCTCTTCTTCTCTAAGTGCTACTTTTGTGTTATTGCTCAATATATCCCAAGTTTGCCTTGCTAGAGTGTGGGCTATGATTTTGACTTTTGCACCCTTTACTATGCCCATAGACAAAAGTCTCCCTTTTATTGGCTCTTTTGCATAGATTTTGACTACCACCGCTTCTTCATCAATCTCTAAATCGGAAATTCTTTTCACTGTAGATCCTTATATATCTTATAAAACAGAATAATAGCAAAATTAAAATTAAAATGTTCTTAGATTGATAATCATTATCAACTTAATATGGTAATTTATGGTATAATTGCATTATGAAAACTGCACTTATACAACAAAAATCATATCCTAATGAGGAAGAAACGATACAAAGAACTCTTGAATTAATCGAGAAAGCAGTCAAAAACAGGGCTGAGTTAGTCGTACTGCAAGAGTTACATCAAAACAGATATTTTTGCATAAATGAAGATATTGGAAATTTTGAATTAGCTAAAAATTGGCAAAATGATCTGAAATTTTGGTCTGAAGTTGCTAAAAAAAATAGTATAGTTTTGATAACATCTTTATTTGAAAAAAGAGCCCCCGGTATATATCACAACACTGCTTTTGTTTTTGAAAAAGATGGAAGCTTGGCTGGAAAGTACAGAAAAATGCATATACCCGATGATCCGGGATTTTATGAAAAATTTTATTTCACTCCAGGGGATTTAGGATTTAAACCGATACAGACAAGCTTGGGCAAATTAGGAGTTTTGATTTGTTGGGATCAATGGTTTCCAGAAGCTGCAAGACTCATGGCACTAAGGGGTGCTCAAATACTCATATATCCAACTGCCATCGGCTGGTTTGACGAAGATAGCAAAGATGAAAAACAGAGACAACTAGAGGCTTGGACAACAGTACAAAGAGGTCATGCTATCGCTAACAATCTCCCGTTAATAGCAGTAAATAGAGTAGGAAAAGAGCAAGATAAATCACATCAAATAGACGGCATACGATTCTGGGGAAACTCCTTTGCAGTAGGCTCACAAGGTGAATTTATAGCAAAAACAAATGATAAAAAAGAAGAGCTTCTGATTTGTGATATAGACTTAAAAAAGAGTGAAAAAGATAGAGAAGTCTGGCCATTTTTTAGGGACAGAAGAGTAGAAAGTTATAAAGATTTAGATAAAATATTCATAGATTAGAGAGGAGTATCCTCTCTAATACACTAAAATTCTTTTAAAGTCTCTTGTATGCCTTTATGTGTCTCATACCAAAAACTTAAAGATGCCTCTTTTTTATCTTTATTGAACATATTGAGCCACTTTATCAATTCGCTGTCGTTATTGCCATCAATCGTGTGTTTTCTTTTCAAAAATTCATAAACCACATCTGCACTTCTGCTTGACTCCCAAAATATAGACGAATTACGGCCGCCTATCCACTTTGCAGTATTATTTATGCTAGCTAAATACTGATCTTTTAAACCATAGAGTGATCCCATGACTTCGGGCATCATCTCTTCTGCCCATTTTCTATGAAATCTACAAATTCCGATATTATCAAGCACTAATTCACCACTCAATCTTTCTGCACACATTCTTCCAAGCTCTCTTGGCGGAACAAAATCAGGACCATAATACATATAATACTTGCCCATAATAGGCATAGGGGATAGAGCTCCCGGCGTCCAATACTGATTTGGAACCATCCAACCCTTTCTTGCATATGCCGTATATACAAAAGAGTCTAAAACTTTTTTTCCTTTTACTCTTGAAACATCTTGAGCAAATTTTCTAGCACCATCACTCAAATCCAAGATTCCTCTTTTTTGTATGATGGAATCAAGAAGCGCTACACCTATATTTGCATTGTGCATCGAGGACTCCACTACATCAAACTCTTTTGGATTGAAGTGCGGTATATCTTTGACACCCAACTCTTCTGGGGTTAAAGAACCATCCGCTAAACACTCCATAAGCCAAGAGATAGTTCCACCTACAGATATGGCATCAAAACCATACATGTCAGCATGATGATTTAGTTTCTCAGCTGCTCTTTGGTCAAATATACCAGAAAGTGGTCCCATAGTTTGATACGGCTCATAGTCTTTTTTATATTTACCATTCATCTTTTTACAAACTGCCGAACATGGTTCGCCACAGTTTTTTGAACTTTTTGTTGCAATTGTCTCTTCATTAAACTGTTTCAGGTAGTGGTTGATTACAAATTTATCATGGATATCAACTCTCTCCTCTTCACTCATATATATACTTTTATAATTGAAAGAGAACATACTTCCAGCAAGGCTTGCGTAATTTACTCCAAATGTTCCACCTGTTTCAAAATTACCATCAAAACGATATTTTGTAGTTGCCTCCATATCTTTTGTTGAAAGTTTCATATTGTATTTATCATAAAACCATTCATCGGCCACTTTTCTATCTCTAAAATCATCCTCTAAAAATGTCCCACCATATATGATTCCGACGATTCCGTGCTCTTGAAACATTTTAGTTCCAAAACCACCTCTTCCTGCCCAAGTATCCACAAAGGTAACCCCGTCTTTCTTGATTGGAGCTGAACAAATAGAGCCAAAATCTGTATGCGCAGAAGCTGGTCCAGTAGCAAGGATACGAGGATGTGTGCCATATCTATGTCCAAAATTTTCTAAAGCATATTCCATTAATGAGTAAACTCCACCTCTACCCTCATTCCATACTTTTTCTATATCTACTGGATGAATCTGTACTTCAATCTCACCACCCTCTTTTCTATTTAGGCACAACATGGATGGTGTCGGCGCCTTTCCTGTGATAGAGAGCATATTTATACCTAAATTATTAAAAACAAGTCCGGCACCACCCATAGATGAGATATAAAATCCACCCCAAGCTGGAGAAAAACCTGTAAAAACCAAACGATTTGAACCTGGAAAAATAGAACCTGCCAAAACTCCTGTGCCTATATTTAAACTTTTAAATTTTCCTGCTAGATGGAGGCCCAAGTCAACCGGTCCAAAAAATTCACCCAATTCATAACGATTCACTCTATAAAATGATGTTGCTGCATCTACAAAAAGTACTTTTTGGTTAGTTCTCATATTGTCTTCCTTTTTTATTTTACTGTCATCTTGACGCGGAAGTGAATTCCCCATCAATTCACGCTCTACTAAAGCTTAACCTAAAGGCTAGAAATTTTACTGTCATCTTGACGCGGAAGTGAATTCCCCGTCAATTCACGCTCTACTAAAGCTTAGCCTTAGGGCTAGAAAATAATTGTAATTTTATAAAATTTATGCTTCAATCTAGCTCTAATTATATAACATTATAATAATTTTATCATTAACGACAACTGAATTATTATAATGTTATAATGTATTTGTCATAATCATGTATCAGATTGCAATACTTATTCGCATTATAAGCGCTATTTAAATTCTTATAATGTATGATTAAGGATAAACTTCAAGAGAGGGTATGTTTTTGTTTGAAAATAACGGAATACCACTATATGTGCAACTAAAACATAAACTATTAAAAGACATCGAGACTAATTATAAACCAAATGACCTATTACCCCCTGAAAGTAAACTAATCCAAATATATAATGTGAGCAGAATTACAGTAAGAAAAGCAATGGATGAATTGGACAGAGAGGGTGTCATCATCAAAAAACAAGGAAAAGGTACCTTTGTAAAGGAGAAAAAAATCCTGTATGATGCAAGCTCTATCGGCTCTTTTACTCAAAGATTTTCCAAGCAAAACCACTCTCTTCAAACAAAAACTATTGAGTATGAGCTTATAA
Organism: Campylobacteraceae bacterium; assembly: GCA_027050775.1. Taxonomy (GTDB): domain Bacteria; phylum Campylobacterota; class Campylobacteria; order Campylobacterales; family Sulfurospirillaceae; genus JAADIZ01. The sequence continues at coordinate 150,467 of JALUBH010000037.1, read as the reverse complement.
ACACAGAACATTATGTCAAAAATCTTTTAAGATGTGATACTCTTCTTTGTATAAGAAGATTTAGGGTCCTAGACGGTGTACCCTTTGCTCTTATGATAAATTATTTGGATATTAAAAATGTTCCGCTCATACAAGAAAAGTTCAAAATCCAGTCTCTATACACTTTTTTAAAAGAGGAATATGGCATAGAGTTTTTCAAGGCTGTCGAGACTGTAGAGGCAAGAGCTGCGACAAAACAAGAGGCAAAAAGGCTAGAGATCAAAGAAGACTCTCCTCTTCTATCCCTGCACAGACTCTCATATAATAAGAAAATGGAACCCATAGAGTTTTCAGATATCGTCATAAAAGCAGATATGTATAAACACAAAATTATGCTCTCAAGAGAAAAGCAATCAGAGCAATACTAAAGTAGCAAGGCCTAAAAAGCTAAAAAATCCTACAACATCCGTAACAGTTGTAAGCAAAACCGTACTTCCAACAGCAGGATCAATCCCTAGTTTTTTAAGAGTAAGTGGCACTATAGCGCCTGTCAAACCTGCACTAAGTAGATTTATAAGCATAGATGATGCAATCACTAAACCAAGTTTTATATCTCCAAACCACAAGAAGGCAATCAAACCCATCAAGACACCAAATATCAATCCGTTTGAAAGTGACAAAATAAGCTCTTTCTTGATAGCATCTTTTGCATTTTTAAAATCAACTTCACCAAGAGCAAGTTGACGAACCATGATAGTTAGAGTCTGCGTTCCTGCATTGCCTCCCATAGATGCAACTATAGGCATAAGAACAGCCAAAGCAACATAAGATTGGATAGTATGGTCAAACAAACCGATCACGAGTGAAGCCAAAAGAGCAGTGATGAGATTGACAAAAAGCCAAGAAGCACGAGATTTCCCTGCCTCTTTTATGCTTTCATCATGTTCTGCTTCTTCATCAACTCCTGCCAAACCGTAAATCTGCTCAGTTGCACTCTCTTGAATGATATCATGAACATCATCGGCAGTAATCCTACCTATGAGTTTACTGTTATAATCAACAACAGGTAGTGCCGAGAGATCATAATCTTCAAAAATATGAACTACATCTTCTATCTTTTCATCATCTTTTACATATTTGGACTGAAACTCGTCTTCTGTATTTTTTATCTCATCTTTAAATGTTTTACTAAAATCAAAAAGTATCAAATCTTCCAGGCCAATAGAAAACATAAGCCTTCCAAGGGAATCAACTATAAAAAGATGGTGGATATTTTCCAATTCACCTTTTAATTTATCCTCTTTGAGCCTTGCTAATGCATCTTGAATCTTTTCATTATAAAAGGCCTTAAAAACTTCTGTTTGCATATATGCGCCGGCTTGTGCCTCATTGTAGCGCTTGAGCCTCTTTATCTCTTCTTGATCCTCAACATCAAGTGTCTCTAAAATCTCTTCAGCCTTAGCACTATCAACATCTTCAATATCTTGTATGAGGTCGGTGGCATCATCGCTTTCAAGCTCTTCTATAGCCTCTTTTAATTGCTCTCCTGAAACATTTTGCACTATATCTTTGATATAATAATCAGGTAATTCGAGTACAACTTCTCCAAAAATCTCATTTGGTAGTTTTTTTAATAACTCTAAAAACTTATCTTCATTTTCTTGTCTGATTATCTTTAGCTTTTTAGCTATCTCTGATGCCGATGTCTCAATATTTGATGTTTGGGAGATATACTCTTCTATAAAATCTATACTCTCTTGTACATCTTTGGCAAACGACATCTCTACTCCATAGGATTATTTTTAGATTTTAAATTCATAACATACCTAAAGTCCTGTTCTATTTTAGGTTTTACATTATTTTTTAGTGCAATTTCCATCTCTTTTTTATATTTACTTGTTAGTTTCAAAAACTCTTTTCTCTTCTTGCCTCTTAAAATACTCTTTGTTAAATGCACTGAATTTGCAGGATTTATAGCCTTAGACCCCCTGTATAGCCCAAAATGAAGATGTGGACCTGTACTAAGCCCTGTGCTACCTACATATCCTATAACTTGACCTTGTTTTACATATTTTCCCCGTTTTATTCCTCTTCTAAAATTTCTTAAGTGTCCATATAGAGTTTTATATAAGCCCTCATGTTTTATAACAATCGCATTTCCATAGCCACCTTTTCTACCTGCAAAAATAATTTTTCCTGCCCTCGCAGCCTTCACAGGAGTTCCTATAGGAGCAGCATAATCGATACCTAAATGAGCCCTATATATATGCAAAATCGGATGCCATCTTTTATATGTAAAGCGATCAGATATTCTAGTATATTTTACAGGAAGTGCTAGAAAAAATCCCTCTACTTCTTCCCCTTTTGCATTATAATATCTACCCTTATTAAACAAAAATACATAATGTTTTTTACCATGTACTTCAATCATAGAAGCTTCTATCACGGGTGAGCCAAACTGCTTACCAAGTCTAGTTTTTTGCTTATAAAATATAACTAGCCTGTCCCCTTTTCTTATCCTTTTGAAATTAACACTCTTTTTATAAGATTGGACAAACTGATAAGCCAAAAGATAGTTTTTTGTTGCATTTATGATGTCTTGGTATGGCGACTTGATTATAGGAATACTTAGCTCTTCCTCTTTTTCTTCGTAAACGATAGGTGTTGTAGTAAGTGTATAATTGCCATCGACTTTTTTGATATGAAGTTGTAGTTCTTCTCCTACGGGTATCAAAACCTGCTCTATACTTCCATTTTTATCTTTTAGCATTTGATATCTTATACCGGTGATAATCTCAGTTGCAAGCTCTTTATCACCCGAATCCAAATTATAATATATATTAGATGGCAGTTTATTTCTTTTAAGAAAATCTAAAAAAGTCTCACCACTTTTCCATCTATTCACCTCAAGATAGGCACCACTCATATAAGAAAGCAGTATTAAAATAAAAATTAATATTCTCTTCATCAAATTCCTCTTTTTAAAAAAGCTGATTATAGCTAAGAAGTGCTTATATCCAAGTAAGGTAAGGTCTGTTTTAAAACACTTATAGTATAATCTCAAAAACAAAGCAAAAGGAGTTCCATTGAGAAAAGCGATATTTATCTTTTCTATTTTAATTTGTGCATTAAATGCCAACGGACTATATAAGGATTTTAAAACAAATATTTTATCTATTAGCGGAAATCGAGCCACTATAAAAAACTCAAAAGATATAGTGGTAGGATCTAGCGGCATCGTCATCCACAAATTTGGAAATAATACATCTAGTATCATAGCTAGAGTGGATGTCATCGATAAATCAGGAGACAAGGCCACGCTGGAATTTCACACATACAAAGCATTGAAACAGGCTGCTCTTCCGATTCCCGGAATTGCTCCAAAAGTTGGTGATAAAGTCATCTTAAACTATATGTACGACAGAGCTTTGATAGTAGCTCCAAACTATAAAATTTATAGCGAAATCACAAAACACTTCAAAAATATAACATGGATACATCCTGATGTCGCGGGTGCGTACTTAGCAGAACACTATAGGCCAAACCCAGACAGAAAAGTCTTTCAAAAAATATGCAAGCAAAATGTAGCTTCTTTGATATTTTTTGCATTAAATAATGAGGCTGTTTTTGTGGATTGCAACAATTTTAAAATAGTAAAAAGATTAAAAGGCGGAAGAGTTAAAAATGCTCAATTACCTTTTTACACAAGGATAAAAGGCATAGACACATCATGGTTCAGTTTTAGCTCAAAAAAGATGGATTCATATTCAAACTACTACAAAAAGTTGATAAATAGATGAAACCTCTACATGTAGAGTTCTTTAAAAGTATAGTAGGCAATGACAATGTCTATGATGACAAAGCCCATCTCTTAGCATACTCTTATGATGCCACGCGCAATCACTACGAACCGGACGCCGTCGTATTTCCAAAGAATGAAAAAGATGTAAGTGAAATTTTAAAATATTGCGATGAACACAAAATCATCATAACACCAAGAGGAGCAGGCAGCGGCTTCACCGGTGGTGCACTTCCTGCAAATGGCGGAATTATACTCGCCCTTGAAAAACATATGAATAAAATCTTAGAGATAGATATGGAAAACTTAGTAGCAGTAGTACAACCGGGAGTCATAAACATGGACTTACAAAGAGCCGTAGAGGCAAAAGGTCTCTTCTATCCTCCTGATCCTGCTAGTCAAGACTACTCTACTCTTGGTGGAAATGTCAGTGAAAATGCAGGTGGCATGAGAGCTGCAAAATATGGCATAACTAAAGATTTTGTCATGGCTCTAAGAGCAATATTGCCAAGTGGCGAAGTGATACGGGCAGGAAAAAGAACCATAAAAGATGTAGCAGGCTACAATGTAGCCGGCATACTAATAGCAAGCGAGGGAACACTCGGAGTTATCACGGAAATCACACTCAAACTCCTAGCAAAACCAAAACTATCTAAAAGTGCCATGGGTGTATTTCCAAGCGTACAAAAAGCGATGGAAGCAGTCTTTAAAACGATGGCAAGCGGTGTAACCCCTGTTGCTATGGAATTTTTGGACAACCTTAGCATAAGAGCTGTTGAGACAAAGTTTCACAAGGGTTTGCCTGTTGATGCAGGGGCTATTCTCATCACAACAGTAGATGGAAATCTTGATGTAGAGTTGACAAACCAGCTTCAAATCATAGAAAATAGTTTTCTACAAAACGGCTGTCTTGAGTTCAAAGTAGCAAAAGATGTCAAAGAGGGTGACGACCTGTGGTTTGCTAGAAGAAATGCTAGCCAAAGTATCACGATGTACGGAAGCAAAAAATTAAATGAAGACATAACAGTACCACGAAGCAAACTTCCTGCCATGCTTGATGAAATCGATAAAATATCCAAGAAATTCGGTGTTAAAATACCATGTTTTGGACATACCGGTGATGGAAATGTACATGTAAATGTGATGGTAGATGGAAGCGATAAAGAAGAGCTACAAAAAGGACACGATGCCATAGTAGAAGTCTTCAAAGCAACTATTAAATTAGGAGGAACTCTTAGTGGTGAACATGGCATAGGGCTCAGTAAAGCTCCTTTTATGTCCCTTGCTTTTAGCCAAGCCGAGATGAATCTTTTTCGCTCTATAAAAAAAGCATTTGATCCAAACAACATATTAAATCCGGGCAAAATGGGCTTGTAGTGGACTTTAAGAAACTTTTACTAGTTTTTAGAAGAATGAAAGACAAAGAGATAGCACACTATGCGTCATCTCTTAGTTTTCACACTATACTGTCCCTAATCCCTATACTTCTTATCAGCTTTAGCATCTTTACTAAAATGCCAAGTTTTAAGGAGTACTACGCAAAGATTCAAAATTTTATATTTAGTTCCATGATTCCTACTCAACAAGATGTAATCAGCGGATATCTAACCAAATTTATGACAAATACAGGTAGCATGGGGGCTGTCGGGTTGATTTTTGTTTTATATGTCTCCATTATGTTCTTTTTTGATTATGAAAAGATAGTAAGCTCTATATTTAAAGTGCCGACTAGGACTCTTTGGGAGTCACTCACCACCTATTGGACTATGCTTACGCTCATGCCTTTGGGTCTTGCACTGTCTTTTTATTTTTCTCAAATCGCTCAAAAATTTATAGAAAAAAACCTACATTCCGATACTTTCAATATCTATGCCTTGCTTCCATACTTCACTATTTGGATGCTGTTTTTCATACTATATGTTATATCTGCAAATACCAAAGTAAACAAAAAACTGGCTCTCATCGCCTCTTTTCTAGCCTCTTTAACTTGGTATATTTCAAAATCACTTTTCGTCTTTTATGTCTCCTATAACAAAACATACCAAAGTATATATGGCTCATTTAGCATAGCTATGTTTTTCTTTTTATGGATATACTTTTCATGGCTTATATATCTTTATGGCGTAAAACTCTACTTTGTATTAAATGAAGTATATGGAAAAAGAGAGCAAAAAAAGCAAGAAAGCCAACCATCTGTTGAAGATAGCAGCAAATGAAAAAGCCACAAATAAAATCAAAAACCAAAGTGGCGTCCATATCTGATATGTTGTAGTTTGAAGATTCAACAACCACTCAATTCTCCCGTCAAAGATACCTCCACAATTTATGATATGTAAAAAAAGCTCTAGCGGATAAAACAGAACAAATACCATACTCAAAATGGGTGAAAAGAGTTGAAGCGGGGTAAAAACAGGAAAGATAAAGTGCACCACAGGCATCATTAAAGCAAAAACCCAAAAGTTCAAAAACACAAATACCCAATATTTGCTTAAATTTGGAAAATGTTTTAAAAATAGAAATATACAAAAGACGCCGCTTACGGAGAACCAAAAAGAGATAGAAAACAAAAGCCTCGGATAGAGTATTAGTATAAAAGAGACACTAAAAAACAGCGTACCGAACGAAATGATTTTGATATGTCTGCTAAATAGAAAAAATCCAAATACAGACAAGACAAAAGAGCGCAAAAAAGATGGTGAAAAATCCAAAATATACATATACCAAAAAAGTAGAGAAAAAACCACAAAAGCCAAATCAGCTTTTATATTTCTATATGGGAAAAATCTATCTTGAAAAAATCTATAAATAGGAGAAAATACAAAATACAAAATGGCACTTATAAGCCCAAGATGAAATCCGCTGATGGCTATAAGATGAGAGATACCCAATTTTTGAATCTTGTCTCTTGTGCTTTTTTGAATATTTGAAGCGAAAAACAGAGCTGCATAAATCTGCTTCATCTCTTTGATTTTATGCTGATTGGCTATCTGTTTTTTGATTTTTTCAAGATAATTTTTACCTTTTTGTTTGAGAGATTTTATGTAGATATTAACAGCAAAAAAGTTCTTAAGATACTTTAAAAATGTGATTTTATCAGTCTTGAACTCTATGGACACCCTAGAGCCTACAGGTATATTTCTCTTTTTCCAACTCACCGTATAAAAGGTATATCCATCATCACTTTTCAACTTAAAAACATCGTAGGCTCTGCCATTTGACTTATGTTTTTGGTAGTGGTTAACAATCTTTACAGCCTCTACATGTAGAGGTTTGGAAACTAGTTGTTTATAGCTGTAAAACTGCCAACCAAGTGATATACAAAAGAGAGAAAACAGGGCAATTATAGCCCAAAATATCTCTTTTTTGTTAACAAAAAGTGGAGCAGCTTCCATCTAAATCGTTGGCATTGAAATTTTTGCCTCTTTTTTATCCGTATCTTTGTAGATAATCTCAACAGGAACCCCACCGGCATCGATAAATTTTGTAGTGTTTTTTTGAAAAATCATATTTGCCACACCTATAGGTCCATTTCTGTTTTTGCCGATAATTATCTCAGCACTCTCTTCTGGTTTTTCAAAAAAGTTACTTTTATACTCTTTGCCATCCAACCTAGCTCTTTGTTCTTTCTCTTTCTCTTCTCGCACTCTATATACATCATCACGATAGACAAAAAGTATGATATCCGCATCCTGCTCGATAGCACCGGACTCTCTAAGGTCACTCAGCATCGGTCTTTTATCACCCCTACTCTCTAAACCACGGTTTAATTGCGAAAGCGCAACTATAGGCATACTTAACTCTCTAGCCAACAATTTCAAACCTCTACTCATATCGCTCACTTCAAGGTGTCTGTCTTTGTTTCCGCTTCCACTCATCAATTGCAAATAGTCGATAATACAAAGCCCTACTTCAGGATGATTTGTCTTTAACTTTCTGAGTTTTGAGCGGATTTTATGTATATCCACATTTCCGTCATCATCTACAAAAAACTTTTTGCCTGCCATTTCATCAGCTGCACTCGAAAGTCTAGTCCACTCATCATCACTCAAATCTCCCCGCCTTATCTTTTGCAATGGAATCGAAGTTTTTGAGCTAAACATCCTAAGCATCAACTGTTCAGCCGGCATCTCAAGCGAAAATATCGCCACACCTTTGTTATCATCAAGCGCATTTTGGGCAAGATTTAGACAAAAAGCCGTTTTTCCCATGGCCGGCCTTGCTGCTACTATGATAAGATCACCTTTTCCAAAACCGGTCGTTAGCTCGTTTAATTTTGAAAATCCCGTATCTAGCCCAACTACTACTTGATTTCCTCTTTTTTTAAGTTCAAGTATATGTTCAAGCGTCGCCTTTGTCATCTCGGGAGATTCTCTAAACTCTTTGGCTCCGCTTTCTTGAGTTATCTGGTAGAGTTTTTGCTGTACTAAATCCACAACTTCGATTGAGGGCAAATCCTTCTCAATCGCCACCTCTTTTATCTCACTTGTAAGCTCTACCAACTCTCTTTTTATCGCTTTTTCTCGTATCTCTTGGACATAAGCTTTAGTCGAAGGCAGAGGATTTGTAGATAAAATCTCAAGCATAGAGTCTTCATCAAAACGATTTTCTTGATTTAATTTTTTCTTTATAAACTCTTCATCGATAGGCAAATCTTCTTTTTCACACTCAAGCATCGCTTCAAAGATATATTTGTGACTAGGAAGATAAAAATCTCTTGGCTTCAGAGTCGCTGCTATATCCTCAAAAGATCCCGGGTCAAAAAGCACGGAGCTCAGGACTGATCTTTCTATATTTATATTGTGTAAATTTTGCATCTATCTATACTCTTTTTCAAACTCTTTGGCTGCATCTTCGACTTCTTGCAAAAACTTATCTACTAAAAATTCCTCTTTTAGCTTGGCGATAACTTCACCTTTTCGCATAATCAAACCCTGCCCTTTTCCAAACGCTATAGCTACATCTGCATGTTTTGCTTCACCTATGGCATTGACGACACAACCCATCACGGAGACATTTAGAGGTGCTTTTATGTGCCCTATCTTCTCTTCAACTCTTGCAACCGCATCGACTAGATTTGCCTCTATGCGACCGCAAGTGGGGCAAGAGATGATATTTACACCACTTTTCACCACGCCACTGTCTTTCAAAATCGCTCTTGCGACATTTATCTCTTCTTCGAGTTCACCTGTTATAGAAACCCTCATCGTATCGCCTATACCTTCAAGCAAAAGCGTACCAAGAGCTATGGAGGACTTCACAGTAGAGTGAAAAAGTGTCCCTGCTTCCGTCACTCCAAGATGGAAAGGGTACTCCACCAAAGGTCTAAGAGCCCTGTATGCCTCTACTGTTCTTGCCACATCACTTGCTTTTAGAGAAATTTTTATATCGGTAAAGCCTAAATCTTCGAGATATTTTATATTGTAAAGTGCAGACTCCACCATCGCTTTTGGAGTTGGTCCATACTTGTTGTCAAACTGCTCTTCGAGCGAACCGCTGTTTACACCTATGCGTATAGGTATATTTCTATTTTGACAAGCTTTTACCACCTCTTTTACTCTTGATTTTTCGCCGATATTGCCGGGATTTATGCGTATACAATCCACTACTTCGCTGGCTATAAGGGCTAAGCGATAGTTAAAGTGAATATCTGCCACAAGAGGAAGTTTTATCTGCTCTTTTATAGCCTTCAAAGCTCTAGCATCCTCATAATCAGGCACAGCCACACGAACGATATCACATCCCGCAAAATGCAATCTCTTTATCTGCTCAACCGTAGCATCCACATCTCTAGTCTTAGAATAAGTCATAGACTGCACACTTATAGGAGCATCTCCACCAACAGCCACATCACCAACATATATCTTTTTTGTTTTAAATCTTTTTATCATTTTTTCTTATCTTTTTAAATTTGTTTTTATTAGTTTCAATACTTCAAATAAATTACCTATGTGGTTTTTGCATATCCCAAAAACCACATCAGCATCTAAATCAAAATAGTGATGCGAGATAAAATCTCTTATGCCTTTTATCTTTTTCCATTCTATCTGAGGATACTCTAACAATAATTTTTTGTCCGTTATTTTATCTATATGCTTTAAACTCTCACCAACCGCAATAAGTTTCATACAAATGCTATCAAGTTTTTCTTGTCCCTTTTTAGTATCTAGAAAATCGTCTTCGCAAGATATATATGAACATCTCTCTTGTATAGTTTCTACTGCTTTTATAATTTGATCCAAGATATCACTTACAAGACTTTTATTATACATAAATCCCATCCTTGAAAATTCTATCTTTTAAGTATGGATTCATTCTATCTCTTATCCTAACAATATCTACTTTTTTATGAAATACTCGCTCTAAATCTTCTTTTAAATCATATAACAAAAAATAATCACTAATTTTTGTATCTATTGCGATATCAATATCACTTGACTTAGAATCATCTCCTCTTGCATATGAACCAAAAAGAATTAAACTTGATATTTGATACTCATTGGCAAAGTTTTCTTTTTTCTTTGCCAAATAGTTTACAATTTCATTTTTAGTCATAACTTTCCTTTCTTGAGAAGTATTGCACATTAGATTTCTTGTGATAGTTGTATTTGAGCGGCTCTGCAGCCGATGGGTCAAAATCTTTGATTTTGGGGTACCCGCCGTGTGAAGCCTTAGCGATGATATAACTATCACAAGAAATCTAATATATTATACAAAAAAAGTGTTAAGAGAAAGATAATGGATCGATGTCTATCTCTACATGTAGAGCTTTACATCTGTGGGCAAATTTTAGTAGTTCTTGTGTGTCTGTGCTTCTTAGGAGCATATTGTATCTGTATTTGTTGGCTATTTTTTCTATATTTGCTCTGCCATATCCTACAATTTCAAGTTTTGGAAAAGATTGTGCTAATTGGTGGGCAGTTTGTATCATCTCATTTGCTTTTTCGTCTTTTTTATGAGATGCTAGGACTTTTAAGAGTTTTGTAAATGGTGGATATATCTCTTTTCGATATGTCAATTCATCATTTAAAAAATCCTCATAATCATCCATGAATCTGCTGATTAAATCTGCATTTTGAGTCTGTATATAGACTTCACCCTCCCCACTCCTACCTGCTCGTCCTGCTATTTGATGTACCAATGATATGGCTCTCTCTCTAGCTCTGAAGTCCGGCATGCTCAAAAGTGAATCTATACCCATGATTACGCTAAGCCCGATAGAGTGGTAATCATGCCCTTTTGAGAGCATTTGTGTTCCTACTAGTATATCTATCTTTTTTTCATTAAAATCTTTTAATATCGCATTTAACTGTTTAGTTGTTCTTATCTCGTCTCTATCAAATTTTCCTATGACTTTATCGCTAAACTCCTCTTCTAGTCTTGCTACGACTTCGGCTGTTCCTATCCTGTTTGAATGCAAGTTATGACCTTTACATGTAGGGCAGATTTTAGGAACAGCTTGCGAAAAATTGCAGTAGTGGCAAACGAGTGCATTTCTTTTTACATGTAAGCTCATACCCACACTACAATACGGACAAGTGATGTTCGAGCCACAATCAAAACAGGTGATATACTTAAAATTTGCACGAGTCGGTAAGAAGATGATGATTTGCTCATTTTTGTCTAAATGCTCTTTTATGATTTGCAACATTCCTGATGTTATGCCACTTGTACTGTTTTCGTAAATAAATCTCTTTTTGCTTTTAAAGTATGTGCCTCTTAGTCTAAATCTCGGTAGATTTTTAAAGCTTCCCAAAGATGGGGTGGCACTTCCTAGCACTATCCTAGCTTCTGCTCTTTTAGCAAACAAAAGCGCCAAATCTTTTGCATTGTACCTTGGTCTTTGGTTTGATTTATAGCTGTCATCATGCTCTTCATCTACTACTATCAAACCCAAGTTTGACACTGGTAAAAAAAGTGCTGACCTCGTACCGGCTATTAGTTTGACTTTTCCATCTCTTATATCTTCTAAAATCTTCTCTTTTGATTTTTTGCTTACTTTTGAGTGCCAAATCGCTACCATATCACCAAATACAATTTTGAGTCTCTTTTTCATTTGTGGAGTAAGTCCGATTTCAGGCATCAAAAATATCGCGTTTTTACCACCGTTTATGCAATCTTCTATACACTTGATGTATATCTCGCTCTTTCCGCTTCCGGTATCTCCAAAGAGTAAGCTTCGACTCTTTTTTTGGATAAATTCATAAGCTTTTGTCTGCTCGGGTGACAATATGATATTTGTCTGTATATTTGCATTTAAGAAGATTTGATTTTTGCTACTTGGCACGAAGAGCTTCAGTGCATCGCCTAATGAGCACACATAATAATCACTGATAAATTTGGCTAGAGAGAGAGTTTGCCCTGTATAAAATTCATCTTTCACACTCAAAATTTCTTCGCATGTAAAAGTTGGCTCTAAGACTTTAGACACCACAACACCAAATCTAGTTTTTGAGTTTAGTGTAACTTCTACTATATTGCCTGATTTTAGTTCATACTCACTTTGATAAGTCAAAGGGGTTAGTGGAGAATTTAAAAGAGAAACAAGGTAGTAAGATTTCAAATTATTCTGTTAAGTCTTTGCAATTTTGATATACTCGAGTTGGCGGAGTTGCTTTAGTTAAATCGTGACAATCAAAAGAACCAGTAGTGGGTTTATACTTAAATGGTACATTTCCACTATTTAGATGAAATGTATATCTTGTACTATTTGTCTCAGTCCAATGTCCATCTGAATCTTTAGCATAAATTGGAGTTTCTAGGATATTTGAAGTATTTCCATCGCTAAACCAAAATAGCGTGTTATTATTGTCGTCATCTAACGCGGCAGGATAATAATTCCCTCCTGCTGTATCTCCTTTGAGAAGATTTTTTGATTTTTGCATGACTATTCCACTTCTTATCGCTGCTACTTGACTTTTGCCTTTGACAAGTATGGCATCATCACGAGTAACTGCAAGACGGGGTATAGCTACAGCTGATAAAATTCCGATAACAACTATGACGAAGATGAGCTCAATCATAGTAAAAGCGAGTTTGTTTGATAGATTTTTCAAAGTAATCCTAGACAAAATTACACACAAGAAAAAATCTTGTGTGTAATTCTAATTATTTAGTTAAAAACTAACTGAAGAACCACCAAATTGGTGCACCATTACTAATTTTTTTACTGCTTTTTGCAAACCAGTACAAATTGACTTAGTACTACTTACATCAGCAACAGTTAAATTTCCATCTGTTGTACTTCCTGTAAATTTTAGACAACCATTACCTGAAGGAGCATTATAATAAACTGAAGTACCATTCAAATCAGTAACATTTGCATCAGTAGAACCACCACTAGTTGTATAAAATACTACATTTGTCATAGTACCTAATGTTGAAAATTCGCCATGTGCAGTATAATAAGCACCTATGTCACTTACTGCCGTACTTACCTCACTAGCTGCTGCTGCAATCTTTGCATCATCTCTTGTTGCTGACAATTTTGGAATGGCAACTGCTGCCAATATACCAATAATAACGATCACGAAGATCAACTCAATCATAGTAAAACCCTTTTTCATGGTTTACTCCTTTTAAATTTTTTTTGATTGATACACTTATCAACCTTAAGTTAGATTTTAGTCAAATTAAGTTAAATATCTACTTAAAATCTTTCGATACTCTCATATAGTTGCTTGATTTTTTCTCTATCTTGGTACTCATCGTAGCTTTTTTGGACATACGCCCTCAAAAGTTCTCTGACTTCTATGCTCTTTTTATCATCGAAAACTTTCTTAAAATCTTCGATAAAAAAATCATAAAACCCCTCATCGAGTTTGATATCAAAATCTTTTGCACCTACTTGGAGCGACAATTTGCTCATCTTCTGAGCACTTCCTCTATCTTGCCAAGTATATCGTCAGATTCTATATTTTTTGTAGTCAAATCCTCTTGAAGTTTAAAAATCTGTGCATCTTTTGCTTCATTTTGCGCTTTGAGAGTCACAACTTCTTGCCTAAGTGCCTCATTTTGCACCTTCATATCCTCAAATCTTTTCAACAGGTCACTTACCTTCTCCACCAATTTACTAACCGTAAACTCTTCACTAAACATATCTCAACTCCTATAACTATCTTTTCTGTGTTTTACCCTATAGACCATTATCATTGAATCTTCTACATCAAATAAAACTCTATAACTGCCAACCCTCAATCTAAAAGGCGGATTAAAATTGACAAGCTTTTTAAAATTTGAAACTCTTGGAAAGTCTTTTAATTTTTCAATTTTTTCAAAAATTTTTACAGCCTCTTTTTTATCTATTTTAGCAAGGTCTTTTATAGCTTTATCATCTATTTTTATCTGCATCTATAAACCAAGTTTCTCTTTTGCTTCGTTAATGGTATATTTTATATTATTCTCTTTTTTTGTCTCTTGTATATCTATATAATCCTCGCTAAATTCTTCAATAGACTCAATATCCAATATGTCCTCTCTTGTCCTAATATTTTTTACAATATCACTTTTCAAGCTTTTAACTATGGTTAAAAATGCATTAAATTCATCATCATTTATATCGATTTGAACTGTTTGCATAATAGCTCCTTTTTTAATCTTAATCCATTATAATGAGCAAAGCTCATTATAATGGCAGGGACTAAAGTCCCTACAACCCCCTAAAGCTTGCGAAAAGCAGGACTTTTCGAGAAGAAGTGTGTAAGGTCAACTTTTTATTCCAAGCATTATTGTAACAAAAAAAGTATAAATTTGATATGTTATCTCTTGGAGACTTGCTTAGAGGCAAATCCTCCCTTTGCTCACGAGCCTCACACAAGTCTCCAAGAGATAACATATCAACTACTTTCTACTGTCTGTTCGCCTCTTCTAGTTTATCTGAAATTTGCTTTAAAAGTGGCGGATAATCCAACTTGTCAACAACATCAATCACTAAATCACCTAGAGTCATAACATCCCCTTTTTCAAATTTACAATGTTTTATCTATATCACTATCTTTTGATTGCTCATCTCTTGCAAAAAAGCCAAATATACCTATTTTATTTATATAAAACTTATCTCTATTTTCATTTTTATACTTTTTAAAATATGAAAGAATTTGATTTTTAGATAGCATACTTTCACTCCTGCAATAAAAGTTTTTTACAATTGTACCATTTTTTACAAATCTAAGATATAATTCTTGTATGACAAAATTTCAATTAAACTCTACATTTTCACCCACAGGCGACCAACCTAAGGCTATAAAAAAACTCTCAAGCTCTTTAAAAAAAGGCAATCGTTATCAAACGCTTATAGGTGTCACCGGAAGCGGGAAAACTTTTACTATGGCAAATCTTATACAAGAGTTGCAGATGCCGACTCTCATCATGACTCACAATAAAACTCTTGCGGCCCAACTATATAGTGAGTTTAAAGGTTTTTTTCCTAAAAATCATGTGGAGTATTTTATATCATACTATGACTACTATCAGCCCGAGGCATATATACCAAGAAGAGATCTTTTCATAGAAAAAGACAGCTCCATAAACGAAGAGTTAGAGAGACTAAGACTTAGCGCGACTGCGAGTCTGCTCAGCTTTGATGATGTGATTTGTGTCGCTTCCGTCTCGGCAAACTATGGTTTGGGTGATCCTGATGAGTACAAGAGCATGGTTCAAGCTCTTGAAACAGGACAAGAGATAAATCAAAAAAAGCTCCTGCTTCAACTTGTGGATATGGGATACAAAAGAAACGATACATTTTTTGAGCGAGGCTGTTTTAGGGTAAATGGCGATGTTATAGATATACATCCGGCATATAGTGAAGATGAAGCTATAAGGATAGAGTTTTTTGGCGATGAGATAGAGAGTATCTACTATTTTGAAGTTATCAGCAACAAAAAAATCAAAGATGTCTCAAAAGTTGTGATTTATGCAGCGAGTCAGTTTATAGTCGGGCAAAACCGCCTGCAAAATGCCATAAAGATGATAGAAGAGGAACTAGACGAGAGATTGGCATTTCTAAAAAAAGAGGATAGATTAGTAGAGTACCAAAGACTTAAAAGCAGAGTTGAGTTTGACTTAGAGATGCTTCAAGCCACAGGAGCTTGTAAAGGCGTTGAAAACTATGCCAGATATCTTACCGGTAAAAAAAAGGGAGAGACTCCATTTTCTTTGTTTGATTATTTTGAGTCTATGGGCAAAGAGTATCTTGTCATCGTGGACGAGTCACATGTAAGTCTGTCGCAATTTCGAGGCATGTATGCAGGAGATAGAAGTAGAAAAGAGGTGCTTGTAGAGTATGGCTTCAGGCTTCCTAGTGCACTTGATAACAGACCTCTCATGTTTGATGAATATATCAATAAAGCTCCCCATTTTCTCTTTGTTTCTGCCACTCCGAATGAGTTAGAACTGAATCTATCAAAAGAGAATGTAGCTGAGCAAATCATCAGACCGACAGGTTTGCTCGATCCGGAGGTTGAGATACTTGACAGCGACAATCAAGTCGAACAACTCTACGACCTCATCAAAGAAGTGATAAAAAAAGATGAGAGGGTTTTAGTAACAGTCCTAACTAAAAAGATGGCAGAAGAGTTAAGCAGATATTACAATGAGCTAGGACTTAAAGTTAAATATATGCACTCTGATATAGATGCGATAGAGAGAAATCAAATCATAAGAGCATTGAGACTCGGAGAGTTTGATGTGCTTGTGGGCATAAACCTTCTTCGGGAGGGACTTGATTTGCCTGAAGTCTCACTTGTAGCCATACTTGATGCTGATAAAGAGGGTTTTTTAAGAAGCGAAACGAGTCTAACACAGACTATGGGAAGGGCTGCTAGAAATATAAATGGAAGGGTGGTGATGTTTGCCAAAAAAATTACCAACTCCATGGAAAAAGCCATCAAAACCACGCTAAGAAGAAGAGAGATACAAGAAGAGTACAACAAAAAACACAATATCACCCCAACTTCGACAAAAAGAGGACTAGATAAAAATCTAAAAGTAGAAGACCTTGGTGAAATTTTCAACAGATATGACAAAAAAGATAAAATCCCGCCAAGTCAAAAAAGAGAGATCATAAAAGAGTTGAGCGCAAAAATGCACCAAGCAGCAAAAGAGTTAGAGTTTGAAAAAGCAGCAAAACTAAGAGATGAGATAGCAAAGCTTAGAAAATTATAACTGTTTTTTGTTATAATACTATTATGAAGGAGTCAAAATGGCAAATTTAAACGAACCAAAATACTTTATAAACAGAGAGCTTTCGTGGTTAAAATTTAACACAAGAGTGCTGGAACAAGCCAGAAAAACAGAACTTCCTCTTTTGGAAAGATTAAAATTTTTAGCTATATACTCCACAAACTTAGATGAATTTTACATGATAAGAGTTGCAGGATTAAAACAACTCTACAATGCAGGTGTCATAGTAACAGGTATCGACAAGATGACTCCACTCGACCAACTCACGGAGATAAGAGGATATCTAAACCATGAAAAAGAGATACTTCAAGATACATATCATGAAATAATAAATAAACTTGAATCAAAAGAGCTTTTTATAAAGAGTTATAGTAAGCTAGATGATGAGCTAAAAGAGAAAGCGGATGAATTCTTTTTCTCAAATATACTCCCTGTTATCATTCCCATAGCAGTCAACGCAACACACCCTTTTCCACATCTAAACAATCTCAGCTTTTCTCTTGCCGTCAAGTTAAGTGATGGCATAAATGATGAAAAATACAAATACGGCATGATAAGGATAACAAGGGTACTTCCTAGATTTTTTCAAGTCAATGACAATCACTATGTACCGATAGAATCGATAGTTCATGAGCATGTTGAAGATATATTTCCCGGCTACAAACTCATCTCAAGTGCGGCTTTTAGAGTAACAAGAAATGCAGATATAGTCATAGAAGAAGAGGAAGCAGATGACTTTATGCTCATCATGGAACAAGGTTTAAAGCTTCGACGAAAAGGTGCTTTTGTCAGACTAGATATACAAGATGAAGCAGATCCTGATATATTGGAGTTTTTGAATTTTCATATGAATATAAACGCAAAAGATATATACAGCTACAATCTTCCGCTAAACCTTGGAGCACTTTGGGAGATAGTTGGAAACAAACATTTCTCACAACTCACACTTGCACCTTATAATCCAAAGATTTTGCCACCTCTAAATAAAAACGAGTCTATTTTTAGAACCATAAGAAAACACAATATCTTGCTTTATCATCCTTATGAGAGTTTTGAACCACTTACTAGACTCATCAAAGAAGCAGCAAAAGATACAAAAGTCATATCCATTCGCATGACACTATACAGGGTGGAAAAAAATTCTCAAATCATACAAGCACTCATAGATGCTGCAAATGACGGCAAACAAGTGACTGTCATGGTTGAGCTAAAAGCAAGATTTGATGAGGAAAACAACCTGCATTGGGCAAGGGCGCTAGAGCAGGCAGGCGCTCATGTGATATATGGTATCACCGGATTCAAAGTGCATGCAAAAATTACACAAATCATCCGTCAAGAAGATGGAGTGTTAAAATTTTATATGCATCTAGGAACAGGTAATTATAATGGCGCAACCGCCAAGATATATACAGATGTCAGCTACTTTACATGTAAAGATGAATTTACAAAAGATACTACCACCTTTTTTCATATACTCTCAGGATTCTCAAAAAACCAAAAATTAGAAACGCTAAGCATGTCTCCAACCCAGATAAAACCAAGACTGCTTGCCATGATAAACAATGAAACTATAAAAGGCGAAGAGGGAAGGATAATCGCCAAAATGAATTCTCTTGTTGACAGTGATGTCATAAAAGCACTCTATAATGCCTCCATGAATGGCGTAAATATAGACTTGATAATCCGTGGAATTTGTTGTTTAAAACCGGGTATTAAAGGGATTAGCGAAAATATCAGAGTTATATCGATAGTCGGAAGATACTTAGAACATGCAAGGATATTTTATTTTAGAAATTCAGATCCTAGCATGTTCATATCTAGTGCAGATTGGATGCCTAGAAATCTTGAGCGAAGGCTGGAACTTATGACTCCTATCGTAGAAAAACCTCTCCAAGAGAAACTTTTAGAAATACTTCAACTTCAATTAAACGACAACTACTTAGCATGGGAACTACAAAATGATGGGAGTTACGAAAGAGTAGAAGTTATGGGTCAAAAAGTGATAAATTCACAAAAAATCTTAGGTGATTATATAAACAAAATCTTTAACACGCTAAGAAAAGACACGAACACAAGCAAAGCAGACAAACTAGCCAAAAAACTGTTTAAGGAGAGTTGAGTGATTTTAGAATACAAAGGTATAAAACCAGAGATACAAAAAGATGTTTTCATAGCCCAAAGTGCCGACATAATCGGTGATGTAAAGATTGGAGTTAACAGCTCTGTATGGTTTGGAACAGTTATAAGAGGAGATGTTAACTCTATACATATCGGCAAAAATACAAGCATTCAAGATTTAAGTATGGTACATGTAACTCATTATACAAAAGAGGATAAAAGCGATGGTCACTCAACCTATATAGGCGACAATGTTACCATAGGTCACAAAGTGATGCTTCATGGCTGCGTCGTTGGCAATGCCTGCTTGATTGGAATGAGCACAACCATATTAGACGGTGCTATCATAGGACAAGAGTCTTTAGTTGGAGCAGGCTCACTTGTTACTCAAAATAAGATTTTTCCACCCCGTTCACTCATCATGGGAAGCCCTGCAAAAGTCATAAGAGAACTAAGTGATGAAGAAGTAGAATCCTTATATCTATCCGCACAAAATTATGTAAAATTTAAGGATTCTTATCTTTAGCAATCTTTATGAGATATTTTTTTCTTTTTCTTTTTCTTTGGCGGTCTTGAAAATTCTATAAGTTCTTCAGTTGTTTTTATCTCACTTGGTAAAGTTGAAAAGCACTGCTTGAGAACATAATCCGCCATCCTAGCATCCACCAAAGCCCTGTGTTGCTCTCCAAAAGAGACATCAAAGAACTCCATCAAAAAGCCAAGACCATATTTTTGTGCCATAAAGCACTTCCTTGAAAGCTCTATAGTGCATAATTTTCGGTTTAACAATGGTCCAAATCCAACTTTTTGCATAGAAGCTGATATAAAATTATAATCAAAATTTACATTGTGAGCTACAAAAACAGCATCTCCCAAGAAGAGTCTAAAAAGCTCCAATACAAAACCTACAGATGGGGCATCTTTAAGGTCTTCAAGTGTAATTCCTGTCAAAATTGTGATTGATTCGGGAAGAAAATCAGCATAAACAAAACTTTCAAATCTATCTATCTCCACGCCATTTTGCACCATAACAGCACCAATTTCTATGATTTGAAACTCGTTTGGTTTGCTTCCGTTTGCCTCTATATCAACTATGCAAAATTTTTGGTCTTTTATGAGAGTATTTGAAGTCTCTATATATATATCCTCCTCGCAAGATACTATCGGGAGTCCTAAAAGTCTCAAGTTTTCAAAATCTCTTACATCTATATCTTCCAAAGATTTGATACTCTCCAACTCTTGAATAAAACCCTCTTTGTCTATCTTTTTTTGCTTTATCTTTTCAACTATAGAGTCAAACTGTTTCAATTTTTTGCCTTTTGTATAAAATCTTTTATCTTCTGTCTATCTTTTTTGCCCTTACTCTCTTCTACTCCACTGCTAACATCAAAACCATAAAAATCATACTTTTTTGCTTCTTCTAAATTTTGGACATCAAGCCCGCCGGCTAAGATAATTTGAGAACAATCAAGCCCATCAAACCAGCTAAGATTCACTCTTTTCCCCTCGCCACCATAACTCTGTACAAAAGCATCTACAAGTCTGTACTCATTTTTATATCTTTGCAAATCTTCTTTCTTCGCCACTCTTACAACTTTTATATGTGGTAACTTCAATTCTTTGTAAAGATCAATTTGTGCATCAAAATGAATTTGGGCTAAAGTTATATTTGCCTCTCTACATGTAGAGTTTATTTTAGATGCCGTTGTGTTTACAAACAAACCTACTTTTTCCACAAATGGAGGAAGCGCTTCTATTATGATCTTTGCCATGCTCGGCTCAATGTATCTAGGCGATTTTTCATAAAAGACAAACCCCAAAGCATCTGCACCAAACTCTACGGCACTTAAAGCATCTTTAAGATTTGTAATTCCACATATCTTTACTCTAGGCATCACTGTTTTAAACTACTTATCGCATCTTTATATGATGAACTTCCAAACACATAATTTCCTGCCACCACCATATCCACACCTGCACTTTTTAGCTCTTTAACATTTGTATCATTAACTCCCCCATCGACTTCTATGAGAGTTTTCAAACCTCTTGCATCTATCATCTCTCTTAGTTTTTTTGCTTTTTGGTAGACTGACGATATGAACTTTTGACCACCAAATCCGGGATTTACACTCATCAGAAGAACCATATCCAAATCTTCCAAAAGATACTCTACTAAAGAAGGAGGCGTATGAGGATTTAAGACAACAGCAGCTCCTATGCCATAGCTTTTGATTTTTTGTATAAGTCTGTGCGGATGCTTCTCTTCTTCGATATGAAAAGAGATAAACTCCGGTTTTAAAGGGGCAAATAGCTCTACAAAAAAAGTGTTGTTTTCGACCATCAAATGAATATCAAGCGGTTTTGTCGCTACCTTTGCAACTGCACTTACAACTACCGGTCCTATGGTCATATTTGGTACAAAATGCCCATCCATCACATCTACATGCACAAAATCACATCCTGCTTCACATATCGCCTTAATCTCATCATTAAGCCTGCCAAAATCAGCAGACAAAATACTTGGTGCTACCATCATCTTAAACTACTCCCTTATCTTGTTAAAAATATAATCATATCTCTGTTTTTAATTTTAAAATCTACTTGAACACCATTGTTGGTGTTCTCCAGTTTTTTCACCTCTGATATTTTATCAAATATCCTTGGCATTGTAACTTCTACATCTATATGTTTACTCTTTAGTATTTGCACAATCTTACCGCTTATCACACTTGCAAACTCGCTAAATGAGTCAAATAAATCTTCTTGTGTAAACTCATCTACCAATAAGATTTTACATACATCCTCGGCATCTTGTCTATCCATGACCAACATCAAAACAGCGTCGGCTCCACCATACATACCCACTATGGATATCAAAAAATCATCCTCTTTTTCCATATGTAGTTTTTTGATTTTTACATTTTGTTTGTTCGGTTTTTTATCTGATAAAACTTCTACGGTATGAACTGTTGCCTCTATAACGGTGGGCAATATGGAGATAATCTTTTTATCTATGTTGACCTTTTTAACCATTTTTTGAGTCTCTATACCTGTCTGCCCGACGATATCTTCATCACTAAAAAAGCTCTTCAAATCTTCATAAAGCAATATGCCCGCATCTTCTAAGTCCTGAGTTAAAATCTTTGCTATTTTATTTGAATGAAGTCCGCACACTACGATACTCACACCAAATTCGGCACCTTCGATTGAAAGTTTTGATAAAAAATTTGCTCCATGGATATTTATAGATGACACATCAGATACATCAAAACAAAAAATCCTAAAACCAACTTTTATGGAGTTTCTGTGATATCTCATATCAAATGTGTTTATTATATCAGAATCAATAAAACCCTTTAGCGTATAAATAATGATATTGTTTTTGATAAAAACAGATACTTTTTTCTCTATATTACCTATGTAAGAGTGCTCGACGATAAAATCAAAGTTTTTCCTATCTTTTTTAAATTCGACCTCATCTTTTGCGATTTTGACATCTAGTTTTCTCTCTATCAATGCCATGGCTAGTTGATTTTTTTGGCTGTGATCATCTGAGTATATGATGATACTTTTGGAGTCCACATTTTTAGTACCCGCAAACAAAAATACCAAATCTTCACTCTGCACCAATGAAAAATTTATATCATCTGTAAACATATCCAAAATGGAGTTATACTTTTTTTTATCATAATCACAAAAACCCACAAATGCTACACACTCATTTTTCAAAAAAGTTAATCTATCAGCTAAGTATGCTATGCCTTTTTTGTTGAAAAATATAATTTTTTGCAAAGAGACAAAAATCGCGTCAGGTCTTTTTGATATGATTTCATTTTCATCCGCACCTGTTATAATCGTCATAGCATTATTTCCATCCAAAAATCCACTTGGATGAAAAATCGCAACACTATTTTTGATTATTGGCTTCATATCAAATTTCCATATCGATTATACTTTGAAATTTGCTTATATCTTTTTCTTTAAAATCAAGTGAAAAATCAAAAAAGTCATTTAGCCCACTGTCGATGATATATGGCTTGCTCATCTCGTAGCTCAACAACAGTCTTAGATATATGTCTATTTCTCTCTTTGACTCAGACCCTAAAGCACTCTTTACAAACACTGCAGTACTCTTTTTAAACTCCCATTTTTTTGCAATCTTTTCGACCACATCCAAGAGTCTATATCCTGACATTTTATAGAGTATCGCATCATAGGTTATCTCTTTTGTGTCTCGCAATAAGGATATAGTATCTTTTATATCTCGAAACAGCATTTCACAAACAATCAAAGAGGCCGGTATGAGGGTGATACTGTGTTCAAGATCTCTGTTTTGAATTGCCAAAGCATCTAAAATTTTGCTCCATTGTATCATCAAATTTGCTTGCAAATCTTGAAATTTTTTACTTGAAAAATCAAAAACTTCCCATTTCTTAGGTAAAATGATCTGCATATAATAACTATAAATCATCTGTTTGGCACGATTAAGTCCTAAGATTCCAAAAATTTGATTTACATTTCTAATTTCATCCCTAAATCCAAAAATAGGCTTGTTTACCACATCTGAAAGATACTCAACAAAAACAACATCTTCTTTGGCGATATTTGCAGCTTGAAGCATATCTGCTTTGTCTAGATATAAAAGAGTAGATTTTATAGTTTTAGGAATTGGGGGAATAGAGTCTAAATATCTATCGATATCATATTTATGAAGCAACAGAATATCCTTATTTTTAGAAATTTTTAGATTCTATCGTTAATTTCATAAAACCTTTATAAATTTTTGGTATAATGTCGTCCTTATTACCGCAACCAAAAGTAATAATAATACACTCAAGGAATACAAAATGGCAAAAAGATGCGCAATAACCGGCAAAGGACCTATGGTTGGAAACAATGTAAGTCATGCTCACAATAAAACAAAAAGAAGATTTCTTCCAAATCTAAGAACAGTAAGAGTTACACTCGAAGACGGCACAACAAAAAAGATAAAAGTTGCTGCTTCTACGCTTCGTACAATGAAGAAAAACGCTTAATTTTACCCCAAAAACCGGGGATCAAAGTGACTTAAGTGTCTTTACTTCAAAAAATCAAAAAGCTTTTGCATTGGAGTGATAGAAAAGTCCCCGCGATTAATTTAGATACAAAACTCTACCAAGAACTAAAACCTTTCCGTCTTCCTCTTATATTGACGGTATTTATGATTATGCTAGGAGCACTAGGATATATCATAATTGATGATTTTTCCCTAAGCGATGCGATATATCAAGCCGGTATCACCTTTACTACAGTCGGGTTTGGAGAGATTGCACCCATCTCGGAAGGTGGGAGAATCTTCACTATCACCCTCATAATACTCGGATTTGGCGTATTTTCTTTTTCTATTGGTATCTTAGTAGAGGTATTAAACAAGGGAAATTTTGTCAGAATATTTAAGGAGCGTCAAATGTTATATAAAATAGCTCGTCTAAAAAACCACTTTGTAATCTGCTATCACAATGAATACACCATAGAACTCTCAAAACAATTCAGAGAAAATCATATTCCATTCGTTGTTATTGCACCTGATGAAAACCTAGACAAAATCGCTGAAAAATACAAATATCCACACTTTGTGCAAGAAGAACCCCATACAGAAGTAGCACTTTTAAAATCAGGTCTTTCAAGTGCAAAAGGCTTGATAACACTAAGTGTAAATCTAGCTGACAATATAGCTCAAATCGCAACTACTAGACTCTTTGAAAAAGAACTTGGACTAAAAAAGCCATACTTTATAATGTCACAAGCAAACAATGTAAATGACATAAATAAACTCAAAAAGCTAGGAGCCGATAGCGTGGTATCTGCAACAAAACTGATGGCTCAAAGGATAAGCTCCATGAGCGTAAGACCAGATATGGAAAATATGCTTGAAAATATACTTTATAGGCGAGACATTCCCATAGACATGGAAGAGGTAGAAATCCCCGAAACTTCATGGCTGAGATACAAAAAGATAAGAGAGGCACACATAAGAGAGATGACAAATGTGAGCATAGTTGGTATGGAAGAGGCAAATGGAAGATTTACACCTATGCCAAAAGGAGATACACTAATCATGAGCAGTTCAAAACTACTTTTGATAGGCACCGGCAAAGGGATAAGAGATGCAAAAAATATCATCAAAAATAGATACAAACCAGAGGAGCTGAAGTATGTTTGAACTAATTTCACTAAAAAACGGAATAGACAATGTAGATGGCTTTTTTAGTGGTGGCATAAGTGCCGGATTTAAAAAAGATGGGGCATTAGATGTTGCATTTATAAGAAGTGAAAAAGAGTGCGATGTGAGTGCAGTTTTTACAACAAACAAATTCCAAGCAGCTCCCATAAGACACTTCAATAGATATCCAAAAAATTTTAAAACAAATTTTGTACTAATGAACTCAAAAAATGCAAATGCTATCACAGGTCAAAAAGGCATAGATGATATAGATTTTATCTTTGAAAATATAGATAGCATAGAGTTGACAAATCCAATCATGAGTTCAACCGGAGTCATAGGATACCCATTAGATAAAGAAAAGATAATCTCTGCTGCGAACAGATTTGATTTTAGTTCAAAAAATTCAAACAACTGCTCGCAAGCCATAATGACAACTGACAGTTTTGCAAAAGAGCTCTGTTTGAGAGTTGAATTAGATAACGGTGAGTATTTTCATATAGCTGGCATCTGCAAAGGTGCCGGAATGATAAACCCAGCTATGGCTACTATGCTTTGTTTCATAACAACAGATGCAAATATACCAAAAAATGATATGGATGAACTGCTAAGCGAGTCCGTAAAAGAGTCTTTTAACAAGATAAGCGTAGATGGTGATACATCTACAAACGATACTGTCTTGCTTCTAGCAAACGGTAAAAAAAGCGCATATGATAAAACAGCATTTGGTGAAGCACTAAAATTTATCACAAAAAACCTAAGCCTTATGATACTCAAAGATGGCGAAGGCTCAAATAAAGTTGTAGCATTTGAAGTAAATGGAGCAGTAAACAAACAAGAAGCAAGCAAAGCCGCAAAAGCTTTGAGTAATTCACTCTTGGTAAAAACCGCACTTTTTGGAGAAGACCCAAACTGGGGTAGAATTGCCTCAACCATAGGAGCAGCAGGAACAACTTGCGATGAAGAAAATCTAGAGATATACTATGATTCTGTTTTGGTTTATTCAAAAGAGCATCCTGTTTTAGATGAGCAAACAGAACAAAAAGCGGCCAAAGTCATGAAAAATGAGTCCTTTAAAATAACCTGCAATCTAAATATGGGAGACTTTTCATATACTGCTTATGGTTGTGATTTAAGCTACAAATATGTAGAGATAAATGCAGATTATAGAACTTAAAGCAAACATAGGCTAAAATACGAAAAATTAACAAGGAGAAAATATGCTACACGAGTACAGAGAAACTATATCTGAAATAAAAACAAAAAATGCTCACTTTGCCAAAATTTTTGAGAGACACAATGAACTTGATAAAAAGATAAGTGATGTAGATGCAGGAAGAGATTTTTTGGATGCGGCAGAACTTGATACGCTAAAAAAAGAGAAGCTAAAGCTCAAAGATGAAGCGTATGCTATGATAATGGAATATAAAAAAGAGAACAATCTCTAAAAAACACTAAAGGGCACACATAGTGCCCACCCAATCTCCTAAAAACATTCTTTATATATATTTTTGTTATTTAAATTATATTTTATATTAGCTATAATGGGGTATGCTTAAAATATTGGAGGAAAAAATGATAAAAATCACAAAAAAAAGCAAAAAATCTTGGGTCACTTTTACAATTTTACCAAAAAATGCTCAATCAATGAAAATTTCAGGTGAGTGGAACGGATGGAAAGACGAAACCATGAAAAAAAAGAAAAATGGTGAGTTTTACATAACAAAAGTCATGGACTCAAATAACAGTTATGAGTTTGGATATATATTAGATGACGGCAAATGGATATGTGATGATAGCACCCAAAAAATAATGTCGCCGTTTAATTCACAAAACTCAGTACTAAAAGTTTAAGATATTGGTAAAAATCAAGAAATTCTAGGTGATAGCCTTAGCTTTAGTGATGTAAAGATAGTGTACTCTCACCAAAAGTGAAGCTTTAGTGCGAGGAATTTTAAGTCAAATAAGAAATAGATAAATTCTAGGCGATAGCCTTAGCTTTAGTGATGTAAAGATAGTGTACTCTCACCAAAAGTGAAGCTTTAGTCGCGAGGAATTTTAGAGGGGCTTTGCCCCTCTGAAAGGGGATATAAAATGAAAGCAGTAGTGATGGCAGGGGGATTTGGAACTAGGATTCAGCCCTTAACACACTCTTGTCCAAAACCGATGTTACCTATCGTGAATAGGCCGATGATGGAACATACTATGATGATGCTAAAAGATCTTGGTATAACAGAATTTATCGTACTTTTGTACTTCAAACCCGATATCATCAAAGAGTATTTTAAAGATGGAAGTGATCTTGGTATAAAAATCAGTTATGTCACACCTGATGATGACTACGGCACGGCTGGGGCGGTAAAATTAGCTCAAGAATTGATTGGAAATGAAAATTTTATCATCATCAGTGGTGATTTGGTTACTGATTTTGATTTTCAAAAACTTTTTGATTTCCACACAGAAAATAGAGCAAAACTCTCTATCGGTCTTACTTCGGTAGAAAATCCACTCCAATTTGGTGTAGTTATCGCGAATAATGATGATATCATAGAAAAATTTTTAGAAAAACCAAGCTGGGGTGAAGTATTTAGCGATACCATAAATACAGGTATATACATCATAGAACCTGAAATCTTAAACTTCATACCAAAGGGCGAAAATTTTGACTTTGCCAAAGATCTTTTTCCAAAACTCATGGAAAACAGTATAGAGCTGATGGGCTATAGTCTTAAAGGCTACTGGAGAGATGTCGGAAATCCCGATAGCTATAGAGAAGCTTATGATGACATACTAAACAAAAGGGTAAAATTTAAAATTCCCGGCATAAAAACACAATTTCCTGATGGAGTTTTATATAGTGACGAACCTTACAATTTAGACAAAAGCATAGAGATTATCGGCACTGTAGTTTTAGGTAAAAATGTAATACTTGGAAAAAATACAAAACTAAACAATACAGTCATAGGCAACAATGTATCCATAGAAAAAGACAGCAATATCAGAAATTCTGTTTTGTGGAGCGATATATTGATAGGGAAAAACGCAAAATTTGATGGTTGTGTCATCTGTTATAATAATGTAATAGGTAAAAATGTCACAGCAAAAGCGGGTCTCATCCTTGCACAAGGCTGCGTAGTAGGTGAACTCGCAACATTTGAACAAGATGTTACTATTTGGCCCGACAAAGAGATTGAACCAGCCTCCATAGTCAGCCGCTCTTTAGTGCTTGGAAACAGATATAAAAATACCATATTTGAAAACGGCAGTGTCTCTGGAAAAAGCAATGTAGAACTCTCTTGTGAAATGGCAACAAAACTAGCAGAAGCATTTGCCTCTCAACTTCCTATAGGCTCGCATGTAGTAGTAGGAAGGGACAAAGATAAAAGCACTAGAATGTTAAAAAGAGCATTTTTAGGTGGTCTGCTCAGTGCGGGAATAAATGTGGTAGATATGAAAAGTGTGCCGCCTTCAATCTTAAGATATCTCATATATAGAGATCCAAAACTGATGGGTGGAGCTCACTTCAAAAGAGACATCGTGGACACAACAAGTTCACAAATCACACTTTTTGATGAGGAAGCCCTTAGGATAGACTCAAGCTCCATAAAAGGGGTTGAAAAAGCATTTTTTACAGAAAATTTTAGAAGAGTTGACTATACAAAGATAGGACAGATATGTGAGCCTTCAAGAGAGGATGAAACAAAAAAATACATAAAAGAGATAGAGCAAAAGATAGACCACAGCATCATAAAATGCGGCGGATTTAAAGTAGCCATTGATGTTATGCACGGAAGTACAGCAGATATTTTTCCTGCACTTTTAAATGATTTAGGGGTTGAAAATATAGTCTTAAGTGCCTATTATGATGAAAAAAAACTCTCAAATATAAAAATCCTAGAAAACCGCGCCAAATCAAATATCTCAAACATTGTCAAGAGCCTAGAATATGATTTAGGAATCATAATCTATCCAAATGCTCAAAGACTTTTGCTTATAGCTGATAATGGGGAAGTTTTAGACAAAATAAAAGGCTTACTGAGCGTTTTATATCTGTTAAATATGGAAAAGACAGAAAAAAAACTAAAAGTATTTTTGCCAACATGGGCACCTGACATGATTGAATTTGAAAACTTGGAAATAGAGAGAGGAAAATACTCAAATTTTGATGCACAAAAATTAAAAGAGTATGACCTCATAGCCACAATTGATGGAAATTTTGCATTTAGTGAGTTTGGAGTAACAAGAGATGCGATGTATGCTAGTCTTAAAATTATGGAGATGCTTAGTTGTCATTGCCTCAAAATCTCAAGCTTAGTAAAAATAATAGATGATTTTCACTTCTCTAGCAAAAAGATAGAGTGCACTCAAGCCCTCAAAGGAAGAATGATGAGAAAATTCCTAGAGGACTCCAAGGGGGAAAAAGCATCAACTGTAGATGGAGTTAAGATTTGGAAAAATGAAACCGACTGGGTTTTGATGATACCAGATCAATATAGCAACCACTTAAATATCTACATTCAAGCAAGGGATGAGGCATCGGCAAATAAAATTTATGACGAGTACAGCAAAAAGATAGCCTCTTGGGCAAAATGAATTTAGCTTTTATATGGCATATGCACCAGCCCGACTACCGAAATAGCAGCGGAGTGATGCAGATGCCTTGGGTGTTTCTGCACTCCATCAAAGATTACTACGATATGCCGTGGATGATGAGCCGACACGAGGGTATGAAAGCCACATTTAACATCACTCCACCGCTCATAGAGCAGATAAGGCTATACTGTGATGATCCTTTGCGATATGATTATTTTTTAAATCTATGGTACAAAAGTGCAAATGAACTAGATATTAATCAAAAAGAGTGGATGACAAAGATATGTAAAAGTGCGCAGTTTGACACGATGGTTTCCCCTCTTCCTCATTTTGCAACACTCTATCAAAAAGAGTATCTGAGTGATGGTGACTTTTTTGATTTGGAAGTTCTGTTTATACTCTCATGGTGCGGTGTATATCTTAGACAAAACAGCAAAATCGTAGCTAGACTAATAAATAAACAAAAAAACTATGATTTCAACGATAAAACAGCGCTTTTAGAAGAGTTAAAAGGATTTATAAAGGGTATATTTGACTATTATAAAGCTCTACATGTAGAGGGTCTTATCTCTATCTCAACAACACCCCTGAACCACCCTATTTTGCCGCTTTTGCTAGATATAAACAATGCAAAAAGAGCAAATCCAAGCACAAATCTTCCAAAATTTTTCGAGCCCTTGAAAGAGGATGCTTCACTTCAAGTCTCTTTGGCTATAAAACTTTTTGAAGAGACCTTTGGATTTACACCCGAGGGCTTTTGGCCGGCTGAGGGAGCGGTGGACACCAAAAGTGTCGCATTACTCAAAAAACAAGGTATAAAGTGGATAGCCACCGATGAGGCTATACTCTTCAAATCCCTGCAAAACAGCGATAGAGAGAACCTCTACTATCCCTATGATTACAAGGGTATGTGCATGGGTTTTAGAGACCATGGACTAAGTGATTTGATAGGTTTTACATACAGATTTCAAGAAGCAAACAGAGCAAGTGAAAACTTCACAGGTGCTCTTAAAAACATCCACGATGAAAACAGCGATGCCACAGTTTT
This sequence comes from Campylobacteraceae bacterium, assembly GCA_027050775.1. Lineage (GTDB taxonomy): Bacteria > Campylobacterota > Campylobacteria > Campylobacterales > Sulfurospirillaceae > JAADIZ01. The sequence continues at coordinate 119,552 of JALUBH010000037.1, read as the reverse complement.
TGTCATACTTGATGGTGAAAATGCTTGGGAATTTTATAAAAACAACGCTTTTGATTTCTTTGACTCGCTATATGGCAAACTGAGCAGTTGCAACTGGTGCAAAAGCGTAACGATGGATGAAGTTTTCAATATGGACAAAAAAGAACTGCCCACTCTTGCCCCGGGAAGCTGGATAAACGGTGAATTTAACACTTGGGTGGGACATAGTGAAAAGACAAAAGCTTGGGAGTTGATATTTGAAACAAAAAAAGAGTTTGAAAAAAATCAATCAAACTTGAACGATGAAACAAAAGAGAAGATAACAAAGCACTTTTTAGCCGCAGAGTGTTCAGATTGGTTTTGGTGGTATGGAGATGACCACTATACCGATTTTGGAGCAGAATTTGATATACTTTTTAGAAACCATCTGATTGACATCTATAATCTTATGCAAATCTCACCTCCAAGTATGCTTTTCAAACCAATCATAAAGAAAAAAGATAGTGGAGATTTTCACACACCTCCTCTCTCATACATAAGCCCGACTATAAACGGCGTACACGACTCATTTTTCGAGTGGCTCGGAAGCGGAGTGATAGACGAAACAAAACTATTTTCAACGATGGACAAGGTAAGAGCTCCTGTTAAAAAGATTTTATACGGACAAGACAGTGATTTTCTATATCTCGCATTTTGTGCCGATACCGGAGATTTAAAAGAGTGCGAAAGCCTAAATATCATCATAAATCCGATAAAAGCCGATATAAAGATACCTCTACATGTAGAGCACAAAAAGATAAAATCAAAATACAAGATAGAGTATGCCTTACAAAAATGGCTAGAGATAAAGATAGATAAAAAAAGCTTACAAGAGAAGAGATTAAACTTTCGTTTCGAGTTAATCAAAGACAAAAGAGTGATCCAAACCCTACCGGGCTTTGGAGAGTTAATTTGTGATTTCGATACAGACTATAGTAAAAATTGGTTTATATAAGTTTGTTTTGTATCCATTTCTTAGAGGACAAATCCTCCCTGCGGTCTGAGCCTCACGAAATGGCTACAAAACAAACTTATAAAAAAGGAAAAATATGCACAAAGTGTCACTACTCTTCGGGGTGCATATGCATCAACCCGTTGACAATTTTGGCGAATCAGTCGATGAGGCTATAGAGAAATGTTATAAGCCTTTTTTTGAGACGATGGTGGATTATCCGCAGTTCAAATTTTCACTTCATTGTAGCGGATGGTTGCTAGAGCAAATAGTCACAAAACATCCCGATATATATGCAAATCTGCAAAAACTGACAAATTCCGACTCTATCGAGTGGATAAGTGCGGGCTATTATGAGCCTGTTCTTAGCTCTATACCATCAAATGACAGGGTAAATCAGATAAAAAAACTAAATCGATATATCAAAAAAAACTTCAAAACTTCACCATCAGGACTTTGGCTGACCGAAAGAGTTTGGGAATCTTCAATCATACCTGATTTAAAAAAAGCTGACATAAACTTTACTATCATAGATGATTACCATTTTTTGAGTAGCGGTTTTAAAAGAGATGACATGAACGGATATTTTCAAACCGAAGAGAGCGGCGAAAAACTCGCACTTTTTCCGATTTGTGAAGCTCTTAGATATGCTCTTCCATTTTTTAGCGTGGAAAAAGCCATAGAAGTCATAGAAAAACAAAACAGAGGTGAAAATTCAGCTGCTATTATATTTGATGATGCAGAAAAGTTTGGGCTCTGGCCAAAGACTCATGAATGGGTATATGAAAAAGGCTGGCTAAAAAACTTCGCAGAAGCTGTTATCAAAAATGAAAATATTGAGACCATACACTTTAAAGAGTTCAAAGACAACAACAAATCCAAAGGAATTGCCTATCTCAATAACACTTCATACTTCGAGATGGGAGAGTGGAGCTTAAAAGAGAAGCAAACCATAGAGTTAGAAAAATTAAAAAAACATGTTGGATTGGACTATTTTGAAGATATTGGTATAGCTTTCATCAAAGGCGGTATTTGGAAAAACTTTTTTATAAAATATAAAGAGAGTAATTATCTGCATAAAAGGATGCTCTACATGAGCCGCCTACAAGATAAAATGAGCAAAAAATCACTAGAACTTCTATATGCACTCCAAACAAATGATGTTTTTTGGCACGGAGTTTTTGGAGGATTGTACCTTCCAAACCTAAGAGACAATGCCTATAGCTACCTTCTTGGACTTGAAAAGGAATTTTCTGGCAAAAAGACTCTCTATAGTATAGATGATTTTGATATGGACGGATATGACGAGCTTAAAGTTCTCACAAACTCACTCTCTTTGATGTTTTCACAAAAAAACGGAGCCCAAATGGTAGAGTTTGGCTCGCTGAAAAAACTATTCAACTGGCAAAATACTCTTCAAAGAAGAAAAGAGGCATACCACGAAAATATACTAAATCCAAAAAACGAACAATCAACAAAGAAAAATGATGACGAGATAGCCACAATACACAACATGGATGAAAAGATAGATGAAAAATTAAAAGAAAATCTCATCTTTGATTGGCATCTAAAATACTCATTTATAGACCATATATCAAATGAACCTTTTAGCCTGCAAAGCTTCAAACATGCAAATTTTAGAGAGCTTGGCGACTTTGCAAACCAACCTTTTGAGCTGGACAAAAAGAGTAAAACTTTCAGCAGGAGTGGCGGCATATATCTGGATAAAAAGCATGATACGACTATCACAAAAAGATACTCTTTCAAAGAAAACCAAATCAAACAGGACTTTACATGTGAGAGTGATTTTAAAGATACCGCTTACTACGGAGTAGAGTTTAATCTACACTTTGCACACCCTCATAAAGTGACATTTAATGATAATTTTATAGATAACGGGCTAAACTTAAAGAGTATAAAAACTTTGGATATAGTGGATGATTTTACAAAGCAAAAGATTACTTTGAGTTTTGATACTCCGCTTGATATGAGTGCGTATATACTAGGTACCATATCGCAAAGTGAAAAAGGATATGACATGGTAAATCAACAAATCTCTTTCATACTAAGCACGACATTTAAGCAAAGTTTGGAAATATCTATAAATATAGAGGTAAGTGATGTCTAATATCAGATTGGATTTACTAAATGACAAATATGTTTTGATAGCCCCTGAGAGACTTCATCGTCCCGATTTTTACAAACGGACCCCGGCAGATATGGGTAAAAAGAACTGTCCTTTTTGCGAAGGTCATGAAAATATGACTCCAAGTGAGATATATGCCCTAAGGGACAATCAGCCAAACACTCCGGGCTGGAAAACAAGAGTAGTACCCAATCTCTACAAGGCAGTACAAGTCGAGTTACAAAGTGGCTCGAAGATGCAAGGCATGTTTGAAACTATCCAAGGAGTCGGAGCGCACGAAGTTCTCATAGACTCACCCAATCACGACAAAGATATAGTTACACTTGATGCTTCACATATAGAGCTTTGGTTAAAAAGTATGATTCAAAGAATTGTAGATTTAAAAAGAGATCAAAGATTGATTTATTTGAATATATTTAAAAACTACGGAGAAAATTCAGGAGCTACACAAAGACATCCACATACTCAACTAATGGCACTTCCTGTTATGCCAAAAGATGAGCTTGATTTTTTGAAGAGAAATTTTGACTACTATAAAAAATACGGTAGAGGCTTAGTCCAAGATATCGTAGAAAATGAAAAAATATCCAAAGAATCAAGAGTTATAGAGGAGATAGGAGATTTTATAGCATACTGCCCATTTGCGAGCAGTTTTCCTTTTGAAGTAACCATCGCACCGCTAAAAGATATATCTTCACTGGAACTTTGCGATTCCCAAGAATTAGAGAATCTCTCTTTTATGGTTAAGACTGTTTTTGAAAAACTTCACAAACAGCTAGGAGAGTTTGATTATAATCTCTACTTTAGACTAGCTCCATTAAATAAAAATTTTGAAAATGAAGAGTATCTTTCACATATACAAAATAATTTTCGCTTTACTCTTCACATAGTCCCAAGAATTTACAGACTAGGAGGGTTTGAGCTTTCAACAAATATGACTATCAATCCCGTCTCTCCCGAAGAGTGTGCAAGGCTCTTGAGATGAAAATCCTCTTTGCCTCTAGTGAAATTTTTCCTTATGCAAAAAGCGGTGGACTGGCTGATGTAGCAAGTTCACTTCCAAAAGCACTATCAAAAGAGGTAGATATAATCCGCGTTATGCCTTTTTATGGCTTTATGGATGAGTCTAAATTTGATAAAACAGACATACAATATGATATAAATCTAGGAGGCATAAACTACAAGATAGAGATTTTAAGCAGGCTTGATGAAGATATTTTGACTTACTTTATAAAAGCACCGCTTTTAAGCGACACACAAAACCTATATGGAGACAGTGGAGCTTATGCAAACAATGATATGAGATTTGGCATCTTTAGCAAGGCTATCTGCTCTCTTGCATCATCTCTACATGTAGAGCTTGTTCATCTAAATGACTGGCACTGCGCACTTAGTGCTTTTTGGTTAAAAAATAGTGACATAAAGACGGTTTTTACCATACACAATCTCGCATATCAGGGGATTTTTGAGGTGCAAACCTTAGATAGACTAGGCATCAGCCGTGAGCATTTTAACTTTCAGGATTTAGAATTTTGGGGCAAATGCAACTTTATGAAAGCAGGTATCAGATACAGTGATGCCATCACGACTGTCAGCCCGACTTATGCCAAGGAGATTTTGACTCCAAAATTTGGATGCGGACTTGATGGCTTTTTAAACTTCTACAAAGAGAAATTAAGCGGAATCTTAAATGGAATCGATACAGATTTTTTCAACCCTAAAACGGACAGGGCAATTTTCAAAAACTACGATAAAAACTCACTAAATATAAAAAAAGAGAACAAAAAAGAGTTACTGAAAAAAACAAAACTAAAAGATGAAAATCTGCCACTTTTTATAATGATAAGCAGACTGGTAGAGCAAAAGGGATTTGGCATAATTCTTGATTCATTGGAAGATTTTTTGAAAAAAGAGTTAAATCTTATAATCTTAACTGAAGGAAGCAGTGAATACAGAACACCTCTTGTGGAGTTTGCAAAAAAATATAAAAATTTTGAACTGATATTTGGCTATGATGAAAACCTATCACACCAACTCTACGCATCTGGAGATTTTTTACTTATGCCCTCACTCTTTGAACCATGCGGACTCAACCAAATGATAGCCATGAGATACGGCACACTTCCCATAGTCCACAACACGGGGGGACTAAAAGACAGCGTACACGAAAAAACAAAAAAATGCGGAAACGGTATCGTCTTTTCAAAGCCTAGTAAAAAATCTTTTATGTTAGCGATAAGACGAGCATTGAAACTAAAAAATACAAACTCATTAAGAGAGTTTGATATGAGTTGTGATTTCTCTTTTGAAAAAAGTGCAAAAAAGTATAAAAAATTATATAAGGAACTATTGTGAATATGTCAGATATATTGAGCGGTACTAACTCTTTTCGCAAAGAGACATTTAAAAAAAATAGAAGTAGATATATAGATCTTGTCAAAAATGGTCAGCATCCAAAAGCTCTTTTTATAGGGTGTAGTGATTCACGAGTAGTGCCGAATCTCATCACGAGTTCAGAGCCGGGAGATCTTTTTGTATATAGAAATATAGGAAACTTCGTTCCACCATTTAATCCAAAAGTAGAGTTTCATGGAACAGCAGCCGCCATAGAGTATGCCGTTTCTCACTTAAAAATCAGTAATGTTATCGTCTGTGGGCATTCTCATTGTGGCGCCATAAAAGGTGTATACGAAAGAGATAAACTTGATACAGAATCTATGACACATCTTAAAAAATGGTTAGAACTAGGGGAGAGAGCAAAAGCTATAGTGGATAAAATGGCGATAAAGCAACATCTAAGTTTTGAAGAACAACTAGAGCACACAGAGCAAATTTCTGTGATATTTTCTATGCAAAATCTTTTAACCTATCCAAGAGTTGCTAAAAAGGTTATGGATGGAATTTTGTCTATCAGGGGTTGGTATTACAAGATAGAAACGGGCGAAATTTTGTATTATGATGAGGAAGAGATGGAGTTTACACCTATAGAGGTTCAATAAGGAAATTATCATGAATTTAGCCATAGACATGGGTGGAACAAACACTAGAGCAATCATATATAAAGATGGTAAATCCATACTCTCTTTTGCCGGCAAAAATAGCCAAGCAGGATTAGTTTCCTTTATAGAAGAGACTTTAAATAGATATAACGGCATCAAAACTATAGGCATATCTTACGCAGGTCAAATAGAAGATGGAGTAATCATAGACTCTCCAAATATAAAAGTTGATGTAGCAAATATCAGAGAGTATTTCAAAACAAAATACAACATCCCTTTATATATCCAAAATGACCTAACCTGCGCTGTGATTGCAGAAGCACAGATGAGAAAAAGCCAAAATATCTCTGCTTTATATGTTGGAACTGGACTTGGGCTAGGCGTGATAAGCGATGGAAGAGTCATAAAAGGAAATCACAATCTAGCCTGCGAAATAGGTCATATACCCTACAAAAAAGCACCTTTTAAGTGTGGATGTGGAAAAAATAACTGCATAGAAAATTTTGCTTCAGGCGCAGGCATCATCAAATGGATGAATTTTTATGGGCTTAGGGGGGAAGCAACCTTAGAAGCTTTAAAAAATGAAAAAAACCAAAAAGCAAAAGAGATTTTAAAAGAGTTTGAAGAGGCATTGTTGTATGCTGTAGGTAGTACGATAACGCTTTTTAACCCTGAAATTTTGGTTTTGGGCGGTGGAATTATGGAGGCGAATCCATATCTAATCGATATGCTTTTATCAAATATAGGCGATTTCGCACTAAAGCCATCACTAAAAGATTGCAAGATAGTTAAAAGTGAACTAAAAAATGCGCCCCTAATAGGTGCATCTTTATTAAAGGATATATCATAAAACAGTTAAATATTTTATTCGTAGCAAGCGAGGTTGTTCCGTTTGCAAAAACAGGAGGACTTGCCGATGTAGCTGGTGCTCTTCCAAAAGCACTGAAAAAACTAGGACACAACATCATAGTCGTGATGCCAAGATATTATAAAATAGACAAATCAAAACTTACTCATATCCCAGGACCCCTTGGAGTTCCTATGGGTCCTATGGGTGAGCTCTGGGCTGGAGTCTTTAGCTCGACTTTGCCAAACAGCCAAGTACCTATCTATTTTATAGATTATGAAGAGTTTTTTGGTAGAAGCGGTCTTTATGACGAAAACGGGGAACCATACATCGACAATGACAATCGTTTTATATTTTTATCAAAATCAGCATTTATGCTTTGCAAGAAACTAGGTTTTACTCCGGATATCATACACGCAAATGACTGGCATACCGCCACTATGCCTTTGCTTGCCAAGACTAGATTTGTGCATGATTTTGGCTCTTGTGCCTCGGTTTTGACCATACACAATCTCCAGCATCAAGGTGCATTTTTTAAAGGCGCCATAGATGTTTTAGAAGTCGGTTGGGAGCACTTTAACCCAATGGAGTTTGAGAGCTTTGATAATTTTAACTCTCTAAAAGGCGGAATTGCAACAGCGGATGCAGTTACTACTGTGTCAAAAAGATACGCAAAAGAGATACAAACAAGCGAATTTGGCTTTGGTTTGGAAGAGCACATAAGAGCAAATAGTGCAAAACTTTTTGGTATATTAAACGGTGTGGATTATAGTGAGTGGAATCCATCTATCGATGAAAAAATAATAAAAAAATACGATGCGCATGATATGCGTGGCAAAAAAGCCTGCAAAAAAGCTCTGCAAAAAAAGTTTGGACTCAAAGTCGATGAAAATATACCTCTCATAGGTTTTGTAGGCAGATTTGCTGAACAAAAAGGGATAAACCTCATAGCTCAGATTATGCATGGCTTGAGCGATTTAAACCTTCAAGTGGTGATACTCGGCACCGGAGAAAAATGGGCAAATTATTTTTTTGGTGACCAAGCCCAAAAGCATAAATACAAGTTTGGAGTCCACATAGGATACAGTGATAAAATCGCACACAAAATCGAAGCAGGGAGCGATATGTTTCTGATGCCCTCACTATTTGAGCCTTGCGGATTAAATCAGATATATTCACTCAGATATGGCACACTACCGATAGTAAGAGCAACCGGGGGACTAGATGATACGATAGAAAACTTTGATAAAAAAAGCTCTACATGTAACGGTTTTAAATTTTATGACGCTACGCCTCAAGCACTATATAATACAATTAAATGGGCGATAGATGTATATAATAACGACCAAAAAGATTTCCAAAAGATGCAAAAAAGGGCGATGAAGCAGAGATTTGACTGGGAGAAATCAGCCAAAGGCTACGAAGAGGCATACAGATATGCACTAAATAAAAAGAGGTAAAATGAAACACGATATATACTATGATGTGAGTCGATTTGGCGACTTGGATATCTATCTTTTCAAAGAGGGTACACACGCGCAACTTTATAAGCATTTAGGCTCTCATCTTATGAAAAGAGACAAAAAAGACGGGGTTTACTTTGCTCTTTGGGCTCCAAATGCAAAAGCAGTGAGTGTCATAGGTAATTTTAACAGTTATGATGAAAATGCTCACAAACTTCGTCTAAGAGATGATGAGTCCGGTATTTGGGAGGGTTTCATAGAGGGAGTTAAAGAGTTTGACACTTATAAGTACCATATATTTAATGATTTTGAAAATCCTAATGCGAACAAGGCTGATCCTTATGCTTTTCATACTGAAGTTGCGCCAAACTCCGCCTCAAGAGTTTATGATATACAAAATTTCTCTTGGGACGATGAAAAATGGATGAAAAAGAGAGCGAAAAATAACTCTAGCAAAAGTGCTATATCTGTTTATGAAGTCCATCTTGGTTCGTGGAGAAGAAAAGTTGAAGAGAATAACAGATATCTTAGCTATGAAGAAGCAGCAGTTGAATTGGTCAAATATCTCAAAGAGATGAAATTCACCCATGTGGAGTTGATGCCTATAACAGAGTTCCCATTCAAAGGCTCATGGGGATATCAGGCGAGTGGATATTTCGCTCCTACTTCAAGGTTTGGAGAGCCAAAGGATTTTATGAGATTTGTGGAACTTATGCATCAAAACGGCATAGGTGTCATACTTGACTGGGTTCCTTCGCACTTTGTGACTGACGGTCATGGTCTGATGAATTTTGACGGAACCTGCCTTTATGAGCACAAGGACCCTCGCCTTGGATATCAGCCTCAATGGGAAAGTGCGATATTTAACTATGAACGAAATGAAGTCAGAGCATTTTTGATTAGCTCTGCTATGATGTGGCTGGAGAAATACCATATAGACGGTATCCGAGTCGATGCGGTAGCTTCCATGTTATATCTTGATTATGCGAGAGAAGGTGGGGATTGGCTTCCAAATGAATTTGGGGGAAATGAGAATTTAGGGGCTATAAAATTCCTAAAACAGCTCAACTCGACCGTGCATGAAAATTTTAGCGATATAATGACCTTTGCAGAAGAGTCTACCGACTTTCCGATGGTCACTGGAGATATCAAAAAAGGTGGTCTTGGGTTTGATTATAAGTGGAATATGGGCTGGATGCACGATATACTAAAATACATGAAAAATGACCCAATTTACAGGCAACATCATCACAATGACCTCACTTTTAGCTTTGTTTACATGTATAAAGAGAACTATATACTACCTCTTAGCCACGATGAAGTAGTGCACATGAAAGGCTCACTCATAAATAAAATGCCCGGGGACAACAATCAAAAATTTGCAAATCTTAGAGCTATGTACTCTTTGATGTTTGCACACCCAGGCAAAAAACTACTCTTTATGGGAGGAGAATTTGCCCAATTTAGCGAATGGAACTATGAAAAAAGTCTAGATTGGCATCTGCTTGATTTTGAAAATCACAAGGGCATAAGTAATTTAGTAAAAGAACTCAATAGTCTGTACAAAAAGGAGTCTGCTCTGCACTTGTATGATTGCGATTCAAAAGGTTTTGAGTGGATAGATGAAAATGACTACAGAGCAAATGTCATAGCCTACATCAGAAAAGCAAAAAAACCGCAAGATGACATCATAGTAGTCTGTAACTTTTCAGACAAACCACACATAGGATACGAATTTGGCATAAGCCAAGAGGGAAGATATAAAGAGGTATTTAACTCACAAGATAGAAAGTTTGCAGGCTGGGATGAAGAGAAACCGGCAAACATAAAGACACAAAATAAATCAGTTCACGGAAGAGATTTTTCTATAAAAGTTACCCTACCGCCACTAAGCGTAAAATATATAAAAAAGGAGAGATAAAATGTTAAATTTTGACAGAAGTTTTGATTTTCAAATGACTCAAACAGAAAAAACAAAGATTAACGAGACTTTTAAAGCACTAAAGGAGGAGATGAGCAGCGATGAAATCGGCTATTACAAACTACCACAAAGCTCTCAAGAGATAATCAAAAAAGTAGAAGCTCTACATGTAGAGGATTTTTCACAGATAGTCATCATCGGAATAGGAGGCTCAAGTCTCGGTATAAAAGCAGTTGATCAAATCCTAAGACCCTACACAAAAAATGCAAAAGAGATACTCTATCTTGAAAATTCTGATCCGGTGAGCATAAACCTCACACTTAAAAAAATCAAAAAAGAGAAAGCTCTATTTTTTGTCATATCAAAATCAGGCGGAACGATAGAGACTACTTCTATATTTAAAACCGTTATTCACTACTGTTCGCTGGATTTAAACGGTGACGACAAAAATCGTATCTTTGCCATCACAGACAGTGGCTCGGCTCTGTCTGATTTTGCAAAGGGCTATGAAATCACACAGTTCAATATACCACTAAATGTAGGCGGAAGATTTTCGGTTCTCAGCGCAGTAGGAGTAGCACCTTTGATGATGGCAGGCTTCGATATGTCATCAGTGCTTAGGGGTGCAGGAGATTTTATAGAGAGATTTTTTGGTGGAAGTGAAACTCATCTTTTGGAAAAAGCATATTATCTAAACAGTAAATCAAAAGAGACACCTATCAATGTACTCTTCTCTTATGCAGACAGATTGGAAAATTTCACAAAATGGTTCGTCCAACTATGGGCAGAATCTCTTGGTAAAATCGATACAAATGGCTCACATGTGGGACTTACACCCGTAGGATTGATAGGGGCAGTTGACCAACACTCTTTTTTGCAATTAGTCATAGAAGGAACTAGAGATAAAACAGTCACTTTCATCAAAATTGAAGATTTTAAAGATGATTTAAAAATTCCTGATGTAACACTAAAAAATATAGAAAAGACAAACTTTATAAATGGCAAAACATTTAACACTCTCATAAATGCCCAATGTGATGCTACAATGCAGAGCTTAATAGATGCTAAAGTTAGTACTGATATAATAACACTTGATTTTGTGTCTCCGCAAAATATCGGAGCACTTATAGCTTACTTTGAACTTCTTACTTCTGCTGCGGGAGTGATGATGCACATCAACACCTATAACCAACCAGGAGTCGAACTAGGCAAGCAAATACTATATAAAAATTTACAAATGGAAAGTTAAATGGAAATTACAGAAGTTTTTACTTCGTGCAATAGTGCGAGGAATTTTCACGGAATTCACTTCCGTAAAAAGGGGACAGTTAAATGAAATTGGTTCCTTATGATATTAATAAAAAATACAAAAAATCAGTAGCATATTTTTCTATGGAATTCGCCATAGATCAAACTCTAAAGATATACTCAGGAGGACTTGGTTTTTTAGCCGGCTCTCATATGAGAAGCGTATATGATCTCAAACAAAATGTAGTGGGTGTAGGGCTTCTTTGGAGTTTTGGATATTATGACCAAACTAGAAATGAAGACAGGACTTTAAGACCAACTTTTACTAGAAAATTTTACTATTTTTTAGAAGAGTTGAATGTTGATGTAAAGGTAAAAATCCACAATAAAGATGTAAAAATAAAGGCATTTTTAGTCAAACCCGAAGTTTTTGGATCAGCTCCCATAATACTTCTTTCAACTGATATTGATGAAAATGATTATCTAGCAAGAACTATCACTCACAAACTTTATGACGGTAATGAAAAAACAAGAGTTGCTCAAGAGATTGTTCTTGGAATCGGTGGAGCAAAAGTCTTGGAAGCTTTAACTCATAAAGTTGATATTTACCATATGAACGAAGGCCATGCTCTACCTTTGGTTTATCAACTATACGCACAACTTCAAGACATGGATGAAGTTCGTAAAAGAGTAGTTTTTACAACCCACACTCCCGAGGCTGCCGGAAATGAGGTACACAATATAAACTTCTTGCAAGAGATGGGCTTCTTTAATGGCTTAGACATGAAAACCGTAAGAGAGATAAGTGGTTATAACGATGGTGATGATTTCTGTCTCACGGTTGGTGCTTTAAAAAGTGCAAAAATAGCAAATGCAGTATCTAAAATACATGCTAAAGTCTCAAATGACATGTGGTCACATGTAGAAAACAGATGCAAAATCATATCTATAACCAATACACAAAACAGAAAATACTGGACAGACAAGACACTTATAAGAAATCTTGATGAACATGAAGATTATGAGCTTGTAGCTAGAAAAAAACACCTCAAAAAACTACTTTTTGATATAGTCGCAGACCAGACAGGCAAAAGATTTGACCCGGAAGTGTTAACTATCGTATGGGCAAGAAGATTTGCGGAGTATAAAAGACCGGGTCTTTTGAAGTATGACTTAGAGAGATTTGAAAATTTAATGAAAAGAGTCGACATGCCCGTACAAATCATCTGGGCAGGAAAACCGTATCCTGGAGATTTTGGAGCGATAGATCTCTTTAACGAACTCATAGAGATAGCTCATCATTATAAAAATATGGCAGTTTTGATTGGTTATGAATTGACACTCTCAAGGTTTTTAAAACAAGGAAGCGATATCTGGCTAAATACACCTAGAATCACAAGAGAAGCAAGTGGAACAAGTGGCATGACAGCTAGCATGAATGGCTCAATTCATTTCTCCATAGATGATGGTTGGCATCCTGAATTTGCAAGAGATGGCAAAAATGCATTTACAATTCCAAAACTTGACCATAATCTACCTATAGAGGAACAAGATAGGCTGGACAATAAAAACATGATGGATATCTTGGAAAAAGATATAATCCCCACATACTATTATGACCAAGAAAAATGGGTACGCATCATGAAAAATGCCATGACAGAGATCGAGGTAGAGTTTGATTCAGGCAGAATGGCAGAGGAATACTATAGAAAAATGTTTAACTCTTAGTCATTTTGTAGATAAAACTAAAGACTTCCGCAACTGCCTTATATAGGTTTTGCGGAATCTCTTTATCTAACTCTACCTTGCTCAAAAGCTCCACTAAATCTTCATCTTTTTTTATAGGAAGACTGTTTTCCTCGGCAATTTTTATGATTCTTTTTGCGATATCTCCTTTACCGCTTGCTTTTACCTTAGGAGCACAATCTTTGTCTTTATCGTATTTTAGAGCCACTGCTTTTTTTATTTTAGACATAAAAGCTTACCCCTGAGCCAATTTGTTGGTCATTTGAGTATTTTTTGGTCTCTTTTTTTATATTTTTATTTTTTACTGAATCATAGAGATATAGATTTGATACACTTAAACCCACGCTATTTATACTCTGCTTTAATATTTGTAGATTTTCTCTAATGCGAGCTAAAAAACCCTGATTTTGCACAAAAATGGAGATATTAATATTTACATCTTCAAATAACATTATAAGCAAGTCAGTCTGGCCATACTCTTTTAATTTCAAATTTATCTCGCAAAAATATCTCTTTTTTTTAAGTTTTTTGATGCTAATCTGCCCCTCATCTAAGCCTTCCCACATAAGAGGCAGATAGAGTATATTTGCAGCAGAACTCAATGATAGCAATTGATAATAATTTATATTTGTCAAAACCTTATCAATCTTCGCTAAAGTATCTTTTGGAAACTGCTCCGATTTGGACACTATCTCCTTTTTTAATTGAAGAAAAATTGCTTTTGTATCATTTAAAATCTGTTCTTTTGGATTTTTCGTTATATTTGCCAGTTTGGACTCTAAAAAGATACCTGATTTTCCTATATATCTTTGTAGCGATTTTGAATCTATCTTATCTATATCTAAAAGCAGATTTTCTAGATTTAGCAAAGATTTAGGACTTAGATTTTTGGATTTCAGATTAATTATGGCAGACTTTATGTCAAGAGTTGTATTTTTGATATTTTGCAGTATATTTTCATCTTTAAGAATATGCAAAACTGTATCGTTTGATTTTTGTTTTCCAACCAAGTCGCTAAATAAAGAGTCCAATAGTAATTTTATAGAAATCTCTTTGGTTTGAACACCTTTTGAATTTAAAGCAACTCCTCTGTTTTTAGCCGCATTTGTTTTGGAGGTGTTTTGTATATCTTTTTGATTTAACACTAAATTTTTAGATATCTTCATAAATCTCCAATTACGAAACCACTACACAAGTACTTCGATAGATACACTCTTACCTTTGCTGTTGTGTTTGCAATACTCTACTATTTTACCATGAAATCTTGCATAGATCTCATTTAAGCTCATCTCTTTTTGATATAACTCTTCTATCTTCGCTCTATTTTTCAATACTCCACTACTCATCCACTCTCTCAAACTTTCATAACTATCAAATTCATATCCAAAAGAGTTCAAAAGTCTCTGCGTATAGTTATCGACTACAAAAAAATCTTTTAAACATCCAAAGCAGAGTATAGAATCTGCACTCTCCTGCCCTACCCCTTTTTGACTCAATAACCACTGCCTATCAACGCTCAAACAAAACTCTTCAAAACTACCAAAATCTTCAATTATATTTTTTGACAATCCTAAAAGATACTTTGCTTTTGTATTGTAAAAACCACTTGGCTTTATAAGGGATGAAAGGGCTTTATTGTCTAACTTTGCTATCTTTTCAAGTGAATCTATTCCATTTTGTTTGAGATTTTCAAAGCTCTTTTCTACTTTTGACCATTTTGTCTGCTGAGTTAAAATAGTCCCTACTACAACCTCATAACTACCACTATGAGGCCACCAAAGAGGATCTCTTAACTCCTTTAAATAACCGGCATTTTTTAACATCACCAAAAGCTCAAAACTATCATTTAACATCAGTTGCTCCTAAACAGTTAACTGCTAGTATTTTTTAGAAAAGTCTCAAAAGAGGCTCAGACCACCGGGAGGATTTGTCTCTCTCACTCAACATTAGCCACCTAAAAAACAGGTAAATTCGTTAGCATTTTTTAAAATACTTTTCAAAGAGGCTCAGACCAACGGGAGGATTTGTCTCTTTTAAAAGTATTTTAGAAAATGCGACACAACAATATTAGCAAAAATAACTCTTATTTCTTCCGCAAAAACCTCAAAATTGTATCTATGAGATCATCATCATCTTTACTTCTAGCTTTGAGTAAAATCTTTTTTTCATCCCTATATTTTATCGTAATATTTTGGGTATAATTTGAAATTGAGTCTATGTTTTTTAGGGATGCTAAGATTTTTATATTGATGATTTGCAAAAATTGTGCCGTTATCTCATCAATTCTACCAAATCTATCTACCATCTCCTCTTCTATGTCAAGCACATCTTTTATGCTCTCACACTTACTAAGTCTCCTATAAATCTCAAGTCTCACCCTATCTTCACTGATAAAATCACTACTTATATAGGCATTTACACTTAATTTTATATCTACATTTTTTGTCTGTACCGGACTTTTATTTAAAAGTATATTTATAGCGTCTTCTAGCATCTTTAGATACAAAGAGTAGCCTATATTTTTGATATGCCCACTTTGTGCCTCACCTATGAGATTCCCGCCACCTCTTATCTCTAGATCATGATAGGCCAATACGGAGCCACTACCGAGATATGAGTTTGACTCTAATGCTATGAGTCTCTTTTTTGAGGCATCGCTTAATTTTTCTCTCTCTTCGACCAAAAAGTAACAAAAACCTTCTCTTTTACTTCTCCCAACTCTTCCCCTTAGTTGGTGCAAATCAGCCATACCAAAATTATCTGAGGCATCTATCAAAATCGTATTGACATTTGGTATGTGTATGCCCGATTCTATGATGGAGGTACTAAGAAGCAGGTCATATTTACCATTTTGGAAATTGAGCATCTCTTTTTCACTCACAACAGGAGATACTTTTGAATGCAAAACCAAAATCTTTAAATTTGGAACGATACTTAAAAGCTCCTTTTTTTTACTCTCTATAGAAGCTATACGGTTATGAACAAAAAAGATTTGACCGCCTCTCCTTATCTCTCTCAAAATTGCCTCTTTCAGCACGACTTCACTATACTCTTTGACAAATGTCCTCACATCTTCTCTCTCATCAGGCGGTGTAAGTAGCTTGGAATACTGTTTTATAGAACTTAGTGCCATATTTAGACTTCTTGGAATTGGCGTGGCACTCATGGAGAGTATATGTATATTTTCCCGCATACTTTTGAGTTTCTCTTTTTGTTTTACTCCAAATTTATGTTCCTCGTCGATAATGATAAGGGCTGGATTTTTAAGCTCTTTATCCAATAGCGTATGAGTTCCCACACAAACTTTCAAGCTCCCCTCTTTTAACTCCTTTAGTATGATACTTCTTTGACGAGTCGGAGTAAATCTGTCTAATTTTTCAACTCTTATCCCATACTTTTTAAATCTCTCATTTAGACTTACAAAGTGTTGAGAGCTAAGAAGAGTAGTTGGAGCTATAAGTATAGTTTGAAATCCACTAAGAGCAACTGCAAACATCGCATTCATCGCTACTTCTGTTTTGCCAAAACCTACATCTCCGCTAAGAAGCCTATCCATCATTTTTCCACTTTTTAAATCGCTATATATCTCCTCTATACTTTGAGTTTGATCTTTTGTATATACAAAACCACTATCTTCTTGAAATTTTTTAATCTCTTCTTTGTCTGTATCAATTTTGAGAGCCTCTATCATCTCTCTTTTTGCCGCTATATCTATAATCTCTTTGGCTATAGCAAAAAGCTTTTCTCTAGTCTTTGCCTTTAACTTAGCAAAACTACCTTTCCCCAACTTGTCAACGACTGCCAATGTACCGCTACTTGCGATATATCTATCTATCACATCAAGATTTTCAACAGGCAAAAGAAGTCTGTCTTCTCCTTGATACTCTATGCGCACAAAATCCCTAGTGGAGCCCAAAACCTTGCTGTTTATAAGACCTCTAAATACACCTATACCATAGTTTTCATGCACTACATAATCACCACTTTTCAACTCATCTAACAGTATAGTGGCTTTTCGGCGTTTTCTCCTTTTGGTAGTTTTATTTAGTGAGATTATAATCTCTTTGCTACTCATAATATTTATGGCAAAAGGACTCTTTTCAAAGCTATACTCGTTCAAATCTAGACCTGCGAGTTTGAGTAAAACCTCATTTCTTGCCAATATCCTCTTTTTCTTATCTTTGTGAAATTCAAAAAAATCTTTGATTGATGATATCTTGATAGGTTTATAATCAGTAGCCGGCGGAAGCGTTTGCACAGCTGAAAACTTCTCTTTCACACTTTTATCAAAAAGAGAAATCTCTTCTATCTCGCTATTCAAATCTCTACTAGCAAAACAGACTTTAAAAACTTTCAAATACTCATCTTGAAACTCTCCTAAAGCCCAAAGCCCAAGCGAATGTATATCTTTTTCAAAGCTGTCACTGTGTATTTTTTGTATCTGAAAATTTATCTTTTCATAGCTATCTTGATTTAGAGCAAAAACTGCGGGGTATATCTCTATCCTCTCTAATTCATCTTTATAGCTTTTTTGGGATTCACACTCAAACTCTCTGATACTCTCCACCTCATCATCAAAAAGAGAAATCCTTATAGCTTTGTCAAGGTTTGAGGGAAATATATCGATAATATCCCCCCTAAAAGAGACTTCACCGACTCCTTCTACGACATCTACCACTCTGTAACCCCAATAAAAAAGTTCATCTTTGAGACTATTTATATCTAGCCTTGTAGCAAACTCTATCACTTTAGTTGCAAAAAGCTCTTTTTTGGGAAGTGGCGTCAAGAGAGTGCGGATTGGTGAAATAATTATTTTCTTAGAAGATTTTTCTTTATAATACCCGCTTAATACAGAAAAAAGTAATCTCAACTCAGCAGAATAAGGAAGCAAATCATCACCAAAAGATGCTCTCAAATCTGGTAGTATATAAGTTTTCTTACCTAAAAATCCTAATACCTCAGAAGCCAAAATAGCCTCTTTTTCATCTTTCACGCAAAGAAGTTCAACTCCCGTTTTATCTGCTTTAAAATACTCGTAACATATAGCTTGTATCAGTTTATTCCCCTTGATTTTTCATTTTTAAGAATTCTTCTACCACTACAAAAGACCCAAAAACCAAATACTCTTTATATTTGTCTATACCACAAAACTTGCTCACTTTTAAATGTTTTTTTTCACATATTTTTACAATTTCATCAGTAGCCATACCTCTTGCATTTTCTATCTGTATAATTTCTATGCTATCTAAAATCGGGGATAGAATAGAGATTATACTTTCATACTCCTTATCTTTAAAGCTGTTGCATATCAGTGTTATTTTTTTATCTCTAAACTCTTTTGCAAGCATTCTAGCAGCCATAATATTGTGTCCAACATCAATAGTTATATTTTCAGATACCTTTTGACAACGACCTGGCATAATTTCTAAGTTTAAATCCTTAAAATCAACACTAAAGCCCAAAATTTTCATACTAGCGTATGCAGTTTGAAGATTTAACTCTTGAAAAGAAGGAAGAGTATTGATTTTGGCATACCTAGATATAGTAGATTTTTCACTCTTTGTCAAAATGTCCTCTGCCAAAAACAGTTCTGCATTTTTTATATCGCTTATATTTTTCGCAATATTATAAATACTTTTTTCATACTGCCTTGAAAGCAAAACTCTATCTTGAATACTCTTTAGCTTTGTGGTGGCGATCTCATCTATACTATCCCCTAAAAATGAGCTATGATCATACCCTATAGGAGTTATTACACTCAAAATTTTTGGAAAAACTGTTGTTGCATCAAACTCCCCTCCAAGACCAGCTTCAAGTACAATAAAATCACAATCTTTTGAAAAAATCAACATGGCTAAAAATGTTGTATATTCAAAATACGAAAGAGTGTTTTTAAATTCATTTAAGAGTAAAGATTGAAGTTTGATATGAGCTTTTTCTAAAGTATCATAATTTACATTTTTACCATTTAGCCAAATTCTCTCACTAAAATCAAAAATATGAGGTGAGGTATAGTGACCAACAGATAGATTTTGCTCCATAAGCATTTGCGCTAGAAACCTACCAGTACTACCTTTGCCATTTGTACCGACTATTTGTATAATCTTTGGAAGACAAAGAGATTTTTTTATACTCTCATAGGCTCTAGGCATGCGTGAATAATCAATCTCGTCATAATATAGAGGTTTGTTTTGTAAGTACTGCTCTAAAGTCATGAAAAATCGGGCAAAACCTTGTTTCTTCCCAACTCTTTTGCCTTGTAGAGCATCTTATCTGCGGCTTCGACTGAATCTTTTGAAGAAGATTGCTTGCTTCTTTGAGAAAGTCCACAACTTACTGTTATTTTGATTCTTTCATTTTTATACATAAATTTATAGGATTCTATGATTCCTCTTATCTTATTTGAGAAGTAAAATGCCTGCTCAACGTCTATACTTGGCAAGATTATTAAAAATTCTTCTCCGCCATATCTACCGACAAAGTCTGTTTGTCGTACATACTTTTTAAGTATTCTCCCTATATTTGCAAGAATCACATCACCGGCTTCATGCCCGTAAGTATCGTTGACCATCTTGAAATGATCGATATCCAAGAAGCACAAAGAGTAATCTGTTCTATATCTAGCATACGCTTCTTCTACTTTTTTCAGTTCTTGTTCTAGTGCTCTTTTTGTAGCTGCATGGGTCAAATAATCCTCTTTAACCTCTTTTTTAGCTACAATTAAAGACTTCTCTAGACTTCTGACTCTATTATGAAGAGTTTTAATTGTATCTTGATTTTTCTTCATCTTGCCACTCAAACTTTTTGTTTCGCTCTCCAAAGATGTGGCGATATGAACAAGCTTTGTGCGAACCAATTCGAAACTATCTTTTGAAAAGTTAATATCCTGCAAATCTTTTTTGATATTTGTTACTTGTTTATTGCTGATTTCGCTACTATCTATTAAAGCAAAAATTCTCTCATTTATCTCATCTAGTAGTTTATCTAGGGCAGAAATTTTATTTTTTACCTCTTCATTGTCTATATCTATCCTCTTCTTGATAAAGTGTTTGATTTCTTCTTGAATTGCTTTAGTACCAAGAGAGGCGGGATCATTTCTCAGTTTGTGCGATATAGACGCTAGATTATCATTCATACTCGAAGCGATAGAAGGAGCAAGACTTGCAATTACTAGAGGGGCTAGTTTTTTGTATGCGGCACCCTCATCCTCTTTTTGGATAATTTTAATTATATCTTTGACCATTTTTTCCAAATCATCTTTATCGATATATCCATACATATCTAATTGATGCAAAAAATCATCATCATAACTTGTTATGAAGTCGAACCACTTATTTCTAATTAAATCGATTGATTTTAAATTTTGACTAAAATCCAATCTCGCCAAAGAGGCATTTGCCAACTCTCTTGCTTTTTTATCATGCAAAAGAGTGGTTGCTTGTAAAACTCTTTTGGATAAAACAACTAGTGAATTGATGATTTTTATACTATCACTCTCATTTGCTCTGTTTACTTTTGTAATCAAAAAGGTGAGGAGTTCATCTACGGTACTAACTTTAAATTTTTCCAAGTCTTGTTGAACTACACCATCTAATTTTTTTGCAAATTTTTCTATTTTTCGGCAATCCTCTACCAAGACACCTCTTTTTTTTGCAACTTCACAAAAATATTTTGTATAGTTATCCGGAGTCAGGTTGAGATTTTCTTTTCTTAGCTTCTCTATACTCTCTTTTATTATTTCATTGATAGTGCTTGCCATATTATATCCTTGTTTCTATTCAAGATAAATTTTAATATCTCTTCTTATGGCCTTTTTTTGCCTATTTCCACTCATCATACCCATGATAGAGATTTTTGAAATTACCTCATTTATCGCATCTGCCGAAGCATTTTTTATAGCTTCAAATCTTTTTGTATCAGAAATTACACTATTTGCCTCAATAGGAAA
The DNA here is from genome assembly GCA_027050775.1 of Campylobacteraceae bacterium. Taxonomy (GTDB): domain Bacteria; phylum Campylobacterota; class Campylobacteria; order Campylobacterales; family Sulfurospirillaceae; genus JAADIZ01. The sequence continues at coordinate 98,264 of JALUBH010000037.1, read as the reverse complement.
ATCATACTCTCCAACAGTAGAAAATCTTTTGGTTACGTTATTTTGTGTTTTGAAACTTGCATTCAGCGTAACCCTTGTTTTGTAGGCAATAACATATCCGTCTTTATCGTAAACAGTAGGTGTAAAACTGACAGAGCCGATGCTTACTATAAGATTAGTGTCTGCACTTTTTTTATCACTTAACTTATCTCCAAATCTACCTACAACTGCTTCGTTTACTGCATCTTTTACCACAACACTATTTTTAGGATCTTGTCTGCTAATTTTTGTATCTACATGTATATTCTCCCCTAATACTCTTTTTGTATAAAACGAACTAGGCTTATAACCACAACCCACAAAGAAAAAAAGTGTCAAAAGAAAAAATAATTGTCTCATTTTACCACCAAGTTTATCAGTTTATTTGGTACATATATCTCTTTTATGATAGTTTTGTCTTCTAACCATTTGGTAACTTCTTTTTTTGCTAAAGATAGTATCTCGTCTCTTTTCAATCCAACTCCTACCTCTAATTGTGATCTTTTCTTGCCATTGACGGTAATCGCCAATGTGATACTGTCTTCGTTGAAAACTTCTTCTATCATCTCTATTTTAGCAAAGTTTTTTAAACCAAAGAGTTTTTCACTTATCTCCCAACATATATGGGGAATTATCGGCTCTAATATATTTGAGAGTATATAGTAACCCTCACTCCATACATCCTTGTTGCTTTGTTGATTTAGAGCATTTAGTGCTTCCATCGAAGCTGCTATTAAGGTGTTGAAAGTATATGAGCCTTTGTATATCTCATTTGATTTTTTTAATGCTTCATAAACCTTTTTTCTAGCATATTTTGACTCTTTGGAGAGTTTTGGATGCTCAATTTTTGGTATTTCATCACAACTATCTGCCTCATCAACTCTAGTGGCAAATCTCTTTATAAACTTAAATGCTCCCTCAACTGCGCTATCATTCCACTCTAGCTCTTTGGCAGGTGGAGCAGCAAAAAGTATAAAAAGTCTTGCTGTATCCGCACCATATTTTTTGATTATCTCATCAGGGTCAACGGTATTGCCTTTTGATTTGCTCATCTTTGAACCATCTTTTAAAACCATTCCTTGAGTTAAGAGGTTTTTAAAAGGCTCACTGCTACTTTGCATACCAAGGTCTCTCAAAACTTTTGTAAAAAATCTTGAGTACAACAGATGAAGTATCGCATGCTCTATTCCACCAACATATTGATCGACACTCATCCAATAGTCACTGCTTTTTTTATCAAATGCCATATCTTGCCACATGGAAGGATCGGTGGTATATCTCAAAAAATACCAACTAGATTGAAAAAATGTATCCATAGTATCTGTTTCTCTTAGTGCATCATTTCCACATTTGGGACATTTTGTATGTTTCCAAGTAGGATGAGTCTGTAGTGGATTGCCCTCTCCCGTTATCTCTATATCATCAGGGAGTGTGATAGGCAAATCCTCAACTTTTACAGACACCAGACCACACTTATCACAGTGTATCATAGGTATTGGAGCGCCCCAATACCTCTGCCTACTTATACCCCAATCTCTTAGTTTATAATTTACAACTTTTTTACCGATGCCATTATCTTCAAAATATTTTATTATCGCTTTTTTACCCTCATCACTATTGAGTCCACTAAATTCATCCGAGTTTATCATGTATCCATATTCTGTTGTAGCGCAACTTCCATCAAATTTTTGTTTTTTATTTTCTATGCTTTGTATGATAGATAAATCATATTTTTTAGCAAACTCAAAATCTCTCTCATCATGAGCAGGAACTGCCATAACCGCGCCACCACCATACTCAATCAAAACAAAATTTGCCACCCATAGAGGTACTTTTTTCTTTGTAAGTGGATGAACAACATCTAGCTCAAGATATAAACCTTCTTTATCAACCATCGTTTTATCTCTGCTGCTTAGAGATTGCATATCTTTTATCTTTTGTATCTTTTCATCACTTAAAAGTTTATGTTCTACTAAATATTTTACTATGTCATGTTCTGGAGCAAGAGCCGAATAACTTACACCGTAAATCGTATCTGGTCTAGTTGTAAAGACTTTGAATTTATCAAAATTATCTCCAAGCTTTTTCTTGGATTCATCACTCAAACTAAAATCAAACTCCAAGCCCTCACTTCTGCCTATCCAATTTTCTTGCATAGTCAACACTTGTGACGGCCAGCCACCTTTTAGTGTTTTTAAATCGTCCAAAAGTTCTTGGGCATATTGGGTGATTTTTAGATAGTATCCTGCCATATCTTTTTGGACTACTTCACTATCACATCTCCAGCATTTTCCATCTTCTACTTGCTCATTTGCCAAAACAGTTTGGCAAGTTTCGCACCAATTCAAAGATGCACTCTTTTGATAAACTAACCCTTTTTCAAACATATCTATGAAAATTTTTTGTTCGTGCTTAGTATAAAGAGGATCACTTGTAGCAAATTCTCTTTTTTGCGAAAATGAAAGTCCAAGAGAGTTAAGTTCATTTTTCATATAGTCTATGTTTTCGTAAGTCCATTTTTTAGGATGAGTTTTATGCTTTATCGCTGCGTTTTCAGCAGGCATACCAAAAGAATCCCAACCGATAGGATGAAGAACATTATACCCTTCTTTGCGATTAAATCTAGCTATCGCATCACCAATACTATAGTTTCTCACATGTCCCATATGTATCTTTCCGCTAGGATATGGGAACATGCTCAGTATGTATTTTTTTTCTTTACTAAAATCATTGCTTGGCTCAAATAAATCATTTTCCAACCAATATTTTTGCCACTTTTTCTCTATCTGCGAAACATTGTATTGCATGTACTACTCCATATTTATCGTGGTAAGGTTCCTAAAGCCATAAAAAAGAGTGCTTAAGGTCAGTTTTCAAAACTCTTCTCTTGTTTTTGCAGCTTCAATCAAAACTAAAGATATAGAAAATATATTTGCTATGATGGCGCCTATGGCAAATGCTATCGCCATTCTAACATTACTATTTATCTCAAACATTATATATGCGGGAATCAAGTGTAAATCTGCTACGAGCGAACTTGCAAAAAGTTCAGCTGAGAGGATATTTTTAACTCCAATTTTTAGTAGTGTAGATATAATATTTATGCTTGCGGCTATAAACAAAGCAGTTCCATTGTCTTCGTATAAAAAGCCCGCTGTCGTAGTCAAACTCATCAATGCAAAAAATATATATATCACTTTTCCCCAGTCCATAACGCTGCCTCCTAAAAAAATCAGCCCCAAAGAGAAGCTGATTTTTTGCTTACATCAAGCCTTTTTCGTATTGTGCCCTCAACTTCTCTCTCTCAATTCTTCTTTTAACTTTTGCCACCTCTTTATCTCTATACTCTTTTAAGCTAAAACCTAACCATTTAAGCATTGGAGATGCGACAAAAACAGAACTGTAAGTTCCGACTATGATACCAACCAAAAGTGTAAAACTAAAGCTGTATATAATCTGTCCGCCAAGTAAAAATAGTGTTAAAATAACAAAAAATGTTGTCAATGAAGTCAATATAGTTCTTGAAAGTGTTTTAGAAACCGAATCATTTATAACATTAAAAAGATTTGAATCTTTGGTATCTCCGATTCCTTCTCTAATCCTATCAAAAACGATAATCGTATCATTTAGCGAATACCCCAGCAGTGTCAAAAGAGCTGCTAGAACATCCAGATTAAAATCTACTTGAAAAAGAGCAATAGCACCCATAGCAATAGAGACATCATGCACTAATGCCATGACAGAGGCCAATGCAAATCTCCATTCAAATCTAAAGCCTACATAAATTAAGATAGCGAGTATCGACATCACCATCGCCATTATACCTTTTTCTCTTAGCTCCCCTCCGACTTTTGGTCCCACTATATCGACTCTTCTTATTTTAAAGTTACCCGTGCCTTTTAAAAGATTTTTTATCTTATCGCCGGCATCTTTACTCAAGTTTCCACTTGTTGTTGCAAAACGGATAATTATCTCATTTGCTGAACCAAACTTCGTAATAGTAGCATTCTCAAAAGCTTTATCTTTTGCGATAGCTTTTCTTATCTTTTTAATAGGAGCTACTTTATTGTATTTTACTTGAACAACAGTTCCGCCTGCAAAATCTATACCATAGTTTAAGCCTTTTGTGTACAAAAAGAAGTATGAAGACAACATCATAACAAGTGAAATTGTTATAAAAATATTGCTTTTTCCCATAAAATCATAAATTTTATCTTTTGAAAATACCTGCATCACTTACCTTTCTTTACGCCAAACCAAAATGGCAAGCTTTTACTTCTCTCGATGATTGGCATTATGTATTGATATATCCCATGTGTTCCTAGAATTGCTGTCAGCATAGAAGCCAATATACCTATACTCATAGTAACAGCAAATCCCTTGATAGGTCCTGTTCCATAAGCATAAAGTACAACTGCTGCTATAAGTGTCGTGATATTTGCATCCAAAATAGCACTCATAGCATTTGTATAACCCTTTTCAACGGCCTTAGCCACACTTTTGCCCTCCCGAAAGAGTTCCCTTATCCGCTCATTTATGATAACATTGGCATCAACGGCCATACCGACCGTCAGAACAATACCCGCCATACCCGGCAAGGTCAGTGTCGCCCCAAAAAGAGCCATAATAGCTATAACCAAAAAGAGGTTCACCAGAAGTGCGATATCTGCTATCAATCCTGCCATACCATAATAGACTATCATAAATAAAAATACAAGCACAAAACCAGTGATGAGCGCCAACATACTAGCTCTTATGCTATCAGCCCCAAGGCTTGGCCCTACGCTTCTTTTTTCAAGCAGTTTTACAGGAGCCAAAAGTGCACCACTCCTAAGAGCGATAGCCACATCATGTGCCTCTTTTATGCTAAATCCTCCGCTAATCTGCCCACTTCCTCCGCCTATTCTCTCTTTTATGACAGGAGCCGAATATACTATATTGTCAAGCACAATTGCTAAGTGGTTTCCTACATTTTTAGCCGTATAATCCCCAAAAATCTTCGCACCCTCACTATTTAAAGTAAAGTTGATTACAGGTTGATTCATGCTACTAAAGCCTACTTTTGCATCTGTAAGCATACTTCCATCTAAGATAGGTACACTCTTTACTATGTATTTTATTTTTGGATTTTTAGAATCCGGCAATATAACATCTCCGTAACTTGCCGCCTCGTCTTCACTCATAGTATTTGCTTGGTCAGCTCTTTTTTCATCTATGGCCATCAGTTGAAGATGTGCTGCTTTTGCTATAAGCTCTCTAGCTCGCTGCTCTTCCTCTATGGTTTTAATACCCGGAAGTTCAACGAGTATCTTGTCAGCTCCTTGCTTTGCAACATTTGGCTCGCTCAATCCAAACTGATCGAGTCTGTTTCTGATAGTCTCAACTGCCTGAGAAACTGCAAACTTTTTAGTTGCTACTTTCTCTTTATTGCTTAAGCTTAACACATAAGAGAGTTTATCTTTTTTTATTTGAACACCCGGTATCTTTTTAATCATGTTATCAAGGTTTTTCTCTTCATCTTTATCTAGAAGAGTGAAAGATACCAAATCACCCTTAACCCTTAGCTCATCAATAACAATATCATTGTTGTCCGTAAAAAACTTTATGCTTGATGCGATTGATTTCATCTTTGATTTTATAGCTTCATCTGTTTTTACACCTAGAAGCATATGCAAACCACCTTGAAGGTCAAGTCCCAAGGAGATCTTGGCACCTCCCTTGGTTTGCAAAAAGGTCGGCAGTGAAAAACCCACCCCAAATACAATTGCAATGAAAAAAATCACCAAGCGGTAATTTAATCCACCTTTACTCATCTATTTTCTTTGCTATATACTCTCGAGAGATTTTAACAATTACATCATTGTTAAGTGAAACTTTGATAAAATTCTCTTCAGGTTTAACAACCTCACATATAAGTCCGCCATTTGTGATAACCTTGTCTCCTTTTTTGAGACTCGCAATCATATTCTTATGTTGCTTTGCTTGTTTTTGTTGAGGTCTTATAACCAAAAAATAAAAAATCGCGAAAAGTACGACCAATGGTAATAAAGAAGTCAGCATATTTGAACCGCCTTGCATGTAAATCCTTTTGTGTAAAAATTTTAAGAGATTATTTTACCATTTCTTATATAATAAAAGGCTTTGTTATAGCTTTTTGTCTCTCGATTTTTATATATCTTGAATATTTTCATATTCATTTTAAAATATTGGATTCTATTTTTGCTATATTGGGATTTTACCTTCTACTCAAAGCAGATAAATATGAGCTTTTTTGGAGTGGTTTTTTCATAGGTATTTTTTGGTTCTATTGGATAAGTCTCAGTTTTAGATATTATGATTTGGCATATCTTATACCATTTGTCATTCTTGTAATAGCACTGGTTTATGGGATTATATTTACCATCATTGGGCTTTTTAATAACCTTTTTGTAAGAACTTTTCTCTTTTTTTCACTGAGCTTTTTTTCGCCATTTGGATTTAATTGGCTAAAATTGGAATTGAGTCTAATAAATAGCTATTTTAGTACTCAAATCTACTCCTACATACTCTTTTTAACGGCCATCATTTTAATGATAAAATTACCAAAGTATTATAAACTTTTTTCTGTTTTGCTCCTTATTTTAGCTATGTGGCAACCTCAAATAAAAGACCAAAATTTGCCTCTACATGTAGAGCTTGTAAAGAGTGATGTAAATCAAAGAGATAAATGGGATAAGCAGTTTGAAAACAGCCTGGTTAAAGAAAATTTTGCTTCGATAAAGAGTGCTATAAATAGAGGTTTTAGTCTTGTAGTGCTCCCTGAAAGCGCTTTTCCTCAATATCTCAACTTACACACCGATGAAATAGAGGCACTAAAAAAGTTATCATTTCAAATAGATATAGTAACAGGAGGACTGACTTATCAAAACCACAAAATTTACAACTCCTCATACTTTTTTGAAAATGGAAATATGCAAATAGCTCACAAAGTCACACTTGTACCATTTGGTGAAGAGATACCGCTTCCTGCTTTTTTAAGCAAATTTATAAACAAGATATTTTTTAACTCTGCAAGTGATTATTCAAGAGCTAAAACTCCACAAAACTTTGATATAAGAGGGATAAAATTCAGAAGTGCCGTCTGTTTTGAAGCAACAACAGACAAACTCTTTGAAAATGCTCCAAAAAGAATGATAGCCATCAGCAATAACGCCTGGTTTAAACCCTCAATCGAACCAACCCTGCAGCATCTACTACTTAGATTTTACGCAAAAAGATACGACACCACCATATACCACAGTGCAAATGGCGGCATCAGCGGTGTTATCTATCCATAGATTTTTTTATTTTTCCAAAGAGTTTTTCAAGACACTCTTTTTTGAAGCTTACCATCGGTACTTTTGAGGCGTACTCTTCATACTCCTCTTTAAATTTCTTTCTTACCTCCCACTCTTCAAAAACAACTACCATAAAGATGATAAAAACCATCTCAATCGGAGCTACAATAGAGATAAAAGTGGGTGAACCAATCACGAGTGCTGTGCCTAATGGCAAAAGTGTTAAACCAAAAAGCATAGGATGTCTCATGCAGCTGTATATGCCGGTTGTTACGAGATGGTTTGTCTCAAGTCTAGGTATATCTCCGACTCTTCCTTTTTTTAATTCTCTGCCACCGTTTGCAGCCGACCTAAAGGCAAAAACAAGAATGATATAGCCTAAAATGAAGGAGATGATATGAAATATACAACTATGCCACACAGGATCATATGCATCATACAAGATACCTATTATCGAACCGCCAATGAGTAAAAAAACCCATAACAAAATACGAATTACTACCGAAAGCGATGTTTTTATCTTCATATTAGACACTTGGATCTATTTTAAAGTTTCAAAAAGTTCTAATGCATCTAATTTTTCCCAAGGATAATCGCTCTGTCCAACTTGACCTCTTCCTGCTACATCGGCATATAAAAAAGTTTCACTGCTTGGTTTATCTAAACCAAATTTTTCAGTTATCCATCTTGGAGTTAAACTAAATGTATTTAATACAAAATTAGACAAAACATCATCACTTACACTTGTGTTTGTGCCAAAGGTATCAACGCTGATTGAAAGTGGCTTTGATACTCCTATCGCATAAGAAAGCTGCACTGAACATTTTTTAGCAAGTCCACTTGCTATTATATTTTTTGCTAACCAACGGGCTGCATAAAGACCACTTCTATCAACTTTTGTGTAATCCTTACTGCTTTGTGCACCACCACCAATTGGCGAATATCCACCAAAACTATCTACTATCAATTTTCTTCCTGTGAGACCTGAGTCGTGTAGTGGACTGTGATTTACATATCTACCTGTCGGGTTCAGATGCAAGATTGTATTTTTAGGGTCATAAAGTCTTGGGGGAAGTCCTGTACCATCTATCAAGCCTTTCAAAAGCTCTCTCACCTCTTCTATAGGCATATCTTCAACTGATGGAGCCGATACGACGATAGTGTGAATCTTTTGAGGAAGGCAATTTTCAAAGTTTTCTTTTGTACCATAATCCATGGTCACCTGAGTTTTTATATCTACTCCTAACTTTTGGTTATGATTCAGTGCATAATTATATACTTTATCGCAAATCATCCTGGCATAAGTGATGGCTGAGGGCATAAAATCTGCTGTCTCGTTTGTGGCAAAACCAAACATAATTCCCTGATCGCCTGCTCCAATCTCACCGGTTTCTTGATCAACACCTTGAGATATATCACTTGATTGTCTATTTAAAAGAACTTGAATTTTAACATCATCAGGATGCAGACACTGCTCTCTCGTAAAAGCAGATTTTCCGTTATAACCTATCTTTACAAGAGTATCCTTAACTATATCTTCATAATCTTTTGTTTCTAAATTGGCTGAAGATTTTACTTCACCACCTATGATGACATTTTTGCCGGCTACAAATACTTCGCTAGCAACTCTTGAATTTGAATCAGCAATAATCAAAGCATCAACGATACTGTCAGCTATGATATCTGCACATTTGTCCGGATGTCCCGGGCTTACGACTTCACTTGTAAATAAATATTGGGATGTGTTTTCCATTTTTGTTTTCCATTTCTTTGTTTTCCATAAGAGATTATTGCTCTTAATTGTTTTCCATCCTTTTGTTTTCCATTTTTTTGAAGAGATTTTTAACTGATACAGCTAATATCTAAAAATAAAATTAAAAAGTTTGAATTGAGGCTTTCGCCCACCATTGGTTAAATTGCCCAAGAATTATACAACTTTTATATAAATAGACGATAAATTTACTATTTTTTGCTAAAATTAGAGTATGAGAGAAAAGATATATTCCTATTTTTTAGTATCGGTGCAGTATTTACTTGCATTTGTACTTCTTTTTTTAAACAGTTCATTTGCTTCAAAGGCAATCCCTTTGAGTATATTTATAGTTGGATTTATCGTAGGAATTTATGCTATCTATAACAACAAACTTCACAATTTCAACATAATCCCGGAGATAAAAGACGGTGCAGAGTTGGTGACTCATGGTATATATGGCTACATAAGACACCCTATGTACTTTTCAGTGGCTCTCATGATGCTTGGTATTATCATTTTTAACTTAAACATTATAAATATCATCATATATCTTCTATTGCTGTTGTCACTCTTCCTTAAAGCAAACAAAGAGGAAAAACTTTGGAGTAAAAAAACACCAGATTATAAGAAATATAAAGAAAAAACATGGATATGATATTTTTTTAGAATAGCACTATAAGATTCATACCATGGATTGATTTAAGAGTATCATTGGCAGTGAGATATACTCTATCCTTAAACTTTGAATTTTTCCACTTCATTATTAATTTTGCCATTTACTTCTTTTAAACTACCAGAAACTTCTACTAAATCTTTAGAAATCTTATCGGCAACTTTTGCTTCATCTGCTAATTTTTCTGAAGTTTTCATCATTTCTATAACCTTACCACTGATATTGATTGTCTCTTTTACTGCCTTTTGAGAAATCACAATCGTATCATCTAGTCTATGTTTTGTTTTATCAGCTTGTTCCACTAATGTATTCGTTGATTCAGCTACTTCTTGAGATCTTGTTACGACATTTTCCATTTCACTTTTTGTCTCTTCAACACCTTGAACAATCATTTGAATAACGCCATCAATTTCGCTTACGCTTTTTTGAGTTTTCTCAGCCAACTTTCTTACTTCATCAGCTACGACGGCAAACCCTCTTCCATGCTCACCTGCTCGTGCTGCTTCTATGGCTGCATTTAGTGCTAGCAGATTTGTCTGATCGGCTATATCTCTAATCATAGAAATAATATTCTTGATTTCCGTTGTTTGATCAGCTAAAACTGTCACTCTATCTGCTATTTCTGTTTCTGACTCTGCATCTTCATTGATTGTACTTACGACATCGCGTAGTGAAATAACTAAATCATCTAAAACTTTTTGTGTGTTTATTATATCTTCTGAACTACTTACAACACTCTCTTTAGTTACCTCTAAATCGCCAGGAATACTACTCACAAACTCTTGTGTTTTCAAAATCTCTTTTTGCTGAATATTTACACTCGCTACTGTCAATTGTGCATCTTTTTCTACTTCATTTGTCACATCTTGTGCTATTGCAGCTGAAGATTTCAAATTGACAATCATATCTGCTAGTTTATCCATAAACTTATTTATATTTCTAGCAATATCACCTATTCCATCATTTGAGGTAGCCTCTATTCTTTGAGTCAAATCTCCCTCTTGACTTGATAGCTCTTTAATTTTTTCATTGAGAATATTTATAGAAGTGATTATTTGCTTTTTTGTCAACGATAAAATAAGTAAAATAAAAATTAAAGAGAGTACAAATATTATATCCAATGTCGTCTTCATCATAATAGAAGCATTATCTGTTGCTGTGTTAGCGTTCTTTAAAAGAGTATCTGCTTTTGATAATAAACCATGAGACTCTTTAGCCATTTTTTGTGTAAGATTCTGCTCTTTTTGAAATACTGAATGTAATGCGATTATACCATTTTTATAATGTTGTAAAAAGGTAGGTATCCCGGCATCTTCCTCTAAACTTCCAGGAGTATTTTCTATATGTATTTTAAGTTTTTGGAGCAGCGTTAAAATAACATTATAATCCTTATCATCTTTGTATAAAAGATAATTTTTCTCTTTTAATTTTATACTTACTGCTAAACCCAATAGTTTTACTTGATCTTTTAATACTACTAATTTATCATTATCAATTCTCTTCGATAAACTTTTTAAAGCATCACTTCTTAAATGCATAGATGCTTTTCTTGTTTTATTAATATAAATGCGATTATCTTTAATATATTTTTTTGACGCACTTACCATTTTGGTATATTCTTTAAAAGCATTGTCAAAATTTGCTAGATTCTGAGGCATCTTAATATCTTCTTCCAAAGAACCAGGAGTATTTTCTATATGGGTATGAATTTTTTTTATGTCATGCCATACTCTATCTTCACTCTCTTTTAGCTCTGTTAATTGATAAGATTGTTCATCATCTTTTAATTGAAATACTAAATCTTTTAATATAACCTGATCATTTAATGTGACTCTATTTTCATTCATATTATCTAGTCCATAAAATACTGAGCCAAATACAATTAAAAATAGAACTATAATCAATCCAAACACGATAATCATTTTTTTCAATAAACTCATATCTTTTCTCCTTCGTTTTAATGTGAGAATTTTACCAAAATAAAACTTAATTCATATCTAATATGGGGGGGGTTGTGGAAACTCTAGTTTTTACAATTATAACGAGCTTTATTTATTGGAATTTTGGTATTTAATCAAGAAAGAGTTTAGCTGATTTGCAAATTTTTGGGCATCTTTTTTATCAAAAGCCGCTGGTCCTTTTGTCATCTCCCCACTCTCTCTGATAGCTTGCATCAAATCTCTCATAGCTAAGTACTGTTTGATATTATCTACGCTATAAAGTTCGCCTCTGTGGTCTATGGCATGGGCATTTTTTGTTATCACTCTATCAGCTAGTGGGATGTCGGCAGTGATAACCAAATCTCCTGCTTCAAGCATGTCGATTATATGATTGTCTGCCTCATCTGCTCCTGCTTTGACGATTATATATGTGATATTTTTTGATTTTCCTATGTTTATCTTTTTATTTGCAACAACAAAAGTCTCCAACCCTAATCTCTCTATAGCTTTCAAAACTATCGGTTTTAAAAGGTTTGGAAAGGCATCTCCGTCTATAAAAAGTCTCATTTTTTTATGATTATACACCAACCGCCATCACCTACAGGCTCTTTTGAAAGGACTTCATGTCCCTCTTTTTCGACTGAACCCGGAAGATTTTCTATAGCTGAGCCATCATCTATAAGAAGTTCCAAAATCTCACCTTTTTTCATGCCAGCCAAAACCAACTTTGTCTTAGCAAAATTTACCGGACATTTTACGCCTCTAAAATCTTTTTTTACACTGCTCATATCTTCACCTCACAACTGTTTTGTTCATAATCACTCAATTTTTTGATACCATTTTTTCCGCAAACTCTGCACTCAGGATTTTTGTGAAATTTTATCTTATCAAAATCCATACTCATCATATCGGCAATCAGAAGCTTATCTATCAAAAGCTCTCCATTGCCTGTTATATATTTTACTGCCTCAGTTGCTTGGATACTCCCCAAAACTCCTGCAACCGTACCTAAAACTCCAGCTTGCGAACAAGTGGGCACACTATCTTTTGGTGGCGGTGAATCAAACACACAAGCGTAACAGGCTGATTTATGAGGAACTATAGTCATACTCTGAGCTATAAACCTCAAAATTCCACCATGCGAAAAAGCCTTGTTTGCAAGTACGCAAGCATCGTTTATCAAAAACTTTGTAGCAAAATTATCAGCTCCATCTATGATAAAATCATACTCTTTTACTATATTTAAAATATTTGAAGCATTCAGGTACTCGTCATAAGTGACGACATTGATGCCTGGATTTATCGCCAACATCTTCTGTTTTGCCGATTTTGTTTTGGCTATACCTATGTCATCCGTTGTGTGAATAATCTGCCTTTGAAGATTGCTTAAATCTACAACATCACCATCGGCTATACCGATAGTACCGACTCCTGCAGCTGCTAGATACAAAGCAGCCGGACTTCCTAGTCCTCCTGCTCCCACAATCAAAACTTTAGAATTCAAAAGCTTCAACTGCCCATCTATGCCTATGCCTTTTAATATGATATGCCTAGCATATCTCTCTATCTCTTCATCATTAAATTCGGTTTTTAGCATTTTTTATCCTTATGATATTGTAACTTAGCTTCTTAAATCTGTCAAACTTATTGTATAATACATGTTTTAAAAAGGAAATAGACAAATGAAATTTTTATACTCAAGCAACTCTCACTTCAATCTTGCAAACCTGATAACTTTCTCAAATATAGCAGCCGGTCTTATAGCTACCTATCTCATATCTCAAAATATCTTTTTATGGGCGGCAGTTTTTGCATGGATGGGCGGTGCATTTGACATCATGGACGGGAAAGTGGCTAGAAAATATAACTTATCGAGCGAATTTGGCATACAATTAGACAGCTTTGCCGATTTCTTGAGCTTTGTTTTAGTGCCTGTATTTTTCATCTTTCAGGCTATTTATCTGGCAAACTTGAGTGGTTTTTGGCTTTTTATAGCCGGAATTGTAAGTATTTGTTATGTGATTTCAGGGCTCAGACGATTGATAGAGTTCAATATCAATGCAGATGCCGGGGAGGTAGAAAAGTTTTTTACAGGAGTTCCAACTCCACTTGGTGCTATACTTTTATGGGTATTTTATCTAGGAAATTTAGCAGGTCTATTTACTACAACATCAATCATCATACTTATGATTATAACAGCTTGGAGCCTAAACTCAAAAATCAAAATCCCTCATCCTTAAAGGTCTATCAATCAACCGGATTTACTTTATTTCTCTTTTCTTTTAAGTCTTTATCCGACCACTTAGAGAGTAATTTTCGATAAAGTAAATTATCGTGCAAAATTTGCTCTGGTGTCAAAAGTTCGCATGCACCTCTGTAGCTTCCTGTGGTGTACTGCACTCGACTATAAGTATCGTTATATCATCGCTTTGTTCTTCGTCTTTGGTAAAGTCAGATATAGCTTTTTTTATGTTTGAGAGTATTGTTTGAGAGTTTGAGCTTCTATTTTGATCAAGGATTTTTGCTAAATTTTTATCTCCAAACTGTTTACCGTCTTTTGAAAATGCTTCATTAACACCATCGGTATATAAAAAAAGCTTTTCACCTCTTTTAAGGTGCAAGGAGTGATCACAAAATTCCAAATCAGGCATAAAACCTATGATTGGGTCATTGTTGTATTCAAGTTTAAGAGTTTGATTTCTAGAAGAAAGAATATACGGTTTCGTATGTCCTGCATTTACATATATCATCTCACCTGTTTTAAGATCTACGATAGATAAAATCATAGTTACAAACATATTTGCTTGATTGTTTTGACAAAGTGCTTTGTTGACTTTTTTTATGATTTGTGAAGGTTTTGTTTCTTGCTGCGCAAATGCCCTGATATAGCTTATGCTTACTGCCATAAATAGAGCAGCTGGCATACCTTTACCCGAAACATCTGCTATGACAAAACAGAGTTTATCATCATCAAGTCTAAAAAAATCATAAAAATCCCCACCAACTGCTTTAGCCGGTTTCAAAAAAGTATATAAGTTTATAATATCATCTTCCTTGCACTCTTGTGCAGAAGGTAACATATTCATCTGTATTTTACTGGCTATGTCCAATTCACTTTTTATCTTTTGTTCTTTTTTTGTTGCAATTTTTAGATTTGATATATAAGTTTTTATCTCTTTTTGCATTTTTTCAACAGCTTTAAAGAGTTGATATACTTCATCTTTGGTTTTAGGTTCGACCATTTTTTTATCAAAATTACCATTTGAAATCTCATTTGTAACTTCTATGACAATCTTTAGAGGCTTTGTAATTCTTTTACTTGCTATATATATAAAGACGATAAGCGTAAATACACCAAAAAATGCAAGCATCAACAATACCCAAGTCATTTGATACAAAGAATAGAATAGTTCTTTTTTGGGTATGACTACACCCAAAATCCATCCTGTACTATTTACTTTTGAGTAATACACCCATTGGTTTTTATACTTTATGATTTGATTATATTTTGTATCTTGATCATATCTTTTCATAACCATCTTGCCTTTTGGGCTTACAAGTACAGCACTCTTTTTGGACAATAAAAAAGCATATCCACTTTTTAATATATGTATAGAGTTTATGATTTTTTTTAATTTTTCCAAAGACAAATCTATAGTAACAATTCCAGCAAATTTCCCACCTTGAAATATGGGATTACTGTACGTTACCATCAACGCATTGCCGCCGCCTTTATCAAAATAGGGTTGGCTCCATTTTGGTTTTTTACTCATTTTTGCATCGCTATACCAATGTTTAGAGAGATAGTCATACTCTTTTGTAGCAAGGTTTGTATAGACTATATGTCCTTTTTTCTTATAAAAATATGGGCTAAAAGGTTTTTTATATACAACTCCTGGTTCCATGGCAACCGTCATACCATAAATATTTTCATTTTTTTCAAGAGTATTTGTAAGTATATGAGTTATACTACTTTGTTTCAAACCATCTCTTTGGAGTCGGTTTTTGGCAGAATTTGATGATTTTATCGCTTTAAAAAGCATCTTGCTTATTTTATTTTGTGCTTTATATACCTCTAATCTTGCTTTATCATTAGCGCTTTTTAGTAGTTCATTTTTTACATAAAAGTAGTTTATCGATATGATTGACAATAGTGTCAAAACAGATACAATAACCGAAACAAGAGTGAAGCGACTAGATATGCTTTTCATACTGTAACTTTCAAGATATTGTACCCGTTAGAGTATTGATATGTTATATTTTTTGAATATTTTTTTATCATATATATACCAAGACCGCCTAGTTCTCTATCATCTAGATCTTTTGTAACATCGGGGTCTTTTGACTTTAGAGGGTCAAATTTTTTGGCATTATCTTTAAAAATCAAGTTAATATCATCTCTTTCGTCAAAACAAAATTCTATGTATCGCTCTTTATCTTCAAAAGCGGCATGTCTTATCTGGTTTGTTATGGCCTCTTCGCAGATGAGCATCACTTTATATCTTAGCTTTTCTGCAAGACAATCTATCCATGACTCAATAATCTCAAGAGCATCGGAGAGTTTGTTCGGCTTAATTTCCAAACAATTCATAGCTTTTGAAGTGCCTCCTCTTTGTTTTTAAAGCTTACTATAAATCTATCAAATCCAGACATCATAAATACATCATTAACCATCTCATTCATACCACATACTGCAAAAACAATACCTCGCTCTTTTGCCATTTTAACTCCGCCAAGCAATGCCTGTAAACCTGAACTGGATAAAAAAGTTATATTTTCTAAATCTATGATACACTTTTTTTTACAATTTATCAGTATTTGGGACAACTCTTTGGCAAATTTTGGTGCTGACATGGTATCGAGTTTCCCATTTGGTGCAACTACATCAAATCCCTTTTCATGTGTTATATTATCCATTTTTTTCTCCTACTTGGTTTGGGTATAATCTTCTTGTGTAACTTTTTAACTCCTAAGCCCTAGATACTAATGCTATAATTTTATCATAATTAAACTCAATATTATTAACTGACCTTACGTTTCGTAAGGTCAGTTATACAAAAGCCAAGCCTATTCCCATCAGTATAAACAATGAACCAGAGATTTTATAGAAGAGTTTTAGTTTTTGCTCATCAAAAAACCATGCTTTTGCTCTTTTGGAGATGTAGCCGTAGAACATCAGTGAACAAAATGAAATAAACATAAAAGTTCCAGTCATGATGAAAAACTGCAAAGTTATACTTCTTTTCTCATCCATAAACAGTGGAAATATAGCACTGAAAAAGAGTATGGGTTTTGGGTTTGTCACAGCTACCAAGAAACCTCTTTTGAAGACTTTTTTGATACTGTAATTTCTATGTTTTGTCTCTTTTGCAAGGTGTAAGCTTATGTGTTTATTGCAAATTTGCGTAACTCCAAGATATATCAGATATATAGCCCCTATGATTTTAAGTGCGGTATAAAACACTGCGGAAGTTTTGAGCAATACCCCCACTCCAAACATCGCCACACTTGAGAGTATAAACAGCCCTAAAATATTGCCGATAGTCGAGAAAAATACAGCTCGTAAATCCAGACTCATGGCAGTATTTATAGCCAAAAGTATAGCAGCTCCGGGACTGGTGATGGTAAAAAATGCGATTACCAGATAGTTTAAATAGTTTTGTAAATCCATAAATCGATTTTTCCTATTGTTTTTTCAAATTTGCTATGCAAACCATAGATATCTCTACCATCGCGTTTGACGGCAGTGTTTTGGCTCCGACTGCTACACGACTGCCTATGCTTTTATCACCTAATTTCTCGACCAAAAAATTAGATGCAAAGTCTGCTATCTTTGAGTGTTTGTCAAATCCATCTTCTGTATTTAAGTACAGCACCAATTGAAGAATTTTGGAAATCTCCTCATTCTCCCTTAAAGTGTCTTGGGCTGACAATAGTGCATTTTTAGCTGCAAGCTCTACTGCTTTATGATATGTTTCAAATGAGCCGTTTTTTTGAATTTTTCCTGCATATTTAAGCACACCATTTTCACGAGGCGTCATTCCTGAAGTATAGATTGTATCATAATGCCTGATAGATGGTAAATATCTGCCTTGAGGCACGGGTTGTAGTGTATCTTGATTCATCTTTTATACCTTTGGACCATCTCTACTATCCTTTTTGCGGCATCAATCGCTGATTTATGATCTTGCGAAAAATTAAGACGAACGCTTTGATTTGTCGTAGGTCCAAACTCAGATCCCAAGGTAACAACCACACCGGCTTGATATCTAAGTAATTTCACGAATAGTTCAATATCAACTTCAAGAGGTGGAAGCTTTGGAAAAAGGTAACTACCTGCCTGCGGAGTAGCTGTCGGCAAACCGGATGAATTAAATATCTTGAGCAAAGTATCCCGAATCGCCTCATGTTCACCGATGCGTTTTTTCATCCAGCCTGAAGGTTCTTGAAACCAGCTATTAAGTACAGCTTGATTGTATCCCGCTGCACGCAAAGAGACTATAGCTTGCAATCTTTCCATCCTCTCTATAAGCCAAGATGTTCCAAAAGCAACTCCGAGGCGAAAACCGCTCAGAGATTCTGTCTTGGACGGTCCCATGATAGTGATGAGATTTTTCGGTACATTCTTGCAAGCACATAAATGAGTATATGTTTCACCACCATACAACAATCTTGAATAGAGTTGATCTACTATTAGTGTAACATCATGAGTTAAAGCAAGAGTTGCAATCTTATTGATAGCCTCTCTTGAATACACCAAACCTGTTGGATTGTTTGGAGTAGAAAAGACAAAAACTTTTGTACCGCTTTTAAATACTTCTTCAAGCACATCAAGATCAATACCCCTTTTTAAAGAGTTATCTTGATAGTTGAGTGGAATTGGCACAAGCGTACCACCGAGGTAGCTGACAAGTTTGCGATTTGCAAAATAGTCCGGTTCAACTATGGCCACTTTTACTCCAGATTCAACTGTTGCTCCAAGTGCCAAAAACAGCGCACCTTGAGAACCGGGAGTGATTATCAGCTCTTGATTGGCTTGAATTTTACACCCTGTAAATTTGCTGAGTCGTTCTGCTGTCTTTTTTAGGATTGAAGCAGACCCACGGTACTGCGTATATGCCTGTTTTCCTCCCATCTCATAGCCTCGCATCCACTCTTGTACTGCTTCGCTTGGTGGAGGGAAAGCATCTACATCACCATGTGAAAAATCGACAAAATTTCCTTCTAGTTTTTCTCCACGCATCATCTTGTCTACCTCGCCCAAATCCTGACGAAGCTCTTGTCCGGGTGCATTTTCTGCCCCGAGAGCTGTAAATTTGTCGTTTAGTGTTGTCATATCTTCTCCTGTATCAAATCGGATTGACTCTGTTTTTTAAAATAATACAGGATTTCTCGATGTAAATATTGTATGTTTTTGACTTTTATGTCTATTTTTGATTGATTTTTCTATACTCTAGCGGAGTTATGGAGTATATAGATTTAAATATTTTATAAAAGTGGGCTTGGTCATAAAATCCAAGTTCTAACGCTACTTCGGAGATGTTGAGCCCGGAATCTAGAAGCTCTTTTGCTTTGCTGACTCTTTGATTTAAGACATAATTACGAGGAGAGAGACCATAGTATTTTTTAAAACTTCTTGATAGATAACTTTCATTTAGGTTTACTGATTTTGCTATCTCGCTTAAAGAAATATTTGTATCAATGTTTTTATCTAAAATTTGTTTAGCATTTTTGATGCTCTTTTTTACTTCAAAAGAGTCTTTGGATATCTCATATTTTTGAATAAAATTTTCTAGATATTTTATATCTTTTGTCTCCAAGGATTTATCACAAAAAGTTATAAATTTTTCATATTCATCTGTATTTTCTATATACTCTTGCAGTAAAATGTTTTCGATATATAAGTGAAGTATATAATAATTCTCAACATTTTTATAACTTTTTATCTTGTGTGGAGAATTGGCATTAAACACTATAAGTTGATTTTTCGACAAAGATACTGACTTTCCATCATTGAAAAACTCTATAGTGCCTTTTTTTAAAGCGCAAATACATATATTGCTATGTGTATGAAGTTTATAGTGAGGTTTTATAGATTTTAATATATTTATTTCATATAGATCTGTTTTTATAGCACCAATCATAACACCAACGACCTTTCCTTTGGTTAATATTTCACTATCCTTCATAAATACCTAGACAAAAGCAACACCAATTAATAGCAAAAAGAGTGTACTTTAAAAAGAGCTATCCCAGCACACTGTTCCATGTAACTATACTCAAAAACGATACCAAGATGCCGAGTGCTAGTGTATTTATCGCTAAGGTTTTATTTAAGCCACCTTTTATAGCATAGACTGTTGCCATCGTCATAGGGGGCATCGCAACCTCTAAAAGAGTGACTTTTGCCCAGATTTGCGACATATCGAAAAATATATGCATGATGCCAAGCAAGATGAGCGGGACTAAAAACATCTTTATAGACAAAGCTATAACATTTTCTCTAAACTGTTTTACCAAGGCTCTTAACTCCAATTTCATACCCACTATGATAGTGACAAGCGGTATCAAAGTAGCTTGAAGCTTATCTAGCAAACCCTCTATGTATGGTGGAAAATGCGAACCATGAAAATATACAGCTACAACTATGGCGATAAGTGGTGGCGAGAAAAATATCTGCTTTAAAACATCTTTCTTAAAATTCTCTTTTTTCCCTCCACCCCATGAGATTATGGCGATTCCAAAAGTTAAAAGTGCCACAAATGAACCCAGCTGATCATATACAAGAGCATAAACTATTTCTTTCATAGAGTAGAGTGATTCTACATATGAAAAGCCTACAAATGAGGTGTTTCCAAAGATTGAAACTATCATAAAAGTAGCCAAATCTCTTCTTGAAAGTTTTAAAATTTTGCCTATCACTAAAGAGATGAAAAATGCGCTAAACATGGCTATATAGCTCACTGCAATGACCTTGAAAATCACATCATTAAACTCTAAAATCCTGATCTTTGAAAGTGCTAGGGCAGGAAGAGAGAAGTAGATTACAAACTCAGTGAGTTCTCGCGATATATCCTCTTTAAGGAGCTTAAAAAGATAACCGATAAGCACAAATAAAAATACAGGTGCAATCTGTTCTATCACGACCAGTTCCCAAAATAGCTCTTAGTCTCCAAAGAGTTTTCAACCATACTTAAAAACTCATCTCTTTTTATCTCGATCGCACCCATACTCTTTAAGTGCTCTGTTGGAATTTGACAATCTATAAAATCTCCGCCTAATTCATCTACTTTTGAGCAAAGTGCTACCAAAGCAGACTTTGAAGCATCACTTTTTGTACTAAACATAGACTCCCCACAAAACATACCACCAAGATACAAGCCATACAAACCTCCGACAAGTTCTCCTTTGTAGTAGCTTTCGACACTATGAGCAAAATGCTCTACATGTAGAGAGGAAAAAACCTCTATCAATTCGTCACTTATCCAACTGTCTTCACCATTTTCAATCCTGACATCTCTACACAGACTCATAACTTTTTTAAAATTTGTATCAAATCTAATCTCAAATTTCTTGAGACTTTTCTTGAGACTTTTAGAGACTTTCACATCTTTTGTTTTAAGTATGAGTCTAGGATTTGGTGACCACCAAAGAAGCGGATCATCTGCATTGTACCAAGGAAAGATACCTTGCATGTAGGCACTTAAAATTCGCTCTTTTTTCAAATCACCTCCCCAAGCCAAAAGACCTTTTGGATCAGCTTTGCTAGGGTCAGGAAAGATATAAGAAAAAGTGCTCAACCTTGGAATATATATAGTTTCTTGCAATTATAAGCTCTTATATACAAAATTTAACTCACCCTTTTTAAGCCCGATTTTAACCTTGCCGCCATGTTTTAATTTTCCAAAGAGTATCTCATCGCTAAGCGGAGTCTTTATCTCCTCTTGTATGACTCTTTTCATGACTCTTGCACCCATATCACTGCTAAAGCCCTTGTTTGCAAGGTAAACTTCAGCCTCTTTTGAGAGGACTATATCTATCTTTTTATCTCGAAGCTGTTCAAGCAACTCATCCATAAGTTTTTTTACAATTCCTATCATAATATCTTTATTTAAAGGCTTAAAATATATGATGTCATCAAGCCTATTTCTAAACTCCGGTGCGAAAAAATCCTTGATAGCGCTACTTGCCTTAAATGAATCATCTTTTTGAAAACCTACATGTACGCCCTCTTTGGAGCCTAGATTTGAAGTCATTATGATAATTACATTTCTAAAATCAGTCTTATTTCCACTATTATCAGTCAAAATAGCTCCATCAAATATCTGTAAAAGAACATTTAAAAGATCAACATGAGCTTTTTCTATCTCATCTAAAAGCAAAACGGTATAAGGGTGTTTTTTTATACTCTCAGTCAACTGTCCGCCCTCTTCAAAGCCGACATATCCCGGAGGTGCACCGATAAGACGAGAAACGGTATGTTTTTCCATATACTCGCTCATGTCATATCTTTCAAAATTTACACCAAGCTCAAGTGCCAAGCGCTTTGCCACCTCAGTTTTACCAACTCCCGTAGGTCCTGCAAACAAAAACGCTCCGATAGGCGCCTCAACACTTCCAAGTCCTGCACGAGATCGTTTTATGGCGCGAACTAGCGCATGTATGGCTTCATCTTGTCCAAAAACTTTTGATTTTAGATTACCTTCAAGTGTGGCTATAACTTCACTCTCGTTTGCGTTTATATGTCTATTTGGGATATTTGCGATTTTTTCCAAAATATTTTCTATATCTACTATGCTTACGCTCTTTCTTTTGCGCTTAAGCAGGTGAAACGAAGCTCCCACTTCATCTATCAAATCGATAGCAGAATCAGGTAGGAATCTGTCATTTATGTATTTTTTGGCTAACTCGACTGAAGTTTTAAGCACACTGTTTGGATACTTCACACCATGATGCTCTTCATAGCTTCCTTTGAGTCCTAGAAGAATCTTATAACTGTCTTCAAGACTTGGCTCATCTATGTCTATCTTGGCAAATCTTCTGCTAAGTGCTCTATCTTTATCAAAAAAGTTTCTAAACTCTCCATATGTTGTAGCTCCTATACACTTTAGTTTACCGCTAGCAAGTGATGGCTTGAGCAGATTTGAGAGATCCATAGATCCTCCGCTTGTAGCTCCAGCTCCTACTATAGTGTGAATTTCATCTATGAAAAGTATAGCATTTTGCTCATTTTCAAGCTCTTTTAGTATCTCTTTTAACCTCTTTTCAAAATCACCTCTATATTTTGTGCCTGAGAGCAGTGAGCCCATATCTAAGGCGTATAAAGAGGCACCTTTTAGGATTTGGGGTATCTGCTGCGCTACTATCATCTGAGCTATACCTTCGACTACCGCTGTTTTACCGACTCCTGGCTCACCTACTAAAAGTGGATTGTTTTTCTTTCTTCTGCAAAGCACTTGAATCACTCTTTTGCACTCATCAACTCTACCTATCAAGGGATCAAGCTTATGCTCTTTTGCTAGTTCTATGAAATTTAGGCAGTACTTAACCAAAGCGCTATCGCCATTTTCCTTCTCTTTTTGCTCAGGTGTTGTTGCATTTGTAACAGCTTCTAGAATTTCTAACCTTGAAACACCCTGTTTTTGCAATAACCATGCACTATATGAATGTTCTTCTTGAAAGATAGAGACAAGCAAATCAAAGATATTTGCTTCTATCTTTCCTGCTGATTTTGAGTGAAGCATCATATTTTCAACCACTCTCCCCAAAGATACGCTCTCAAAAGGCTCGTAATTCTCCTTATCTAGCACAACAGGAGAATGTATGGTAAAATATTTTCTTAACTCATTTGAGATTTCATCTGTATCTGCTCCACAACTTTTTAAAACTTCTCTTATAGAGTCGTTTTTGAGCATCGCAAAAAATATATGCTCTATCGTTATATACTCATACTTATGTTTTTTTACAAAATTTATAGCATCACTAAAAAGGATATTTAACTCTTGGCTTACCATAATCTACTCCTCTTCCATGGTAGCACGGAGTGGAAATTGGTGCTCTTTGGCGAGAGTATGGACTTGAGCTATCTTTGTCTCAGCTATCTCATAAGTGTAAACGCCACACAACCCTGAACCCTCTTCGTGTATCTTAAACATGGTTGCATTTGCCCTTTGGGCATCTTGGTGAAAAATCTCTATCAAAACCATAACAACAAAATCCATACTCGTATAATCATCATTTAAAAGCATCACTTTGTATAGTTTCGGCTCTTCTAACTCCAACTCTTCGGAAAATTCATCTTCTATCTGTTCATCAACTCTAGCCATTTCTAAAATCCTTCATAGCTCTTTGTGCCTCTCTTTGGGCATCTTTTTGCTTAAGTGCCTCTCTTTTGTCGTGCAGGGCTTTTCCTTTTGCAAGGGCAATTTGTAGTTTTACTATATTTTTTGAATTAAAATAGAGACTTAAAGCAACGATAGTCAATCCATCTCTTGCAACTTTTTTATCCAGCTTTTCTATCTCTCTTTTGTGCAACAGTAGTCTTCTGTCTCGTTTTTCATTTGGGGCGTAGTGAAGATTTGCCGTGTTTAGATGTGAAATATGCATACCAAACAAAAATGCCTCACCTTTTATGATTTTGACAAAAGAGTCCTTGAGATTCACTCTGCTTGCTCGTATAGCCTTGACCTCACTGCCCATCAATTCAATCCCGGCTTCAAATTTTTCAAGTATCTCATAATCATGAGATGCCTTTTTATTTCTAGCTACTGTTTCACCCATATCAACCCATCTCCTCTACTCTAAAAAAACTACTTCCGCTTCCGCTAAAAAACCAATCTTTTTTTCTATAATTTTGTATATCTTTATCAGTTTTCATCGCTGGTTTTAAAAGATCGTTTAACTCTATATCTTTATAATTTTTCAACAACTCTTGGCTCTTGCATTTTGACATTTTATCGGCTAAACCGATATCCACTGCATAATCATCCCTAAATGTCCTATATATCTCTGCGGTATTACATCTTATCTTGGGAGTAAAGACCTCTACATGTAGAGCCTCTTCTTTAAACTCTTCGACCACCTCACCTATGCCACTCACATTTGCACTATCAAATCCATATATAAAAAAAGGCACATCTGCACCTACTCTTAATCCTATCTTGGCTAATTTTTCTATGTCCAGACACAGATTTGCCTCTTTATTGACCATCAGCATAAAACTTGCCGCATCACTGCTGCCTCCGCCTAGTCCTGCAAAAGAGGGGATATTTTTCTCTACATCTAGAGCATATTTTTCAAACATTTTTTTTACTTTTGTCTTATAGCCTGCTTCGCATAGTGCCACAAAAGCTTTGTATATAGTGTTTTGCTCCAATCTACATCCGAACTCACCATACAATTCAAACTCATCATCTTTTTCTTTAGGTATTAAGCGAAGCTCATCATAGAGATTTTTTACCAAAACAAATCTGGATTTTATCTCATGATAATTTCCTCGCATCCCCACTATCTTCAAAAATATATTTACTTTTGCATAGGCTTTTTGTCTCATTTTTTTAGTTTCAAACTCAACTCGCTAAGTTGCGCTATATCCACCTCTTGCGCCGCTTTTATATTTGCATCTTTTACGACCTCTTTGAGCTCTTTTCTTAAAATCATCATCTCTTTGGGAGCATCAATCCCCAGTTTTATCACGCCTTTTGAAACATCTACCACTGTTATAGTGACTTCATCACCCAAAAGTATTGACTCTCCTAATTTTCTTGATAGTATTAACACAATTTTACCTTATTTAGTATATACTTTACCTCATCGTCACTTATCTCTATAATGGACAAATTATCTCCAATTATCATTTTATAGATACCGCTTTTTTGGTTTTCAAAACTCTCTTTTTTTAATTTTCTACCTAATTCGATATCGCTTAAATCACCGAGGTAGCTATTGCTTTGCATAGATAAAAAATTCAGTGGATTTAGCGGCTTCTCATCTTTATATACAAAAGCACCCTCACTCAATCTCTCAAGTGAGCTAAGTGTACCATCAAACCCAAGTTTTCTTGCAAACAATGAGCCAATACTTCTGATGTATCCGCCCTCACTTATGCTTACCTCAAAGGTTAAAAAAGGGTGCATATAGTGCAAAACTTTAAAATCAAAAATAGTACTCTTTATCTTTTTAAGCTCGAACTCCTCTCCCTCTCTTGCCAAATCATAAGCTCTTTTGCCTTCCACCCTCTTTGCGCTGTATTTTGGTGGAAGATACTCAATCTCTCCTAAAAAACTCTTTGCGATTATATCGATAGAATCCTTGGAAAAAGGTGCCAAAGTTTTGACACTCTCTAGCTTTTCAGTATCTAGTGTAGGGCTATATGCTCCTATCCAAAGAGTTGCTCTATATCTTTTTGGACTTTTATCTAAAAATCTAAACAACTTTGCAAACTGTCCAAAAGCGATTATCAAAACTCCACTTGCAAAAGGATCAAGCGTACCTGAAAATCCGGCTTTTTTTATATTGTATCTTCTTTTTATACCTCTTAAAAAGTAGTTTGAAGAGAGACCTTTTGGTTTATATGCAACAAACAGTCTATTCATATCTTTTCTACAAATGACGCTAAAATATCTCTTTTTGTGCCACTAAAATTGATTTTAAGTTTAAACTCTCTTTTGACTTTGCTAATCTCAAAAACCCTACCTATACCAAAAATCTTATGTTTGACTAAATCACCTTTTTTAAATGATGTAGTCTTTTCAAGTATCAAACTCCCCTTGCAAACTCCAGCCTCTTTTAGAAATCTACTCTTTTTTAGCTCAGCTCTTCTACCTTTATAAAAACGGCTACCAGCATAGCTTAGTGTCAACTCTCTTTTTGCTCTTGTGATAGCAACATAACCCAGCCTTCTCTCCTCTTCTATATCACTTCCATCACCTATGAGTGGGAAAAATCCCTCTTCCAAACCCATCACAAAAAGATACTCAAACTCAAGCCCTTTGCTGGCATGCACACTCATGATGGAGATGTGCTCATTATCTATCTGGTCTTGGTCACTTTGAAGTGCAAGGTCATTTAAAAAATCATCCACACTAACACCCGGATTTTGTTTTATAAAATCTCTATATAGTCCATAAAATTCATCTATATTTGAAACACGATCTAGCGCATCTGGCATAGCCGAATAGTAATCTCTTATCTTAAATGCCTCTTCTAATTCATATATAAAATCATAAGAGTTATCGATACTGAGCTCTTTTAGTCTTTGCAAGTCATCCACAAATTTCTCTAAAGCCACGAAACTCTTTTTGCTAGTTATCTTTTTTACTTCATCTATATGAGTAGTTATATACTCATACATAGACATTCTATTTTCATAAGCAAACTTTAAAAGCTTCTCTATGGTAACTTTTCCCAGTCCTCTTTTAGGTTTGTTTATCACTCTTTTTATAGAAAAATCATCATGCACATTGGCTATAATTCGAAGATAGCTGATGAGGTCTTTTATCTCAGCTCTTTCATAAAACTTGACACCTCCTACCATATTGTAAGAGACTCCCTCTTTATTTAATCCCTCTTCCAAGGAACGGCTTAGTGCATTTATCCTATATAATACTGCTATATTTTTTGCATCTACTCCACTTTGGATGAGTTTTTTTATCTTTCTGGCTATCGTTTGCGATTCATAATTTTCATCGCTTGATTCTATGAACTCTATCTCTTTACCATCGCCAAAAACGCTTACCAGGTTCTTTCCAATCCTCTCTCTGTTGTGGTCTATAAGGTCATTTGCTGATTTTAATATTTGGTTTGTTGATCTATAATTTTTCTCTAGTTTTACAATCTTGACATCATCAAAAGAGTTGTGAAACTCTAGAATATTTTTGATATTTGCACCACGCCACCCATAGATGCTCTGGTCATCATCACCAACCACACATAGATTTTCATGCATAGAGCATAGTTTTCTTAAAAGTCTGTACTGGAGTTCATTTGTATCTTGGTACTCGTCAACCATGATATATCTATACCTTTGACTTGTTTGGCGACACAACTCCTCATCTTGTTCTAAAATTTTATATGTCAAAACAAGCAAATCATCAAAATCTACCAGATTATTGCTAAGTATATAATTTTCATACTGCTCATAGAGTTTTGCTATTGCTTTGTACTCTTTCTTTTCTGCTTTTTTAAAAACCTCCTGCGGTGTAATGAGTGAGTTTTTATATCTAGATATTTCACTTGCGACCATTGAGATGGGCATATCACCACCAAAGCTTTTTATGATTCTTTTTTTATCATCTGTGTCTATCACAACAAAACCGTTATTGCGGTTTAGTTTTTCTATATGAAATTTTAAAAATAGTAAGCCAAACTTATGAAATGTGCAAAGCAAAGGTGGATATGTCACATTTTCTATCAAACTAAGAGCTCTTTCTCTCATCTCGCTAGCTGCTTTGTTTGTAAAGGTTAGGGTTAGGATATTTACAGGGTCTATACCCAATGATATAAGATAAGCAACTCTTGAAGTTATGGTTTTTGTCTTACCGCTTCCTGCGCCTGCTAATATGAGTAAAGGACCATCTATATGGCAAGCAGCCTCTCTTTGGTTTTCATTTAATTCACTTAATATTTTATCCATTCTACACTTTCGCTTCTATAATTTGTTTTTATTATATCAAAATTTATATAAATCTTACAAATATTCAACAAATTGCTATTGTATAAATTATTATTTTTAGTTATAATAATAAAATTAAATAAAAAAACTAGGAGATTTTATGCTAAAAGATTTTACAAAAATGGAAACTTTTTTAACTGTTGTGAGAGAAAAAAGTTTCTCAAAAGCTTCAAAAAAACTAGGAATCAGCCAGCCGGCTGTCACACAACAGATAAAACTTTTAGAGGATTATATAGAAGATAAGATAGTTGATAGGAAGAAAAATGGCATAAGACTTACAAAAACAGGTGAGGAGCTGCATAAGATTGCTCTTAAGCTCGACAAATGTATAAATAACTCTGAAAAAGAGATGCTAAAACTCATAAATAAAGATATAGTTTTTATACTTGGTGCCTCTTTTATGGTTGGAAATTATATACTTCCCGGATTTTTAAACAAAATCAAAGAAGAGATCAAAAATGATGTCATGCTTCAAATTGATGATTCAGAAAAAATCACAGAAGAGCTGATCGATCGTAAAGTTGATTTTGCGATTTTGGAACACCCTGTATTTAGAGATGATATCATCTTTAGAGAGTGGTTGGAAGATGAGCTATTTTTAGTGAGCAAATCCCCTCTTCCAAAGTATGTAAAACCGGAAGATTTGTATGATTTTCACTGGATTTGCAGAGAAGAGAGTTCACATACAAGAAAAATAGTTCAAGAGGCTTTTGATGCTATGGGTATTGATTGCAAATCATTTGATCTAAGAAGTACGGTCTCTAGCTCAACTGCCGTAAAACAGATGATTTTAAAAACCCCTAGTGAAGATGTTCCTACGGTATCTATTATCTCAAGACACATTATAAAAGATGAACTTGAAAACGGCCAACTTTATTGCGCAAGAATAAAGGGATTTAAACTATCACGCACACTCTATATAGCTCACTTAAAAGATAGAAAACATGACGCTACGATAGATGCTGTTATATCTTTTTTGATGAATAAAAGAAGGTTATAAAAACTATCTTTTATTTTTTCAAAAGTTTTTTATTTTCGGGGTTTGAAAGTAGTGCTTCCATAGACTTTTTCACACCCTTTTTCTTATCTTTTTGAGGTTTTGTATTTATTGGAATACTCAAATTAATAAAAATCGGAGTCTCTTCAACGATAATTTGCAATATACCAAGAAGCGGCACACTGACCAAAGAGCCATAATTCTCTGCTCCAAAACCTGCTTCAAAACTCAATATATCTCCATCTAGTACAGCACTTTCATAAGTGTACCCAGCTAAAACAAACATGGTTATAGGCTTAAAAGTATCTCTTATGTCATTTGGTAATGGTGGTTGAAAATTGACCTCGGCTATATTTGTCAAAATAGAAAAATTTATATTTTTGTCCATCAAATACTCTAGCATATCCTCAATATGTTCTCTCATCATATTACAAAACTTTTCATCACTCAAGGCTTCATGCAACATCAAAAACTCCTTTATCCATTCTCTTAGAAACCATATTATAGGCCAATCAACTTCTCCAAGACTGCCATCCTGAGAGCCACACCATTTTTAACCTGTTCTAGCACTTTGCATCTTGGATCTTCCATCATCACATCGTCTATATCAACATTTCTATGTACTGGTCCAGGATGCAACAAAAGAATATCTCTCTCTCCCATCAAATCAAGTGTTATGCAAAAATCCTCTGCATAATCCTTTAATGAAGCATATATCTGATTTGCATGCCTCTCTGTTTGAGTTCTAAGGCTCATTATGATATCTACATCATCAATCACATCTCTTATGCTATGTGATACTCTTAGATTTGTTTTTGGCAAAAAATGTGGTGGCGCAACCAAAACAACCTCTAATCCCGCACGATTTAGAAGCTCAATATTGCTATTTGCTACACGAGAGTTTTTTATATCTCCTACGATAGCTATCTTTTTCCCTTTTATATCACCATTAAAGTGTCTTTTGATAGTAAATAGATCAAGCAATGCCTGCGTCGGATGTGCATGTGAACCATCACCTCCGTTTATCAAGGGACACTTTACATGCTTTGAAAGTATATGCGGAACACCGGCTCTCTTGTGCCGCACGACGATAGCATCCGGCTCCATGGCATCAAGATTTGCTGCTGTGTCAAGTAGAGTCTCACCCTTGCTAGAAGAACTATGCGAGACATCAAGACTCACTACATTTGCCCCGAGTCTCTTAGCAGCAATCTCAAAACTACTTCTTGTCCTCGTGGAATTTTCAAAAAATATAGTGATAATCATACGACCTTTTAGTATATCTCTTTGCCGATTGTCCAAAAAAGTTTCTGCCCGCTCATAGAGCTCATCAATCTCTTGCAAAGAAAAGTCTCTTGTGTTGATTAGATGTTTCACGCTTAGTCCTATTGTTTAGTAACGATATATTAACAAATTTTAGGTACAATAACCATAAAAAAAGGAGAAAATCATGAAAAAAACATTGATATTTATATGCATCGTCATATTAGGCACCTCTTTATCTGCCGATACTATATCTTACAATGACACAGTAAGAGTCATCAAGAGTTCACCCGAATATAGAACAGTCACGACAAGAACTCCTTATCAAGAGTGTTGGGACGAACAGGTACCCGTAAACTCGTCAAATGGTGTAAATAACAATATAGGAGCTCTAATAGGTGGTGTTGCCGGGGGAATACTAGGACATCAAGTAGGTGGTGGTAGCGGAAAAACAGCTGCTACTGTTGGCGGAGCAATCATAGGAACACTAGTTGGCAAAAATCTCTCAGGAAATCAAAATCAAGACACAACATACCAAACACAAAGAAAATGTGTCACAAAATATGACGAGAGAAGCAGTGAAAAATTTGTAGGATACAAAAATATAGCGAACTATAGAGGCAAAACCATAGTCAAATACAGTGACAGACCACTTCATAGGATAAGACTACACATCAGCGTAAGTTATTGATTATCTTATCCATATCATCTTGTAGAGTCAAAACCCTGCCAAATCTATCTTCATAATACGGCAGGGTTATTTTAGTAAAGCTCTCTTTATCTCTCATATTTACGCACCACTCATACTCTACATGTAGAGATTCTAGCAATTTTAGATTTAGTAAAGTATCATTGATACAACCGAGTTTCGAATGGGTCACCAAAAGCACCTTTGAGTCAAAAAACTTTATAAAATCATACATATAAAAATCATTTTCGATAGGCACCATCAATCCTCCTGCGCCCTCAATCAAGACTACATCGCTGACTTTAGAGATTTTATCATAAGCTTCTTTTATAAGTTCAAAATCTATACTCTCTTTGCCCTTGGAGATATATGGAGCTGCGGGAAGTTTATATCTGATGGGCACTATATCCTCACATGTAAAACTTTTTAGCTCTTGATTATATTTTTTAGCACAATCTAGCAAAACTTTGCCGTCCAAAGGAGATTTAACAACTCCTGTCTCTATTGGCTTCAAAACTCCAACTCTCAAACCTTTTGCTCCAAAATATTCTATCAGCTTAAGAGTTGCATATGTTTTGCCAATATCCGTATTTGTAGCAGTTATAAAGATTGGTCTATATCTCATAAATTATCTTTTTTATATCTTCATCATCTAAAAATGAAGCTTTAAAGGAGTTTTTACTTATAGTTTTCATATCTTCTTTACTCAAATTTAAGCTTTTTGCCATTGCCTCATAATTTTCATTTAGATACCCTCCAAAATATGCCGGATCATCAGAATTTACCGTGACACATAAGCCGTACTCCAAAAGTTTTTTTAAATTGTAATTTTTCAAATCACCAACAACCTTCAGTTTAAGATTCGAAAGCGGACACATGGTCAGTGGTATCTGCTCATCTTTCAATCTCTTCATAAGCTCTCTATCTTCTTCACATCTGACACCATGATCAATCCTATCTACACCTAGAAGTTCAATCGCCTCTTTGATATATGAAGCATCCCCCTCTTCTCCTGCGTGTGCTACGCACTTATAGCCTGCATTTTTTGCCATACGAAAAACTTTTTGAAATTTTGAAGGAGGATTACCAAGCTCACTAGAATCTAGTCCTACTCCTTTTATAAAGTATTTGTAAGGTAGCGATTCTTTTAGTGTTTTTATCGCCTCATCTTCGCTCAAATGTCTTAAAAACGACATAATTAAAAAGGAAGATATACCTAGTTTTTCATGACCATCATTGAGTGCTTCGGATATACCCTCAACCACATCTCCAAAGGCAACACCCCTACTAGTATGTGTCTGGGGATCGAAAAATATCTCTACATGTAGGATATTTTGATCTTTGCATTTCAAAAGATATGCCCAGGTTAAATCATAAAAATCTTCTTGAGTGATTAAAACACTTGCACCCGCATAATAGATATCCAAAAACGGCTGCAACGAGTCAAACTCATAAGCTTTTCTCACATCATCAACATTTTGGTATGGAATTTTTATGCTATTTTTTTTAGCGAGTTTAAACATCAACTCTGGTTCAAGTGTCCCTTCTATATGCAGGTGCAACTCTGCTTTTGGCAAATTTTGTATAAAGTTTTTCATGATTATTATTATAGCATCTTCACAATCATTTCACTTTTAAGTTTTACAATTTCAGTAACAAAAGCATTTCTCACCGACAAGTGAAGCTTTAGTTTTTAGGGGCTTTGCTCCTAAAAAAGATGACAATAAAATAAATGAGGAGTTCAAAATGAAAAAGATAATTTTAGGAATAGCGACAATAGCTCTAGTAACACTTACAGCCCAAGCTGGCTCTTTTACAACAACACAATATGCTAAAGTAGAAAAATCAATGCCAAAATATGAAAATGTAATCAGAAGAACACCTTATGAAGAGTGTTGGGACGAGAGAGTTCCTGTGAGAAGAAATCATCACAGAAGAGGTAGAAACTATGATGGTTTTGGAACTTTAATAGGTGGAGTCGCGGGTGGAATCATAGGAAATCAAGTTGGAAGGGGAAGAGGCAAAACAGTAGCTACCATAGGGGGAGCTCTTATAGGCTCACTTGTCGGAAATAATCTTTCACAAAGAGACTACAACGACAACACTTACTCTTATACAACATACGAAACAAGAAGAAGATGCACAACCCACTACAACGAAAGAACAGAGAGAAAATTTGTAGGATACAAAAATGTCGGATTTTACAAGGGAAGAAAAATTGTAAAATATTCACAAACAAAACTAGACTACATACCAATTACCATAACTGCTGAGTACTAGCCATAAAGCCCCGCAGTAGCGGGGCAAAACTTCCTATTATAATGTTATTAATAAAAATTTGATAAAATCCTTTTAAACTCAAGACAGGGGAAACAAAATCAAACGACTAATCAAATTTTTTTTAGATAACTCAAGAATGAACTATACTCTGTTTATCTTGATAACATTTCTTGGAATCTACTCATACATTCAAACTCCCAAAGAAATTTTTCCTACATTTGATTTGGACAAAATCAGCATAAAAGGCTCATATGCCGGTACCTCCATAGATATTATGGATAAAATTGCAGTAAAGGGGATAGAAGACAGGGTAAAAGGAATAGAGGGCATAGATGACATGACTTCAACCATCACACCCGGCTCTTTTGTAATAATTTTGGATTTGGTGCAAGGTGTCAACAAGTACAATATAGCAGATAAAGTCAAAGATGCCATAGCAGATGCAAAACAAAATTTTCCAAGTGACATGAATGACCCGAAAGTCACTGTCCTAAACACTACAAAATCTCTATTGACTCTCTCTTTGTCATCAAACAAAAAAAGTCTTTCCCAGCTAAAAGACATAGCGGATGATGTAAAAACAAAAATCTTAGGCGTTAAAGATGTTTCCGATGTGACGATTTACGGCAACTCTGACATGTACTATAACATACTCATAGATGAAAAAAAACTTGAAGCCCTAGGCATAGATAAAAGTGCATTTTTATCGGCACTTACCAATCTATCGTATATCTTTCCCGTCGGCAAGATTGAAGGAGAGGGAAAACATTACTATCTTTCTACATATAATGGAGCAAAAACAGCAAAAGAGATGCAAGAGAGCATAATTTCCATAAATGGAAAGAAGATATATCTAGGTGATGTTGCAAAGGTAGAGAAAAAGTATGAAAGCTCAAAAACACTCTCAACCATAAACACTAAAGCATCACTAAATCTCGCCATAACCCAAGTCGAAGGCGGCAATGCTCTTGTTGCTACAAAAAATATCCAAAAACTGATAAAACCACTTGAAAAACAGTATAAAAATATAACATTTACTATAAACAATGACAGCTCAGACAGAATCAAAGACAGGCTAAATGTAGTAATCTCAAACATCTTTTTTGGTATTATACTAGTTACTCTGCTTTTAGCTCTACTCATAAACCCAAAAATGGCACTCATAGTGGGCCTTGGAATTCCGACCTCTTTTATAATGGCGGCTATATATTTTCACGCATTTGGTTACACGATAAATATGATTTCACTTATCGGGGTATTGTTGGCACTTGGAGTTTTGGTTGATGATGCGATAGTGGTGGCTGAGAGCATACAGCAGTACCTTGAAAAAGGATTTACTCCAAAAGAAGCAGCTCTAAGAGGAAGTAGCGATGTAGCAAAACCTGTCATCATGGCTTCAGTAACAACACTTTTTTCATTTATACCGATTTTAATGATAAGCGGAACCATGGGTGAGTTTATAAAGCTCATACCTATAGCGGTTTCGGCATTGCTTATAGCTTCTTTGATAGAGTCTTTTGTCTTTTTACCGCTGCACGCTGCACATATACTAAACAACAAAACAAAAGTTCTCTCGTGGGATAGACCAAACAGAATCTACAATTATATAATTCACAAACTGATGAATTTTAGAAAAACTTTTCTATTTGCTTTTTTAGTTTTAGTTCCGATTTTTACCGTCATAGGCATAAAATCTTCAAGATTCCAAATGTTCCCAAAGTTTGATGCGACCACTATGAGCATATCTCTAAAAACCAACATCAACACACCTGTAGAAGATACTTACAAAAAAGTAAATGCCATAGCAGACGCACTATATAAAAATAGAGGTAAATTTTTCATAAAAAATATATCCACTATAGCGGGTTACAGACGAAATGCAGCAGGAAGCAGCGAAAATTACCCCTATGTTGCAAGCATAAATATAGAACTCTACAAACTAAAACCAAAAGATTTTGTAAATAAATATATAACTCCAAATCTAAGTCTATACTATGATAAAAAAGGCAGAATCAGAGATAAAACATCACAAGAAATCGCCAAAGAGATAAAAGAATTTTTAAAACAAAAACAGTTCCGAAAAAAATTGCATCTGCAAGAGCTTTTCATAGCCCAAAGACGAGCAGGTCCGGTCAAAACAGATGTAAAAATAGGCATCATTTCAAACGATACGCTAAAAACAAAAGAAGCCATAAAGAAAATCGAAGGAGCCCTTTCAAAATTAAACGGCATCAAAACTTTGAGCGACAATGCGCACGAAGGTATAGATGAAATCAAGATAAAAGTCAACAAATACGGCGAAAGTTTGGGATTAAGCGAAAGATTAATCGGAATAACACTCTCAAACTACTTTTTAGATAAAAAGATTTCTACAGCATTAGACGACAAAGACCTACTCGACATCAAAGTCCAAAGTGTGGCAAAAGATGAAATTAAAAGACTTAAAAATATGAAAATTGATATTGGAAATGGAAAA
Organism: Campylobacteraceae bacterium; assembly: GCA_027050775.1. Lineage (GTDB taxonomy): Bacteria > Campylobacterota > Campylobacteria > Campylobacterales > Sulfurospirillaceae > JAADIZ01. Next base: position 62,188 of record JALUBH010000037.1, on the reverse strand, counting down.
ATGATAGCTTTAAATGAAGTAGTTGATTTCATCATCAACAAATCTTTTGAAAGAGTAAGTAAGGATTTTGGACAAAAAACATTTTATATATACGCAAATGTCAATCCAAAACAACTAACCGCAAATGAAGCTATAGAAAAGATTCAACCTGTACTTGACGAGGTAGAAAAAAGCGGTGTGCAGCTGAAACTTTTAGGAGAAAAGAAAAAAAATGCGGACTTGAAGAATGACATGATGAGTGCTTCTTTTGTAGCATTTTTACTTATAATTTTAAGTCTGCTCTATCTCTTTAACTCCTTTAGAGACACTTTTATCATAGCTTCTGTTATACCTTTTTCTTTTCTAGGAGTGTTGATAGGACACCATATCATGGGCTTAAACCTCAGTATGCCTTCTGTCATAGGAGCATTAGGACTAGCAGGTGTCGTGATAAATGACGGGATACTTATGGTAACATACCTGCAAAAAACAAAAACTCTAGATCAGTTTTTCAGTGAGTCTAGCAAGAGATTGAGACCTATATTTCTAACTACCATAACAACGCTCATCGGACTCTCTACACTTATATTTTTTCCAACAGGTCAAGCAGTTATATTTCAGCCTATGGCCGTAGCTCTAGGTTTTGGACTAGGTTGGGGAACTATACTAAATCTCATTTATGTACCGACTCTCTACGCGGTACTTCATAGAAAAAGATACAAAAAAGGACTAGAGAAATATTAGATGCATAAAAGAAACTCTACATTTGGTATAATAAAAGATGGATAAAAATATAACAGACATCATATTATTTCACTCTTTGATAGTCTTTGGAGAACTATTGATCGTAGTGTCGCTAGTGCATATGCTTTACAAAAGACGGACTCCTGCTAGCATGATCGCGTGGTTACTCTCCATGGTACTTTTGCCATATCTTTTTGTTGTGTTGTATTTTATCTTTGGTAGTCGAAAACGCATAAACAAATACACTAAAAATCACATTAAACTCAAAATGACCAAAAAAGAAAGAACGCAAAATCCAATTGACAATATACTTAGAAACTGCGGTGTATCCCAACTCAAAGAAAATCAGGAATTTCAAATCATCACAGATCCCACAGTAGCTTATGATACTTTCATAAATTGCATAAAAAATACCACCTCAAGTATCTATATAAGCACTTATGTTTTGCGATACGATAAAACAACCAAAGAGATTTTAAAAGCTTTGGGCGAAAAAGCACGACAGGGTGTCGATGTAAAGCTACTCATAGATTCTCTTGGCTCATGGAAACTATATTTTAACCGACGCCACTTAAAAAAACTCATCAAAGCGGGCGTAAAAATAGAGTTTTTTATGCCTGCACTAAAAATGCCTTTTAGAAATTATATCAACCTTAGAAACCACAGAAAAATATATATTTTTGATGAAAATATAGTCCTAAGTGGTGGCATGAATCTAGCTGATGAGTATTTGGGAGCAGATAGACAAACACGAAGATGGGAGGATATACTTTTTATATCTACAGGCTCGTCATTCAAGGATTTTTTTGAAGTTTTTGCATCAGATTGGTTTTATGCTTCATCGAAAAGACTAGAGTTTAAAGAAAAAGAGTTTAAAGACGATGGGGATACCGATATTCAAATAGTCCCATCCGGACCCGACATGCAAAAAGATGCACTCTATGAAGCTCTTCTTTGTGCTATATATGGTGCAAAAAAGAGCATCTGGATAGTCACACCATACTTTGCACCCAACGACTCGCTATCACGCGCTTTAATCATAGCAAAGCACAAGGGTATAGATGTAAAACTAATCACACCAAAAAAATCAAACCATCTGAGTGCTGATTTGATAAGAAGCTCATATATGAGAGATTTGGAAGACGAGGGGGTGGATATATGGCTTTATGAGGGCAATATGCTTCATGCAAAGGCGATCGTCTTTGATGATACCTGCGCTATGCTTGGAAGTGTAAATTTTGACAATAGAAGCCTTTTTTTAAATTATGAAATAGATACATTTGTTTATAGTAAAAGAGCTATAGATGAGATATATACTTGGATGAAAACTCTACTTCAAAAATCAACAAAAGGTATAAAAAATACCTCAAAATCTAGGATGATAATGGAAAATTTTATGAGAATTTTTGCCCCTCAGGTATAATTTATGCTAAAGCCAAACAAAACTATCAAGTTATTAAAACACCAAAACTCTACATGCAGAGGTAGTTTTAATCTTCTGTGTTGGAATATAGCAAAACTCTCCTTGAATAAGGGGTTTAAAAAGTATCTACAAGAATTGATATTAAAAGAAAAGTTGGATTTTCTACTTCTTCAGGAGGTAAAAAAAGATGAAAAAAAAGATATGGCTTTAGAGGATTTTTCATATATACTTTCTGTCAACATGCAAACAAAAAAACATCTTTATGGTGTACTAAATGCCTTTAGAATACCATGCATAGAAGATAGAAGGGTCTTGACATCTGCCAAAGAACTCTCTTTTTTAACTCATAAAAGTTCTCTTTTTACACTACATACAATCAAAAATGGCCAAGAACTATTGGTTGTAAATATTCATGCTATCAACTTCGTAGCCAGCAAGAGTTTTAAAGAAGAGTTAAACTACATAAAATCTCAAATATCCTCTTTTAAAGGTGCCTTGATAGCAGCAGGCGATTTCAATGCCTGGAGCAAAAGAAGAGTTAAAATCCTAAGAGATTTTGCACAAATTTTAAATCTCAAAGAGGCAACTTTTAAGGACCACGAAAATATAAAAAGAGTTTTTGGAAAAACTTTGGATTTTGTCTTTTATAGAGGCCTAAAAATCAGATCAGCCAAAGCAATTAAATGCGACTCTTTTTCAGACCACAACCCGATAATCGTAGATTTTATAGTACCTTAGACTATATACATATAAAATGGGCTCTTATCTAAAAGCATATTTATCCATATGCCAAAGTTATCACTTAGAACATTTTTTGTAGCCTGCAAGGTCGTATATGTTTTTGGGAGATCAAATAGTATTTTGATATTTTTTTTGGAAAATTTTGTTTTTGTACTTCCTGTGATAATGTTACAAAATTCTCCCACACCGTCACTGATTTCATCCAGACTAGACTCATCTACATCCCCGCCAACCATCGCTTCTATCGATTTTATAGCCAATTTCTTTGGAAAAATTAAAACAAAACTACCTGAAACATCACCTTTGAAATTCATAACAGCACTCACTATATCTGCACTTAAAGATGTATCAAATTTTTGGACATTATGAGAAGTTTTCATAGCTTTTTTCAAAGTAAGCGTTTCCAAATTTTCAACAGCTGTATCTACAAATAGAGGCAAATTAACAATCACGGTTTTTGCAAGTTTTAGATGCGGAATTTCTATTGGCACTTCATTTTTAGAAATATTTAGCTTGGTTTGAGATATAGCAAAATCCATATCATTTTTACCTGCTTGTTTTAAAAAATCTTGAATATCTTTTGAGTACCGTATGGAGTGTCCGTATTTTTTTAACATTAATGATATATTTTCTATATTATCACTATCTCCATCATTGCAAATGAGCACCTTTAAGGTTTTTTTGAAGGATTCAGGCCTCAATAAAAGTTTTGCAATTTGTTCATTTTTATATAATTTTATAGATGTTTGGACAGTTAATTTACATAAAATTCTATAGAGCTTGGTTGAATAATTTCCAAGAACGATAGGGATTGGTAGTTTTTTCCCGACTTTGTTGAGTTGGTATATAAAATCGTTAAGCGCATATCTATCGAAAGACATATCCTTCAAAGAGATAAAAAAACCTTTCAAATCTCTCTCCTCGATAGCCTCTTTTAATTCCAAGATATCTTGCAACAAAAGCTTTACATATCTTGTTTCAAGTTCACCATTATAGTCTAGAAATACAATATTATCTCTTATGATTCTCATATGAACTTACCCTGTTTATTATCATTTTCCATAAAACATTATATTCAAAAAAACATTAAGAAATATTTTTATAATATTTTATATTTATTTTTTATTGAGATACTAATCTATCAACCAGTACTCTAGCACAACCTCTGCTTTGCAGGTAAACTCCCGCCTTATAATAGTTTTTATAATTATCCCAATACGACACATCTAGACTGTAGCTCTGTCCTGCAAATATGATGTAAAGCTTTGATTTTTGTACAGAAATCTTGATATTAAAAAAACCTTTTGGCAAAACTCCCAAATCTATCTTTTTGTATTTTTTTCTGCTAGGACTTAATCTAATAACTGCCCAAATATGATTTTTGATACTTTTGTATTTTTTTCTCCACACGATTCTAAGAAGTGGAAGATTTATAGTTGGCTCTGTTTTTAATGTACCATCCGAATGAATCTGTAAAAATGTAAACTCTCTTCTAGTGCTTAAAGGTAGAACTTTGAGTCTTGCCTCCAAACTTCTCAACCTATTTGTAGAAGTTCGCCAATCACTTTTAAATCTAAGCTCACTCCTTCGCTTTTCTTTCTCGTTTTGGCACATAAAAAAAGTCATAAACCTATCAGAACTTAGATAAAAATATTTATTTGAAAAGTTTTTAAATTTTCCATATTTTGCACTCCATTTGGCACTATAACGACTATATGGGGCTTGAAGTTTAGAAGTATTTAAAGAGGATTTGAATTTATCAAGTGAGTATGGTGCATCATTTCCCAACAATGCACCAACTAAAACCAAAAGTAAGACTATTTTTTTCATATCTTCCTAACTAACTTTACACACCATAACGAGCAAAAGCCCATAAGAGTAGGGCTCTACGAGAAAAAATGTGTAAGGTCAACTACTAATCCAAATCTAAAAAATACTGTATTATCTCTTTTTTCTCTATTTTAGATTTTGTTTTGCCATATATATTTTCTTCCAAAGTCTCCAATATCTCTTTTATAAAATCGTCACTTTTCCCATAAGGAAGTAAAACTTCAAAAAGCTCCTTGTCACTCTTGGCTTTTTTAATCTTTTTGATTATAGGCATCTCTTCTTTGAGCACTCTCTTCTTTGCAAATTTTACATAAGCGATACTAGCCAAAATACCAAGTAAAAAGCCTATAAAAATATACAAATACCCATATACACCTTTAAACAATACCTCTTTTTTTACCGTTGTCGTGCTCTGTTTATTGCCACTCTTTAAATTCTGAGCAGTTGATATTTTTGGTGTTATTTCGGCTTTGTTCCCGCCTTTGACCTTTATGCTTATAGGCTTTGTCTCTTTTGTAACAACCTTTTTCAAATCTTGGTCAAAGTAGCTGAATTTTATAGCCGGTATAACAAAATCTCTATCAGCTATAAGAGCTATTTTTTGCGTAAAAACTCCACGGTAAACTCCTCCATTCATGCCAGCTCTTATCTTTGGTTCATCACTGTAAACAACTACATCATCAATGTCTATTGGAAATTTTTTTATATCGTCTATATTTCCAATGCCATCTATTTTTATCGTCAAATTTACAGGTTTATTTGCCCTAACTACCGTTTTATCCACACTGGCTTTTATGTTGTATTTTCCATACACTTCAAGATTACCAGGGAGTGGTTTTACATGCACAAAGAGTTTGTTTGAGACGATCTTTTTCCACTCTAGCGTTTGGTCAAATGTGTCAAAAAACGGATCATTAAAAATGTTTCCGCCTCTGTTTCTTCGACTAAACATGCCGATATTTACCTCAACCGGTTTTATCTCAAAATCTCCTTGCTTTTGAGGAAATACGAGATAATGATATGTCTGGATTATAGTATCACCCTGCTGTGTTTTTACCGGTTTCCCACTACTTTTTATCCAAAAATCACTCATCTTAAGAGGGGTAATCATGATCTTATCTGCTTGTGCATCTAACTTATACTTAAATACCACATCGACCTTTATCGGCTCACCAACAAAAACATTGCTTTTATTTATCTTCATGCTAACCGAAAACTTACTTCCTCTTTTCGCTTTAGACGGTTTAACAATTGTAACTTTAATCTCATTTGTCTTATATACTTTTCCACCAACACTAACCTTGTAAGATGGTATAATCAAACTTCTAGTTGGTGCAAAAGAGTATGTTTTTGAAACCGTACTTTTGTAGTTTCCGTTTATTATGTTTACGCTTTGTGATGTTGACACGCCCATCACTCCATATCCTGCTATCGTGTTTAGGTTTGGAAATTTTGGATTTTTCCCATCTGCACTTATTGTGTAATTTACTACATCGCCGCTATATATAGTATCCGTGTTAACGCTTGCGGTGACTCCTGCGAAGAGTGAACTTGCAAGCAGTATGAAAGCTATCGCTCTACCAAGGATTTTCTTCATTTCTCTTTTCTCCTTTTGTACTAAGTGGTAACAAGAGAGTATTTATACCTCTTTGATTTAACATTTTTTTATATTTTCTCTCTTCCATGTCGCTTATAGGTTGCACTTTTTTCTTTTTTTGCATCTGTTTTTGCATCTGTTTTTGTTTCTCATTTTTGTTTTTATTTTTCTTGTTTTTGTTTTGGTTTTGTTTTTGTTTTTGTTTTTGTTTTTCACCTTTGGTTTTTTGTTTATTTTGTTTTTTATTGTTACCTTTTTTCTTTTGGTTTTTCTTATTCTGCTGTTTCTTTTGGTTTTTATCTTTTTTCTTGTTTTTACCACTCTTTTTATTTTTTTTACTATTCTTCTTCTTTTTCTTTTTCTGTTGCTTCTTCTTTTTCTTATTTTGTTTTTTATGTTTTTTCTTTTGTTTTTTCAAGAGATTTAAATTATACAATGTATCTTTGTCTTTTTTGATTTTGAGTGCCTCTTCATAACTCTTTATAGCCTCATCAATCTTGCCAAGATTTGCATATGTATTTCCCATGTTGTGTAGCTTCTTGAATTTGAGTTTTGGATCACTTACTTTTTTATACTCACTCAAAGCCTTTTTATAATCTTTTGCCTTATAGTAACTATTTGCCAAATCGTATGCTGCACCATCTTTGTCTTTAATCTTTCTATACTCACTGATAGCACTCTTGTAATCACCTTTGTTATAACTATTTTGAGCCTTGCTTATATCTCTAAAGTCCAAAAGCCCCGCGTAAAGAAAGATAGAGCAAAAAATCAATAATAAAACTTTTTTCAATCTCTTTTCCCCCTTATTGAAAAATTTGCCATAAAGAACAGAAGTATCGCCAAACCAAGTGGATAATAGAAAAGTTCAAGCTTCTCTTTTATAGTGTTTATCTCGCTTCCTCTTGCTTTAAATCTTGACTTTATAGCATCACTTAACATCGCTATATCTCTACTTGAGAGGGTTGAGCGCATATATGCCCCACCTGTTTTGAGTGCAAGTTTTTTTATACTTTCATTTATCTTCACTACCACAATATTTCCATTTTTATCTTTTAGGGGACCGTTTTTAGTCTTCATAACTCCACCTTTATCTGTTCCTATAGCATAAACAAATACCACGATATTGTGCTTTTTCGCATACTCTATCTCTTTAGCAAAATTTTTCTGATCCCCACCATCTGTAAAGATCAAAAATGCCTTTTTCTGCTTTGTCTCGTAGAGATCATTTGCCGCCTCAAGTGCACTCATAAAATCGGTACCTCTTAGACTCACACTAGCAGTATTTAGATTTTTAACTAAAAAATCCAAGGAGTGATAATCTTCACTAAGAGGGGCCACCAAAAAGGATTGTGAACTAAAGCCGATAACTCCGACTCTAGCATTTTTCATATCCTTCAAAAATTCATAAAATTTCTTTTTTGCCAATCCAAATCTACTAGGATAGACATCATTTACAAACATAGAATTGGATATATCCAATCCTACCACCACATTTATAAAACTTGATTTTATTTTTATGTCTCCCTTGTCTATATAAGGACGGGCTAGTGCTACAATCATAAAAAATGCGGAGGCAATTAGTAAGATATTTCTCACTTTTTTGCTAAAGCCTCTATTTTTCACTCTGATCTTTTCTAATATATCCTTAGCAAAAAGTGCCTCATAAGTCTTTTTATTATACTTCAAGAAATACAACAGTGGCAAAAGCAAAATTAAAAGCCAAAGAAGCTCTACATGTACAAAATTTATCATACCAACTCCCTGTTTTTTCTAAATAACAAAAGTATGCTCAAAAAGAGTGCCAAGCCTAGCGGATAGGCAAAAAGGTACCTTTTTTTCACATATTTATTTGCCTTTATCTTGCTCTTTTCCAATTTGTCTATAGTGTTATAAATCTCTTTTAATTTCTGTTTACTATTTGCATGAAAAAACTTACCGCCACTCTCTTGTGCTATCTTTCTAAGCACATTAGGATCAAAGTCACCGGCATTGCCAATTCCTACAGTATAAACTTTTATGCCATATTTTTTTACTGTTTTCATGGCAACATCAAGCGGTATATTGTTTACATTATTCATGCCATCAGTTAGTAAAATCGCTATCTTTTTCTTTGCATGTGAGTTTTTAAATAGATTTGAGCTCAAGAAAAGAGCCTCATAAAGGGCTGTTCTACTGCTGCCGGCAATCCCGGCTTGAAGCCTGTTAAGCAATCTTTTTATACTATTTTTATCATAAGTTAAAGGCACAGCAACATAGGCAAAATCACCAAATATACTGAGTCCTATTTTGTCATGCACTCTTTTTGTCAAAAAATCACCTACTATCTCTTTAACTATGCCAAATTTGTTGTTTTGTGCCATAGAACCACTTGCATCAATTATCAAAGATATCTCGTAGCCTTTATCGTTCTTTACACTTATCTCATCTCTTATGATTGGGCTTGCTAGGGCAGTGCTCAAAAGTAAAATTATAAGCACTTTAAGAGCATTCTCCAAAAGCATACTTTTTTTTGTCGCTTTTTTTAAAAACTTCATCGTTGGAAAAAATATAGCATCCATTTTCGGTTTGCAAAAATATAGACAAATTACAAAAGGTATAACAATTAAAAATGCCAAAGGGTACTCGAAAACTATTTGGTTTAGCACTATTTCAACCCTCCTATGATTTTCTTGATACTATTTATTAATCCCACATCTATATCCGGTATATCTTTTTTATATTTGTAAATTTCCAATTTTTCCAATAAGTTTTTTATCTCTTTTTGATTTTCGTCCATTGTAAAAAATGGTATATTTAGAGTAAATTTATAAGCTATATCTTTTGGATTTTTATAATCTATATCTCTAAGATTTCTTAGTGCAATCTCTTTTTTGTTGGGTTTTCTTCTTCTTTTTTGTCTAGTTAAAAAATAGATAATTATAACAAATAACAAAACAGCAAGAGAGATATATGCAAAAAGATAGTAGACAGAGTAGTCGCTAACCTCAACTATACCTTTTATGTCTCTTAGTTTTTCCAACTCTTATCCTTTTGTAATTTGTGATATTTTCATATAGATATCATCATCTGTATAGATTTTTCCATACTTCACTTTGTGAGCTAAAAAGTGTTCGAAAAGCCTATCGTCTTGCTCTTGTAAAACCTTTTTATACTCCTTTAAACTGCTGCTGTCCAAACTCAAATCATCCTCACTTAAACTTACAGGATCGACCAAAGATATATCTCCGCTAAAAGATGGATTTTCTTCAAACCTATCTCTTACTATCAGTGCGTAAACTTCATTTTTATGTGAAATCTTTGATATATTCACGGCACCATAAAAATCTCCAATTAAAAATATAAGAGATCTTTTTTTGATGCTAGAGTTTATAAAAGTACAAAAACTCTCAAAATCCACACTATGTCCTACTGCATCCAAGCTCAGTGCATGACCTATCAAATCTTCTAATATACCTAGTTTTTTTGTAGGCTTAAAGAGTTTTTCCATTTTTTCATCAAAAAAGATAGTTGTTAAGTTATCACTATTTTTAAGAGCAGAGTAGCTTATATATCCTAAAGCTTCAGCCATTGCATCTTGCTTCATCCGTCTGACTCCAAAGTTGATAGAGCCACTTATTAGATAGGCAACTATGACATTTAACTCCCTCTCCTCATTGAAAAGATTGATTTTTACGCCTAGTCCTTTGGCCGTTGATTTCCAGTTTATAGCTCTTACATCATCACCTATGACATAATCTTTTATCTCGCTAAAATCCAATCCTGTACCTTTAAAGGTACTTAAAGTATTGCCAAGATTACCTGTAAAAACTTTTTTCTTGACCTTGAGAAGTATCTCTTTGAGTCTATTTCTTATCACCTTATACTCCTATGGAGCTTTGATGACATTCATAATCTTCTGCACTACCTTGTCACTGTCAAGTCCACTCGACTCTGCTTGATAGCTTAGTATCACTCTGTGTCTTAGTATAGAGTTGACAACTTTGGCTACATCTAACGGTGTGACAAAATCCTTTCCTCTGATGAGTGCCATAGCTCTGCTTGCCTTATACATATCTATAGATGCTCTTGGACTTGCACCAAATTCTATCATACCCTCAAGTTCTTCTAGTCCATATTTGGCCGGAAATCTTGTTGCAAAAACTATGTTTATCATATATCTTTGCAATTCATCATCTATATGTACCGTTTGTAGTTTCTCTCTAATATCCAACACATCTTTGACATCAGCTACCTGTCTAACCTCTTCAAAACCATTTTTTGCTACTCTTTGGACTATCTCAAACTCCTCACTAGGAGTATTGTAGCCAACCATGACTTTAAGCATAAATCTATCTAATTGCGCTTCAGGAAGCCTATAAGTTCCCTCCTGTTCTACCGGGTTTTCAGTAGCCATGACCAAAAAAGGCTCATCTAGCTTAAAAGTAGTATCAGATATAGTCACTTGCTTCTCTTGCATCACTTCAAGTAGCGCAGATTGCACCTTTGCAGGAGCTCTGTTAATCTCATCTGCCAAAAGTAGGTTTGTAAAGATAGGACCTTTTCTCACAGCAAAACTAGCATCTTTTTGGTTATAAACTTCAGTACCCACAACATCACTAGGAAGCAAATCTGGAGTAAATTGTATACGATTAAAATCCAAACCCAAAGATTTTGAGAGTGCATTTATAGCTGTAGTTTTTGCCAGTCCCGGGACACCCTCTACAAGTATATGTCCACCACTAATCAAACCAATCAAAAGAGAATCTACCAAATCCTCTTGACCAACTATAATTTTGCCTATCTCTTTTTTTATATCATCAATTTTAGTATTCATTATTCACCTTAGTAAGTATTATTTAGTATTGAAATATTAATATTAATTCTTAAATATATATTTAATACTATTTAAATATATATTTATAGAGGATAAATTGCAGCATGGCATGTAAACCATTTATCATTACACTCTATAATGAGCTTTACTCATTATAGAGTGTAAGGTCAGTTGTCTTTTGTCTCCCTTATATGATAAAGTGCATATATATTGGGTAGATAAAAGAGATTTAGTATAGTACCCCAAAGCAATCCAAAGCCTAACGATACTGCCAACGGTTGAAATGTAACTGCCTGCCCCGTAGCAAAAAACATAAGAGAAGAGAGTCCTATGATAGTAGTTACCGAAGTTAAAATGATAGGTCGAAACCTCTTCTTAGCCAAAGTTGATATATCTGCTTGCCTTTTTGCAGTTTTTATGATTGATAGCATCAATATACCATCATTTACAATCACTCCAGCAAGTCCCAATGCCCCAACTATAGATGGTATGGAAAGATTTAATCCCATAATCTGATGCCCAAATAGAACACCCAAAAAGGATAAAGGTATAACACTCATAACCATAAGTGTTTCTCTAATAGAATTAAATAGATATAAAATAGACAAAAATATCAATATTACAGCTACAAAAATAGCCTTTAACATATCTTCTTGGAGGATTTTCTTCTGCCTATACTCACCTCTTAGCTTATATCTCAAACCACTTTTTTTAAGCTCTTTTAAAATCGGCATAATATTTCTCATCACTTCACCTGTGGTGCTTATATCTTGATCAACATTGGCATATACATAAAAATTAACCTCTCCATCATCTTTTGTCAACTTTTCTAAAGATTGAGTAATACTAAAATCACATATATCTTTAAGCATCACGGTTTTACCATCTTTCAATGCAATTTTCAGTGTATTAAAATCTTTTTTACTATTTTTGTATTCTGAGGAAACTTTTATATCTAACATCCCTTTTTTATCTGAAATTACACCCTTTTTTTTCTCTAGATAAAGGTCAGCTATATAGTTACCTAAATATTTCTGTGTAACTCCAAGTCGTTTTCCATAGGAGTTTAGGTTTATCTTAATTTCACTAGAGCCAAACTTCATATTGTCACTCACAAATTTTACTGCTTTGATTTTTCTAAGGCTGTTTTTTAGTTTTTTTATGCCAGATATCACTTTTTTATAGTCTGTTCCGATTATTCCAACCATAATATCAGTTCTAGAGTGTCCCATTCTCCTCTCCAAAGTACTAATCTCCTCTAAGTGAAATCTCTTTTTATACTTCTGTTTCCTTAAAAATTTCCTCAGTTTTCTTGAGATTTGTCTGGAATTTTCAGTTCTGACTCTGCCTTTTTTATCATAATAAAAACTAAGATATGGAGTTATATACTTTTCAAGAAAGTTTGATGGAGACTTTTTTTGCAGATAAAGCGTAACATAACCGACATAAGGGTACATCTCAGCACCTCCTGCCACACTTCTTCTATATCCTGCTGTCGAACTTACATAGTCTATAAAAAACTCTTTTTTGTGTTTTAAGAGATCATTTTCTATAGTCTGAACAATCTTTATGGAGTCCTGAAGAGTTGTATCTTTAGAAGCCTTATAAGTTATGCTTACCGATGTCGAATCAAAAGGCTCAAACATCTTAAATCTTAAATGTTTTAGGCTGTTGTACATCAGAAGAGGTGTTAAAATCAAAAATATACTCAAAAACATAACCTTGTTTTTGATGACTATTCTTAACATTTTTGAATAAAAACTACTTATGCCTCTCCAAGAGAGTGTGCGAGCATTTTTATTTAAGATGTGTGCCGAATGTATAGGTAAAAACAAAAAAGACTCAATCAAAGAGGCTACAACCAAAACACTGACAGCTATTGGAATAAGCTCCATAATTTGCCCTAGTCTGCCTGTAAGCATCAAAAGAGGTATAAATGCAAAAATAGTAGTCAAGGATGCTATAGCTACAGGTTTTGCCATCTCTTTTGTCCCTAAAAAAGCCGCTTTTTTTGGAGAAAAACCTTTTTCTATATACTGTTGTATATTTTCGCTTATCACTATCGCATCATCTACTATTATACCGATGGCTATAAGTACTCCTATGAGTGAGTTTATATTTACACTATATCCTGTCAAATAAAAATATATAGCTCCAATAACAAATGATGTAGGAATTCCCAAAGCTATCACAAATGCCATCCTGATATTTATCAGCAAAGAGGTTATGAGTGTTATGAGGATAATCCCCATCAAAATATTTGAAATAACGATATCTAGTCTATCTTTCACTACTGTTGAGTGATCGTTTCTGATATCATACTCAATTTCAGGTTTTTTAAACTTTTTTATCAATTTACGAACCTGTTTTGATATCTCTATGGCATTGCCTTTGGGATTTTGAGAAAGAGAGAGAGTTATTGCATTTTTACCATTCATGCTAGCTAGCGTTGAAGAGTCTTCATATCTCTTTTTTATAATTGCCACATCTTTTAGCGGTATAACTTTACCATCTATATTTAGAAGCGTCTCTTGAAACTCTTTAAGAGCATCTTTTTTATTTTTAAGAGATATATAGTAATCTTGTTTGTTACTTTTTATTTGACCTAGTGGAAAGGTGTATGAGATATTTGGTATGATATCTATGACTTGTTTTTGTGTCAACCCATAAGCTTCGACCTTTTTATCATCAATCAATACTTCATAATATACATCCGAATCACCAAATATGGTCACATCTGATATATCTTTTATACCCAAAAGCTTCAGTCTCAGCTCTTTTGCATTCTCTATAAGTTTGTCTCTACTTAAAACTTTACTAAAAACAGAGACTTGCATGAGACCTCTTGAGTGAGCCACCGTACTTGTCGTAGGTTCATCCATATCGCTTGGAAGATCTGATTTTATAGCTGTTATGGCATCATCCACATCTTTTTGAATTTTCTCTTTATCAACACCTTTTTTAAGTTCAAGAGTGATAGAAAATCTTCCTGGTGTTATGCGAGAAGAGATGGTATCTATGCCATCTATATTTCGCACTTCAGCTTCTATCTCTTCGACTGCCATCTTGTTTAGAGTATCTAATGATGCACCACTATATCCGCCCCTTATCGTTATCGAATCAGGCTCTACAACAGGTGATACCTCTTTTGGCAAAAGAGTATAACTATACACACCCAAACCAAAAATTAGAAAAAACAGTATATAGTTTAACTTGTAATTTTCGATAAAAAATTTTAACACTCTCTCAAACAATTTTATTTCCTAATTTTGATTAGATAAATATTCATAAGACTCAAGTGCTAGTATAGCCGCACCGAAAGATGTGGTGATTTGAGGGTATTTTGGTATAAATATCTCTTTTGTCAACTCATTTTCAATAGCATTGACTAAGCCCTCATTTAGTGCAGGACCACCATCAAAATAGATAGCCTCTTTTATCCCCACTCTCTTGACAAGCTTTATAATTCTTCTTGCTATAGAGTAGTGAACACCTGCTACTATATCCTCTATGCTATGGTTATTTCCCAAGAGCCCTATAATCTCAGACTCTGCAAACACTGCACAAGTACTATTGATTGATAGCGGTGTGCCTGTTGATTTAAAATGGTAATCGCCTAATTCATCAACCCCAATTTCAAGCTTAAGTGCAACTACATCCAAAAACTTACCCGTGCCTGCTGCACATCTGTCGTTCATAGCAAAATTTACTACATTTCCATCACTATCTAAAGATATAGCTTTACTGTCTTGTCCGCCTATATTTATGATTGTTTTTATCTCTTTCTTGCCCTCAGCTCTAGCAGCGGCTCTTGCACCGATGGCATTTGCTGTGATTTCACTAATCTTCTCATTTGCCTCTTTGAAAAGCTTTCTTCCATATCCGGTAGAGACTGTATATACCAAATTCTCCTCTTTGATATTTAGTTCATTCAGCAACTCCGCAAGTGCCTCTTTTGCATACTTGTAAAACATACTACCACTTGCACTTATTTTTTTCCCCAACAACTCTCTATTTTCATCTATGATTGCTATCTTTATGGCTGTTGAGCCTATATCTATACCTGCGAAATATCTCACTATCTTCTTCTCCTTCTATTCTTGAGTGACTCTATAAAAGCCTCTATCCTTGTTGTTAGCTGCCCTAAATGGCTAGGGCTATAATCACTCTCAAGGTACAAGATGGGAATTCCTTCTTTTTCCATCGCTTCTATTACTGACCTTTGCTCCATCTCATAGACTTGACAACCCGCAAAAGCCTGATACACAACACCCTCTGCCTTATACTCTTTGACTAAATCTATCACTCTTCTGATTCTATCATTGTTCTTTGTAAATATTGGACAAGTACACCCTTTTAGATACCTATCTGCAACAGCATCAACCATATCATACAAAAACCACTCATCAATACTTACCATGTCGTTAAAAAGTCTATTTGCAGAGCAAGTCTCATCTGCAACTATTATTCCATCTGATTGCTCTATTAGAAGTGGAATTTTAAGATTTGGAAAGATTGGAGGAGAGCCTGTATATACAATTCTAGGGCTATTTTTATGAGTTTTATCCTCATTTTTAACTCTGATTTTACACTCTTCATATAGTTTTTGTGTTGCCTCTATCCAGTTGTCTATCTTGTCAAAAAAGAAAGCATTTGTTACTAAAAATATATCTTTGCCGAGAATCGGCGGATTTGGCTCTTTTCTTAAATCATTTAACTGATGGTAAAGATACTGAGCATAGCCAATCCTTTGTATAGTTTTTTTTAGTTTTGATTTTTTTAGTTTTTTTCCTAAGTTTTTAGATAACTCTTTTGTAAACTTCCTCACACTCCTTCGCCAATACTCTCTACTCTCTTCACTCTCTTTTGTTCTAGGAAACTCCATATCATATACAAGATAACCCATATCCTCTATAATGGCACCCGATTTTGACTTTTGGTCACATGTAGTGGGAGATATAACAAAATCCGGCTTATCGCTGAAGTTGTTTGAGCTAAACTGACCTACAGTAGCCTTTACCAATGGACAAGCTTTCGAGGGGGCAAGATCACTCCCTATCTCATCATCAGTATAAAAACCATTGCACAATCTAATAGGAACGGCATCTAGCGCATAGATAATCTCATAAGGTACTTGTATGCACATCGTGCCCACTTTGACACTTTTTGCATGCAACGACTCTCTCTTGCAATAAACCTTCTCATATAAATCATAAAAATAGTCCATATTTTTTGGAGGTTGGATAAAATCATGCCTGATTTTATCCAACATAGCAACCGCCTCCATGGCCTTATGGCGATTTTGTTTATCTTTTGGAGTCTCAATATTTCTTTTCATTTTATTGTCCCCTTTTGCTTGAGCAAAGCCCAAGCAAAATTCCTCACGACTGAAGCTTCGGCTGAAGCCGAGAAAATATTCATTTTTTTGTTTCCTGTTTATTATTTATGTTCATTCTTTTTGCAAATCCACCTTTTGTAGAGGTGAAAACTTTGATGTTAAATATATCTACATGTAGAGCATCTTCTTCAGGGCAGGCAGCAACACACTTCATGCAAAAGATACAATCATCTCTTAGTATATTTTTACTTTTAACATCATCTGCTATATCTTTTATCTGCATATCACATACATTGTAACAATCTCCACATTTTGTACACTTGTCACCATCTTTTTTGAGCCTTAACAATGCCCAATCACTAAATATATAGTGCATAGCACTCATCGGGCAAAAGAAACAAAAAAACCTCTTCTTTATAAAAGAGCCTACAAAAAAGACAACAGTAAATCCCATGCCAAAAGCTGTCAAAAACAGTGCTGTACCTGTAGAAAAATCTAGTGTCCACTGAGAGTAATCGCCCACAAAAAGTGGTGTTATAAGTCTGCCCGGACACATCTTACAAAATGCACCTCGCCACTCGCCATCTAGCAATCCAAGCCCTAGCATCAATGGAAATATGATAACTATAAAAAGGAAAACATATTTTATTTTCTTTAAAAATTGATACTGAGGACGAGTATATGTGCTGTACGGTATCTTCAAAAACTTTCTAAAACTTGTTATCCAATCTTGAATAGTCCCTAAAGGACAGGCATATCCACACCAAGCTTTATTAAACACTACAAACCATAGCAAAAAGGTTAAAAAACCCGTTAATACTCCTATGCTTGCATAACTAAAGAGCCTGCTCCATGGACGAGCAAGTTGATGCTGTACACCCAAAAAGTAGCAGTTTCCGCCCGTCTCTCTAGCATATCCACAGGAGAAGATAGGCAAGTTTCTACCCAAATCTATAGCCATATAGCCACCATATATAAATATTATAAAAAAGAAAAGTTGCAACCAAAATCTAAATTTTCTCAAATCACCATAATTTATAAATTCTCTTATCTTATTCATCAAAAGTTACCTCTTTGAAAGGCTTTTGCACCTTATATCTGTAAATAAAAATACCTAAGCTTAAAATAATAAGTAGTATTATAGATATAACGAGTGCATAAGCATACGATTGATAAGCCTCTCTTGATGGCCTATATACAGCCGTATAACTTACTTTGTACTTGTCACTTTTGTCTTTATATACTGCTGTTACCAAAAATTTTTCTCTAAATCTTTTGTTGAATTTTTCCCATTTTGGGTTATAGTCTTGTATGAGTTTAAATTTTGCTATACCGCTTTTATCTGTTCTGACACTCTTTTGCCATCCAAACTGAGTCTTGAGTGTTACTCTTGCTCCTTGAAGTGCTTTGCCATCTTTTTGAACCTTAAATCTTAGCATATCTCCTGCATGCAAACTATAATAAAAGGAGTCTTCACCATCTCTTAATCTTGTGATATCAACAGTAGCTTTCTTTATGGTTTTTGGAGTTATCTTATCTTTGCTAAACTCCTCATTGCTGCCATGATTAAACCTCTTGTACTCATACTTTGCTACATTTACTATTTTGTCGAGATCTCTTATATAGTAGATTGTATAATAACCGTTTTTTGGAACTTCAAAAGTTATGCTAGTACACCCTTTTTTGCTCTTAATTTTTGACTTTACAAGCTCTCCGTTCACATTTAAAATATAAAATTTTCCATCTATATTTTTGACACATTTTGGTTTGTCTAATTTTTTAGTAACTAACCAAAAAGACCTTTTAGGGATAGCATTTGAATCTCTGTTTGCTCTCATCATACCCATCATGCCACCTCTTCCCCCAACAGCAGGATTTCTATCGGTGAAAAAGAGTGTATCATTTGGTTTTGCATAAGCTAAAGTACTTTTAGAATAGCCTTGTCTGCCTTTTGCCCTGCTGTGTCTAGTGTGTCCTGCTCCTCTATTGCTGTGCATACCGTTATCTGCTCTTCCATAAGTGTCGATAATATATTCTCTATACTCGTTAACACCAAAATAGAAAATTATCAATAGCGCAGCAAAAGGAAAAGCCACTATCTTTCTCATCTTGTCTGCTTTTAGAAGCTTCATCCTTTTATATAGTATCATTACTGCCCAAATGATAGCCAACCACTTAAAAGCAGAAAATATCATCAGCCAGTCATCTCCTCTTTTCGCAAGAGGTGCTACATCTACACTTAGACCAAATGCCCAGGCAAAACCCTCCACAATTTTCTCATATCCTCTAGTAAAAAAGCCACTTAATGCATGTCCGAGCGAAGCAAATATAAAAAGAGGCGCATAAGAGTAACCAAGATTATAAAACAGCTCTTTGAAAGGTTTTTTTAATATCTTTGAAGCTATATACATACCGATTGTCGCAGCAAATATCGTAAAAAGCATAGCATAAAGATAGGCAAAAAGCCCTACACTATCAAGAGAATTTCCTAGTAACGGCTTAAAAATTTCTGCAGTTTTATACCAAATCATATCTTTTGCGACTTTACTGCGACCTATGCCATGATGAAATGCCATAGCTATAGGTATGGATGCTAGTATAAGTATATATGCCCATACCTCAGCTTTTTGGGGTTTAAATTTTTCAAATAGTGAAAATGAAGGTTTTTTAAACTTAAAGTTCACAGACTCACATGCAGTAGTACACTCCATGCACAAAGTGCAATCCTCCATAGAATTCTTTTTATCAAATTTAAAGGGTTTTAGGTTGTATGGACAAGCAGTAGCACAATCAAATGTCTTACACTCGCTACAAGCACTTTTGTAAGTTCCAAGCCTTGTGAAAGAGAGCTTGGAAAATGCCCTTGTAACTGTGCCGATAGGGCAGATGTATTTGCAATAACTCATATCTCTATATAAAAAATAGATCACAAGCGACAAAAGAGTCATAACCAAAAACAGCATAGCAGTACCAAACGGTGTTCTATATACCCCAGGAAACACATAGTAAACTCCCCACCAACCAAGAACTAGTAAAAAAAGACCAAGAAAGCGGTTTTGCATCCATCTAGGCATACTCTTTTTTAGACCAATTTTGCTAATATACTTACCTAAAAACCCATGAGGACAGATGCTACAAAACACTCTTCCAAATGTAGGCAGAGTCGTTACCATGAAAAAAGACCAAAATATACCCCAAAAAAGAGCAGAAGTGAAGAGATTGCCTTTTGAATTATCACTAAAACCTAAAAATATAGCATAAAAGAAGAGAAAAGTCACAAGAACTCTCAAACACAATAAAAATTTTTGATTTTTAAACAAAAAACCTAGAATTTTTTTACCAAATATATCATTTTTATCTCTCTTTATAAAATCTACCACTACCCACTCCTTAAAACATCAGGTTTTTATTTAATATGGTCAAACCCAAGACGACCAAAAACACAGCTGTAAATCTCTCAATCCACGGCTTATATGCAACGAACTGCACCAAAATACCTCTTATAAACTTTGAAAATATAAAACCATAAAAAAGTATAGAGAAAAGCACCGCACCAATACCAAAAAATATACCAATTCCGATAGCATCATGCAAAGCTTTACTGTTTATTGCCACCGCCAAAAGTGCGAGTATAGGAGCACAAGGGTTTAAAGACATCGTAGCCCCTATCGTAAAAAAACCTATCTTGCTTGTTTTTGTATTTTTGATTTTATGAAGATTGCTTGAGCAGGAGTTTAGGCTCACAAAACTCCTGTAAAAAAGGTAAATACCCATAATCACCGTAGTAGCACCTAAAAAAGTATCTGTTATGACATTGTCATCCAAAATCTTCTTCACCCAAAAAGAGCTTAGATATGCAATCACAGCTAGGAATGTATAGCTAAAAACTCTTCCGAAACTAAAAGGCAATATGACCCCCATAGCCTCTTTGGTACTGTTTGAATTTGATATAAGCAGAGGTGTTAAAAACGGCATACATGAAAACATGCATGCCGTAGTACCATAAGATAATCCTATGATGAAAACAGAAAAAAATGTTGAGTACTCAATCATACATTCTCTTAAAACTTGTATTTAAAACCGACATAAAAAACACGACCCGGGTCAACTGTTATGCTTCCATCTTCTGCATCAAGTTGTCCGTCTCTATTTCTGTCACTAAAGAGATAAACTGTTCTGTAGTATTGTTTGTCAAATAAGTTATCTGCTCTAGCAAAAAGTTCTAAATCACCACCTTTGACTTTTGTATTATATTTTACCAGCAGATTTGCAACACCATATGATGGCATTTTTACAAAATTTGTCTCATCTGCATAGTAACTTGATTGCCAATAGTAAGATGGTACAACCATCCATTTTGGAGCAATCTTCAAATAAGTCATAATATTTATCTTATGATGTGGAGTTCTTGGTAATTGATTTCCATTTATATCGTATGTTTTATCTCCTGTTGATCTGTAAATTGGTGTTAAATCAACTGTAAAAGGCTTATGAGAAGTATAATAAGCATCAAGATATGTATAAGCCAACTCAAAAGCTAATTTTTTTCTTTTGTCACTTTTGAGTGAAAATTCAACTCCTCTGCTTCTTGCATCACCTATATTGTCAAAATAGACATTTGTACCGCCTGAATAGTAAGTTCCTCCAATTTTTCCAATTATATCTTTTGTATCAATTTGATAAATTGACAAATCATAAGATAATTTTGTATTTGAAACTATCTTGTTTCCTCTCACACCAGCCTCAATATTAAATGTTGTTTCGGTATCTATTTCAGTATTATTTTTCGTATATCTATCCGGATCAAAATCATGTGCATACAACTCATAAACTCTAGGGTTTCTAAAGCCTGTAGAGATATTTGCATATAGTATATTTTTTTCATTTAGTTCATATGTTCCGCCTACTCTATATGAAAAATTTGAAAAATTTGTAGTTCTTGAAATAGAACTATCACTCCAAGTAGTCCCATTATAATCATGTGCAAACACATCATAATCAAAAGTTGTATAATCAGCTCTTGCATTAAATACAGCTGTAAATTTCTCATTTACTTTATATTTTGCTTCCGCATATAGGGCTGAGTTTTTTGCTGCTGTGTCTGATTCTGAAGATTCTCCTTTATAATACCGTCTTCCTCTGCTTCTATATGTTGCTGTTTTATTCCAGCTATCATCAAGATCCCTCTGTCCTAAATCCAAACCAAACATATATGCAAGGTTATTTTTTTCTCCTCTGTACTCTGATTTTACTCCATACTGTTTTATATCTTCATCATTATCACTAGTATAACCATCGTCAAGCCCATCACCGTTCAAATCTTGTGGGGATGATAAAAAGTTATATAAATCTTGATAGTAATATGTATTTACTCGTAAGTTGTTCCCATTTTCAAAATCTCTATTGTATGTTACGAAATATTTATCTATATCAGAGTAATAATCACTATTCCAAGGCAAATCGCCATCATTTGCTCCTGTTGGATTTGTTTGCGCTGCCGAAACTCCCGTAACACTTCCCCTGCTACTCTCTTCATATTTTCGCTCTATATTAGCTCCCACTGTTATATCACTCATATCATCCAAATAGTATTGGAATTTTCCATTTGCAGACTTATCTTCAAGCTGACTCATATCCCAGTAACCATCAGTATATCTGTAATTAGCATTTAAAATAAATGAATATTTATCAGTGCCTCTTATCAAAGATGCTACTAAATCATTGTAATTTTCACTGCCATATTCAAATTTGACACTGTTTTCATTTCTATTTTTTGCTTTCTTTGTAGTTATCATGATAGCTCCAGCCAATGCATTTCTTCCATATAGATAACTAGCACCGCCTTTGATAACCTTAATGGACTCTATATCATCAAGGTTTAATTTTACCTTTCCTCCATTTTGAAGAACAGGAACACCATCTATCACTACAGCAACACCGGTATCTTCCCACATAAACTCTTGCTGACCAACACCTCTTATGTGTATCTCAACAGTCTCTCCACTTCTTACATCAGCGGTAATGCCAGGAATTGTATTTAGAACTTCTCCTATATTTTTTGGATCTACTATTTCTATCTTCTTTTCATCTATTGTATTTACTGTAGAAACCTCTGTTTTTTTATCTGTTGCCAAATCGGAAATAGTTGATGATTCAACATTAACAATACCTAAATCAGCTGCATTTGCACTCATCAATAAAGCACAAAATATAGACAAATATACCTTTTTACTCATACGCCACACTCCTTTTGCTCAGGGTACCACTCCTGGTATTTTATAAAAAGGAAGTTTAACAATGATCTGTTAATCATCTGTTAAATATTTACTTTTTTCGTCAAAGAAATTCTTAACACATTTTTAACACTCAAAAGATAGAATTACGCAATGAAAAAGAGAGAGAAGGTTTTATTGCTTGAAGACAATCTTCTTTTTGCGCAAACTCTGCAAGAATTTCTGCAAGATGAGGGCTTCTTGGTTAATATAGCAAAAGACGGGGAAGAAGCACTTCAAAAAAGCTACCATACAAATTATGATTTATATCTTTTAGATGTTAAAGTTCCAAAGATAGATGGCTTGGAACTTTTAAAAATGCTAAGAGATAGCGGAGATAATAAACCTGCCATGTTTATAACTTCTTATCAAGATTTGGAGACTCTTAAAAAAGGCTACATGTTGGGTTGTGATGACTATATGAAAAAACCTATTGATCTCGAAGAGTTACTCTATCGCATAGAAACTCTTCTTAAAAACAGAAAAAAACTAAGCACAAAAGTAAGGCTTAATGATAGATATTATTATGATTCTAAACAAAAGACTATATTTTACGGCGATATTTCTATGAAAATATCCTTAAAAGTCATACTTCTATTGGAACTCTTACTAGAAAACAGATCTAAAGTTGTCACGAAAGAGCTGATAATACAAAAGTTATGGAGTAGTTCGGATAAACATAGCTACGGCTCTATAAGAGTATATGTCAGCAAACTAAAAAATATAATAGGCAAAGATAGCATAGAAAATATCAAAGGCATAGGATATAAATTAATACAAAAGGAGTTAATATGAAGAGATATTTGGCAATAGCCATTTCAGTTGCAGCGGCATCTTGTTTGAATGCGGCACAAAGTGTAAATTTGGACAAGGTTACAGTGGAGGGCTCTGCGATTAAGACAGAAGTCACGGATGTATCGGGCGAGGATTTGAAGTCCGCTGACTTGGCAGAGGCTTTAACAAACGCAGTTCCTAGCATAAGCATACAAAGAAGAAGTGGGATAGCAAACGATATAATTTTAAGAGGTCAAAGAAAAGACAATATCAATGTCATAGTTGATGGCGGAAAGATATATGGAGCCTGTCCAAATAGGATGGATCCACCAACTTCACATATAATCACAAACAATATAAAAGATGTAGAGGTCATAGAGGGTCCTTATGATGTTGAAGATTTTGGAACACTAAGCGGAGCTGTGAAAGTTACGACAAATCAACCCTCCAAAGATTTACATGGAGATGTAAATCTAAATGTAGGGAGCTGGGGATATAAAAAAGGTTCAGCTTTTGTCAGCGGAGGAAGCGACAAAGTAAAAGTTCTTGTTGGTGCATCAACAGAGCAAAGCGATCAATATGAAGATGGAAATGGAAATACTCTAGCAGAGCAGTTAAAAATCGCAACTGACGGAACTGTAAATGCTAAGACACAGTACAAACCAAGCGAATTTGACAGAGATGCATACAGAAAAACATCATTTATGGGCAAAGCATATATAAATGTGACCGACAATCAAGAACTAAGACTTAGCTACACAGGAAACCGAAGCGACAATGTTCTCTACCCTTCGACTCCAATGGATGCTATATCTGATAATTCTGATCTATATAATGTCAAATACATCATAAACTCTTTAGGTCAATATTCGGATAAACTTGGATTTGAGTACTACTATTCGACAGTTGACCACCCTATGACAACTCAATATCGAAAGATGAGCGGTGGACCTGCCGGAACTATAGCAAATGTGATGAGTGCAACCATATATGGAGCAAAAATCAATAATGATTTTCATATAAATGACACAAAGATTACTTATGGACTTGAAGCAAGCAAAAGAAATTGGGACGGAAGATACTATAAAAAATATACTTCATCCAACCCGATAGCACTAAATAAAAGCCTTCCTGATGTTGACACAAACAATATCGGTTTTTTCACTAAAGCCAAAAAAAGTTTTGGCAAGATGGAATTAAATGGCGGCTTAAGATATGATCACACAAAAATTGACCCGGGAAACAGTGACTCTGATGAGACATATAATGATATAAGCGGCTATGCTTTTGCATACTACCACATCAACAGCTCTTTAAAATCTTTTATTGGCCTTGGAAAGTCTATAAGAGTGCCTGATGGCAAAGAGTCACATTTCAGAGGCAAAGATCTCACTGGTAAAACCAATGGAAAACTAATCGGAAATCCAAACCTTGATGAGACAAAAAATTACGAAGCTGATTTGGGTCTCGAGGGTGTTTATACGAACAACACTTTTAAAGCAAAAGTTTTTTACAGCATTTTGAAAGATTTTATAGTCTATAATTCCACTGCAAAACAGTATCAAAATACAGATGCAAAAATATATGGTGTGGAGTTTAGCGGTAGCTACTTTGCAACTGATGATCTATATTTTGATTATGGTATCGCTTATCAAAGAGGCAAGAAAGATTCTCCTTTGGCAGGACAGAGCGATACAAATCTGCCTTCCATACCACCTGTTAAAGCTAACATAGCCGTAAACTATGATTATGACTCATCTCTTAGCTTAAAAGCTGAGGTTGTAGCTTCTGGAAAATGGAGTAAATATGACTCAGATAACGGCGAACAGGCGATAGACAGCTGGAGTGTTTTGAATCTAAAAGTTAGTAAAGATTTTTACAAAGGTTTTAATCTAACTTTAGGTGTTGATAATGTCTTTGACAAAGCTTATGCCGTTTCGAACACATATAAAGACTTGACTTTAGTATCAGGTTCAACAGGAGATGTTATGCTTTTAAATGAACCAGGTCGTTATCTTTATGCAAATTTAAAATACAGTTTTTAAAGGATAAGAGTGGATATCGAATTTTTAAAGAGTGCGGTTGATTTTGGCATTTTGGGAGTTTTAGCTCTTATGAGTTTTTTATCTTTATGGTTTTATTTGGAGAGACTACTATTTTTCAGACAAATCAAGCTTGAAAAATATAAACAAAAAGAACAACTTGAAATTGATTTGACAAATCATATCACAATCATCTCCTCTTTTGGCTCCAATGCACCCTATATAGGGCTGCTTGGAACCGTATTTGGTATCATTGTCACATTTTATGCTATGGGCCAAAGCGGAAATATGGATATAAAAACCATCATGACATCTCTAGCTTTGGCACTAAAAGCCACCGCTATGGGTCTCATAGTCGCGATTCCTTCCATGATGTTTTATAATCATCTTGGAAGGAAAATAGAAGTTGTATTGGCAAAATGGGACATGATGCATGAAAATACAAAAATTTGACTCGATAAATGTTGTCCCTTTTATAGACATCATGCTGGTTCTGCTTGTCATCGTATTGACGACAGCCACTTTTATAGCAACCGGCATGATTCCCGTAAATCTCAGCGAAGGCAAGAGTTCTGTAAAAATCAGCAAACAAAAAGTCATAATTTTAACCATAAAACAAGACGGTAATCTGTATTTTAACAAACAAGAGGTTGCTCTCTCGCAAATAGCACCCAAACTATTGTCTTACAAAAAGAGTGTAGCAATAAACATAAACTGTGATAAAAACTCCAAATTTGACAATTTTGTAAAAGTTATCGACTTGCTAAAACAAAAAGGATATACGAATCTAGGAATCATAACCAAACATGAATAGATACTTCTCCTCGTTTTTAGTTGCATCGCTGATATATATAACGCTTCTCTCTCTTATATTTGTAAATTTCAATACAAATATAGTAAAAAAGAAGAAAATCACTCAAATGCACATACACAGAATCATAGTTCAAAAAATTGTGCACAAGCCAAAAAAAACAAAAATTATAAAAAAAATCTCCCCTAAGCCTAAACCAAAGCCTAAACCAAAGCCTAAACCTAAGCCCAAACCTAAGCCCAAACCAAAACCTAAACCTAAACCTAAACCTAAACCTAAAAAAGTAGTGAAAAAAGTTATCCGTAAAACTAAGTATATAAAACCAACGCCACCTTTACCTAAACCTAAAAAGGTTTTACAGAAGACTATTGTCAAAAAGATTTTTAAACCCATACCTAGAAAAATGGATGAAAATTTAACTAAATCTATTCCAAAATCTCCACCAAAAATTGATCTAAAAGCAAGGTATCTAAAATATAATTATCAAAAAATCCTCTCATCCATAAAAGATGTAAAATTTTATCCAAGAAGAGCGAGAAGACTCCATATCGAGGGTGAAGTAAAAGTAAAATTTTTACTGAAAAAAGATGGTAGCGTGGATATAAAAGAGCTTCTTTGTGCAAAAAGATTTTTAAAAAAAGCTACTAGAAAA
This sequence comes from Campylobacteraceae bacterium, assembly GCA_027050775.1. GTDB lineage: Bacteria > Campylobacterota > Campylobacteria > Campylobacterales > Sulfurospirillaceae > JAADIZ01. The sequence continues at coordinate 35,172 of JALUBH010000037.1, read as the reverse complement.
ACTATTGAAAAAGCAAGTGCTTATTTTCCCAAGCCTCCAAAGGATTTATATATAAAAGTGACTCTAGTATATAAATTACAGGATTAAAGAAGCAGCCGATCCAAATCAAAGACCGGCTGCAAGATTATTTTTTCTTTGGTATTATTATCGTAAGAATTCCGTCTTTATAATTTGTTTTTATACTTCTTGTGTCTGCATCACTTGGCAAACTCAAGCTCCTAGCAAATGTTCCCTCATACATCTCTCTTTTTATAAAATTTGAGCTATTTTCATCTTTGATACTTTTGGTTTTTGCCTCAATCGTTAAAGTTCTATTTGTAATATTGACTTTTATATTATTTTTTTCACTACCGGGAATACTCACTCTTAGCTCATACCTATCTTTATAACTTTTCATATTTAGTGCAGGAGATATACTCATGCCACCTCTGAAGAACTTCTTAAACTCCGGCATAGTCGCAAATTGTGAATTCATAGAATTAAATACTTTTTGCATATTTTGCTCCATCTTTTGCATCTGCTCAAATGGATTTTCTGCATATATTTTATCTAAATCATTCTCTTTCGCTAGTGGTTGGTTTACCTGTTTAGCGGGTAAAATCTTCTGAGCGCTGAGTGGGTTATTTGTCTTATTGGCATATATATAAGTTCCTTGCAAACCAATCACTACCACCAATAAAAAAACTATCAAATACTGTCTGTTTTTCATATTTTACCTCCTAGGAGACTCTACATGTAGAGCTTCTATTTTACTATTATACTTTTTGCTTTTTTGGCTTCAACTTTCTCTAAAGTTACATATAATCTTCCATCCTCAAATTTTGCATTTATTTTGTCTTTATCTATATCTTCAGGCAATACAAAAGCTCGTGAAATCTCGCCAAAATAACTTCCAAGCACATAATAATCTTTTTTCTTAACCTCTTTTTTCATCTTTCGAACAGCACTTACTCTTAAGAGATTGTCTTCGATTTTTATATCTATATCTTTCTTATCAACACCTGGAAAATCAACTTCTACGCTAAATGTATCACTATTTTTTTTAGCAAGATTTGCAAAAGGAAGATGGCTTGCAACATTTGTAAAAACTTCTTTTGTTTTTTCAAGTCCTCTTTCTACCTTTTTTTCAATTTCAGAACCGATATTTTTACTGCTTTTTACAATATCCATTTTATCCTCCTATTTAATCTCAATTTTTTTAGGTTTTTTCTCTACAATTACCTGCTTTGGAATTTTTACTTCCAATACGCCGTTTTTATTACTCGCTTCAATCTTTTGAACATCAACATCTTTTGGCAAAGTAAAGTTTCTTACAAACTTTCCGTATTTACTTTCAACCTTATAATAGGTATCTTCTTTATCCTCTTTTTTAATTTTTCTCTCACCTGAAATGCTGAGAATGTTATCTTTTACATCCACCAAAATATTTTCCTTTTTGACGCCGGGCAAGTCAACTTCTACATAGTAAGCATCATCTGCTTCTCTACTGTTTACAGTTGGAACAAATGCTGACATACTGTCTTCTAGATTTTGCCCTTCTAGCTCTTCCATGACGGAATTAAGATAATCAAATCCTTTTCTTAAATCTCTAAATTCACTGACAGGTTCAAATCTTGTTAGTAACATTTTAAACTCCTTTAGTTAATTTTCTTTAGTCTATTAAACTAAACTTTGATGAAATTTTAACAAGTAGTTTAAAAAAGTTTTGCTACTTTAGTAGCATTTGTGAAGAATTTTTTAGTAGTTTTAGTAATTTTTCTATATCTTTTACTATTATATTTTTTCTTTTTGTCTCTATGGCACCTAAATTTTTGAGCTCTTTTATGTGTCTGTCCACAACATGTCTTACTGTTCCTATGAGATTTGCAATCTCACTTCTCGATAAATTTTGCAAAAGTGTTTTTTTAGCACCTTTATCTGTTTTTAAATTTTGAAGAATCAGATGGATAAGTCTCTCATTTGTATCATAAAGAGACAATTCGCAAGAGAGATTTTCAGCCTTCCTTATTTGTGATGCGATATAAGGAAAAAATATCCGGTTAAATGCTGGATTTTTATATATCCACTCTCTAACTTTATCAATCGGAAACCTCAAAGCTTCACCGCTCTCCAAGATATCTATCATCACTTCGTGAATTTGCCCATCGAGGAGAGTTATAATATCAAACATATCGCCAAAACCAAGTATAGATATTGTCTGCTCTTTTAAATTGTCAAGATTCACCTGATAAACTTTAACTCTTCCGCTCAGAAAAATATAAAAATATTTCGTAGTATCATAGCTACCAAAAACATACTTCTTTTTTTCAAATTTTATAAGTTTTGCATATCTGTTTATCTCATCTTTAAGTGTGTCGTTAAGATTTTCAAAAAGTTCTATGTCATATTTTTTCATAAGCATATTATAACAAAATAGAGATTATCGGCAGATGTGGTCGAGGAGGACCTCGACCTGTTTAAGATATTTTTATCGACCTGTTAGGTAGAGTGCTACGGCTTGAAATTTCTTACCTTTTATCTTGCCACACAAAGCATGCTCTTTTATGTAGATTTTTGCCATGGCTGGATTTTTAAATCTTTTCTTTGTCACTTTACACATTTTATTATATATCATTTTCCCCATTTTTGCCATTTTTGCCTGTTTTTTTCTGATACCGGCTATCTCTTTTTTGAGGTTTTTCTTAACCATCTTTTCAAGTTTGGCATATCTCATAATCTTTCCACCAAATTTCTTAGCAAAAGCCTGCGCTGCACTCTTTGTACCAAAAGCATACTTACTCACCATAGACATAGTACCCGGCTTCTTTGAACCTACAACATAGTATGCATTGTTTGCATTTATAAACTTCAAAGTAGTATTATCAACTACCTGCGGATCAACCGGATCACCACCATTTTTGACTGCCTCTTCCACCATACAGTGCATTGAGCAGTACTGATGGACTTTGCCATCTACTTTTGCAGCATGGTTTGTTCTGTAAAACATAGGCAGTGTCATACCGCAAACCTTACAAAACATCTTCCCCGGTCCCTTTTGCAAAATCTGTGCTTTTTTCATAGGCACTGCTCTGTAATTTTTCATATTTTTTTGCATACCACCTGCAACTAAAAATAGTGAAAATGTCACTAAAATCAACAAAATCTTTCTCATTTTTATTCTCCTACTAATAAATTTTATGTAATTGTATGTAATGTTTGTTAAATTTGTATTAATTAACTATTCTTGCGCACAACAATGAACAAAGCTCATTATAGTGGCAGAGACTAAAGTCCCTACAACCCCCTAAAGCTACGAAAGGTAGAACTTTTTTAGAAAAAAGTGCGCAAGGTTGGTTAATTAATACAAATTTAACAAATATTTGCTAAACTTCCGAAATGAAAAAAATGCTTTTAATTATATCCATTTTGCTTTCTTCTCATCTGTTTGCTGATTTTTCAAAGAAAGCCACTGTAGAACCCAAGCTTTTTCAAAGTGGCATCGAAAAGCAATGGTGCCCCATCACCGGTCAAAAGATAGCCGATTTTTACAAAACATCTTATGTAGCAAAATTAAAATCGAACGGCAGATACAGGCAATACAGCTCAATCACAGCGCTAGCCATAGACATAAAAGATAGCGGCATAAATATGAACTCTATAAAAGTGTTAGATGTTCAAAAAGAGCTCTATATAGATGCAAAAAAAGCCTATTTTCTTATAGATTCATCCATAAATCCCTCTTTTGGAGAGATATCCACTCTCGCATTTAAAAATAAACAGGTTGCCATAAGATATTCTAAAAAATATGGCGGTAAGATTGTAGATTTTAAAAAGGCTCTACATGTAGCTACCTCAAATATCAAAAATAGTATCTCTTTTATGAAAAGAATATACACAAAAAAACTCTATATGATGGGAAAAAGAATATATAAAAAAAGATGCAAAAAAATAGATTTGAGTGATTTTATAGAGATAAATGGATTGAAAGGCGAAATACAAAAAAATAAACTTTGCAAAAACTTAGACGAAGAACACTTGCAAGCAGTAGCTCTTTATCTTTGGAATGTTAAAAGAGAAGGTGGAATTAGCAACAATGTCCAAAAAGTCATAGTAAAAGAGGATGACAAGTGCCCTGTTTGCGGTATGTTTGTCTCTAAATACCCAAGATGGGCAACTCAGATATTTTACAAGCACGGCAACCACAAACATCACCTCTCATTTGATGGTGTAAAAGACATGATGAAGTTTTATTTTAACAGCAAAAAATGGGGAAAATACAGTTTTGCTAAAAGAAAATATATAACCAAGATGCTTGTAACCGACTACTATAAACAGTATGCGATTGATGCAAGAAATGCCTATTTTGTGCTTGGCAGCAACATCTATGGACCGATGGGCAATGAACTTGTACCATTTGCTACGCTTGAAGAGGCAAAAAATTTCAAAAATGACCACAAAGGCAAAAAAATATTAAGATTTGATCAGATAAAAGAGAGCTTGCCCTACAAACTTGATACAAAATAATTTAAATACCTAAATTATGGGGTAACTTTATAGTAAATTCTGCCCCATTTTCTATATTTGCTACTTCAATGCTACCTTTAAATTTACTCTGTATGACAAGCCTAGACATATAGAGTCCTATACCGGTTGAAGGTGTTTTCTTTTCACTCTTAAATGGCTTGAAAATATCATCTAGAGACTCTATTTGTATACCTCCGGCATTATCTTTGATTTTTAAAACTATATGTGTTTTCGTATCTTTTAAAGATATCGAGATCATAGGATTTTCTATCTGCCTATTTTTTACAACATCTATAATATTTTGCAAAATTGACAACACAACATGAGACAAAGAGTTTGAATTTCCAAAAATTGTGATATTTGATTTTAACTCTTTTATCAGATTTATCTGATTTAACCTCAATAAAGATTCTACGATTTTCAAAGCTTGGTTTACAGATAAAACTGGATGAAATGTGCTATTTTGAGTAACTTTATAAAAATTTTGGAAGTTAGTGATAGTATCTGACATAAATTGGATAATATCTTCATTTTTACTAATATCATCAATCAACTCCTTATTATGAAGTTTTTTTCTTATATACATACAATTAAAATTTAACTCTGCCAAAGGTTGTCTCCACTGATGAGCTATGATTGCGATCATTTCACCAAGAGCAGCAAATTTTGCCTGCTGTTGTAACAGTTGATCCTTGAGTTTCTCCTTTGTAATATCTTGTATATTTGCAACTATCGCTATCGTTTCGTTTTCTCCGCTTGTTCCAAAAGATATTCTAATAGGAAATATGCGACCTTTTTTATTTATCGCATCAATCTCACCAACTTCACCGATCTCATCAAGATTCAGTGTTTTTAGAAACTCATCTATACCCTCATCATGCAAAATTTTATATTGCATAGGGACAATCTTATCAAAAGCAGATTGATTTAGCATCTCCTCCTTGCTAAAACCAAAGATTCTCTCTGCCATTTTATTAAAAGTTCGTATCCTCAAATCCCTATCTAGAGTGATGATAGCATTTGTACTAGATTCAATAACAGCATTTGAATAATCTTTTTGAGATGTCAAATCTTTTGTGTCTTGTTTGATTCTTTTGTTTGCAGGTCTAAAGATAAATATAGCTTCAAAAAATAGTGTAAAAAGGGTAAATATAAATATAAAAAGCTCTACCTGCTTCAGCTTACTTGTGTCGTTTCTTGCTTTTAAAAGATATAAATTTACTGCCTTATCCAAATTTTCTAATATCATATTTGAGTGTTGCAAAAGATATGTCAAACTTCTCCCATCACGAGTACTATCAAATCTTTTTGCATGAAAAAGATAGAGCTCAACCTTCCTGTTAAGAAAAACAGGCTTTTGAAAATACAATTTTCTAAGCTCATAAGACATAGGAGTACCAGTCAGCTGCTTATGTGACTCTTCCATCTCTTTTATCATGGGTTCCAACTCTTTTATCTTGTAATATATAGAATAAAATGCTATCTTTTGTGCAAATATCTTTTGTCTATTACTGAGATATATCATCTTTCCATTGTCTGCTTGAGAACTTATAAGATGATCTAAATTAAAATATGCCAAAGTTGACAACAACGCTATCAAGGAGAGCGCAAAAACATATCGCTTGGTAAAACTAATCGGTTTAAACATATGTATTCCTTGGTTATTTAAGTACTTAGCGAAAGCGTATTATATAATTTTTTGTGTTATAATATAACATATTTTAAGCGAAGGGGTATTTTTTTGGATATAAAGCATGAGATTCTTTTAAGAAAAAGCTCCATTCTTTTAGCAGAAGATGAGGAAAATGTAAGAGAGAGTTTTAAAAAGGTTCTACTCTTATATGTGGATAAAGTATTTACCGCCAAAGACGGGGAAGAAGCGTTTAACCTATACACAAAAAAACAGCCAGATATAATCATAACAGATATAAAAATGCCAAAATTAAATGGTTTAGAACTTATTAAAAAAATAAGAGAAAAAAATCGTGATATACCTATCGTAGTTACAAGTGCATATACAGATCAAAATTTGCTACTTGAGTCCATAAAATTATCTTTAATCGAGTATGTAGTTAAACCTATAAAAGAAAAAGACTTAGACAGGCTTTTAGAAGAGTGTGCGCAACAACTAAATGAAAAATTTGAAACTATTATAAAACTAGAAGAAGATTGCATATATGACTTTGATAACAAAAAATTTATCTACAAAAATAAATCTATACCTTTCACACAAAAAGAGGTAGAGTTTTTTGAGATACTACTTGCTCACAGAGGCAATCTTGTGACCAAACGAGATATAGAAGACAAACTTTACATATACGAAGAAGCTCCTCCATCTGCACTCAAAAATTTAGTATTCAAATTAAGAAAAAAATTAAAAATTGATATTATAAAGACCGTCAATAAACTAGGTTATATGATACCCTAGTTTATTTTAGGCTTATTTATTGAAGAGTCTGATGCTATTTTGAATTCCTAACACACCTAACAAGACCTTTGTAGTTTTTGATAACAAAACCGACATAGCCACTAAAAAAGTTAATACCCCAAGCATATTTAGGATAACCTTTATAAGGTGTAGATGCCCAATAAGCACCATAAGCACTATTTTTAAAACCTTTGACCAAAGATGGAGCTCCATCTGAATAGTGTCTTATACTTCTTAATTCTTTGATAGTCGGCAATCTCCAATCACTGTGATTATCAAGTGTCAAATTTTTACAATACTTTATGGCATTTTTCCAATCTTTAGTGAGTGTTTTTGCACTCGCATTATCTTGCCACTGTAGTTTTGTAGAGGTGTCAATCACCGTGCTGTCAGAACTTTTTACAATTTGCGCATTTAAAATACCAAAGCTAATAACCATCAAAATAAATAATCTCATAGAAACTCCTGTTAAAAATTGAAAATGAGTATATCACAAAAATGATAAATTTTATCTAAATTATTAACCTCATGAACTACCATGACTCTTTCTTAAAAATAGTTCATATTTAAGACACAATTGAAGTTATTTTTAGTATAATATTCTTTATTATATTGTGCTCTTTCAAAATTTAATTTAGCTTATGCGGCAGTTTATTTTTAGGTAATGTACAAATGACTCGCTGATGTAAAATTATTTTTGATAAATTTAAAAAAGCGACTCAAAAGAAACCCTTGATAATGTATAATTTCAGAGAAATAGTTAATTTACTGTTAAATTTTTGTTAATTTACTGTTAAATTAGCGGAGGGTTTTGCTAAAATGCAAATTTTGAGGTGATACATGATAAGTATCGAGAAATATTTTGGTTATAATTCATAAGGAGGACAACAAATGAAGGACATAATCAAGAAAGCGTCGCTTGCAATAGCTGGGCTTTCACTTTTAGCAACATGTGCTAATGGAACTACCGAACTGCAAAAGGTGATGAAGAGAAGGCATCTGTCTCAGCAAGATTTGCTAGCAGCGGCTAAAACTTATTTACCAAGCGGTCACCGTGACAAATATATGGTTTTTAGTTCCGGCGGTCAATCAGGACAGATAATAGTATGGGGCGTTCCATCTATGAAAATCCTAAAATACATAGCTGTTTTTACTCCTGAGCCTTGGCAAGGTTGGGGATATGATGACGATACTAAGAAAATTCTTGCGGAAGGAAATATTAGAGGCAAGAAAATAACTTGGGGAGATACTCACCACCCGGCTCTTTCAGAAACAGATGGTAAATATGATGGAAAATGGCTTGTTATAAATGACAAAGCAAATCCAAGAATCGGCGTTATAGACTTAAGAGACTTTGTTACAAAACAAATAGTTGTAAACCCTGTATTGAAAAGTGAGCATGGTGGAGCTTTCTTCACTCCAAATAGTGAATATATCCTATCTGCTTGTCAATACGCAGCTCCATTTGACAATAACTACCACCCAATGTCAGAGTACCAAGCTGTTTTCCGTGGTGGTGTAACAATGTGGAAATTTAATGATAAGACAGGTAGAATTAATGTTAAAAAATCTTTTACATTAGAACTTCCTCCTTATATGCAAGATTTATCTGATGCAGGTAAAAAAGTTAGTTACGGTTGGGGCTTTACAAATAGTTTCAACTCTGAGATGTACACAGGTGGTATAGAAAAAGGTCTTCCTCCGTTTGAGGCAGGATGTTCAAGAAGCGATACCGACTTTTTACATGTTTATAATTGGAAAGACCTTGCAAAACTTGCAAAAGATCCAAAAAATTATAAAATAATCAACGGTATGAAAATTATACCTATCTCTGTAGCTGTTAAACATCATGATCTATTTTTAATTCCTGAGGAAAAATCTCCTCATGGCGTTGATGTATCTCCTGATGGAAAATACATAGTAGTTTGTGGTAAACTTGATACTCACGATACTGTATTTAGCTGGAAAAAAATCAAAAAAGCTATAGACAATCATGATTATATAGGACATGACCCTTATGGTATTCCTATCATTAGTATGAAAAAAACTATGCATTGTCAAGCAGAGTTGGGACTTGGACCATTGCATGATACATTTGGAAAAGATTGGAAAAATGGCGAAATATACACTTCATTGTATGTTGATTCTCAAGTTGTAAGATGGAACTATCTAACTTGTAAAGTTCAATCTAAGATAAATGTAAGTTACAATATCGGTCACATGTGTGGAATGGAAGGAAAAACTGAAACTCCTCAAGGAGATTATGTCATAGCTCTTGATAAGTTATCAATCGACAGATTTGACAGAATTGGGCCATTGCATCCACAAAATGAGCAATTGATAGACATTAGAAACAAAAAGAAAATGCAACTTCTTTATGACTTGCCGATAGGTTTAGGTGAGCCTCACGAAGCTGTAGCTATAAGAATTAGCAAACTACATCCTTGGAAAGTTTATCCTATAGGTTGGGATTCATTTACAATGACACCTTCAAAATACAAAACTCTAGCAGGTCAAGAGAGAATTGTCAGAAAAGGTCACCATGTAATCGTATATGGAACTGTTGTAAGAAGTCATATCAACCCTGAGCATGTAACTGTAAACTTAGGCGATACAGTGACTTTCCACTTAACAAATCTTGAAAGAGCTGAAGACGAAACTCACGGTTTTACAGTTGATGACTACAATGTTCATACATCTTTAGAGCCTGGTAAAACAGTATCTGTATCTTTTAAAGCTGACAGAGAGGGAGTATTCCCATACTATTGTACAGAGTTCTGTTCTGCACTTCACTTAGAAATGTTCGGATACTTGTTAGTTAAAGATCCAAACAAGCATTATGTTTCAGTTAAGTCTATGAAAATGAAAAAAATGAGTCCTAAACAACTTAAAGCTCAGTATGATAAAATTGTTGCTACAAATAATGCTACAAACAAAGTAGTATTGGGTGTTGTTAAGTTTTTGAAAACAAATCATTATCAAAAATATCCTCTTATCAAACAACTTATAAACAATAATGCTATGGTTCAGTATGCAAAAGTTGCAAAACAACAAAAACTTGCAGAAAAGAATCTTAAAGAAGGCAAAATTATGAATGCCATCTTGTTTCAAAATGAGGCATTTCAGTATTTGGTTAAAACCGCTACTGTTGGTATTCGTGCACAAAAACTACTCGTACTAAAAGCTGCTACTCCTATGAGTCCTGCTGCAAAAAGAGGTCATCAGGCATATTTAGAGGGCGGTTGTAACGGTTGCCATGTTATAGGAAAAGTAAGTTCAGGACCAGACTTAGTTGGTGTTTTACAAAGACATCAAAACGGAGAAAAATGGGTCAAAGAGTGGATTTTAAATCCTAAAAAAGACTATCATACACCTTATATAGAAGCATTGTATCACTACTTTAAGATGCATATGCCAAACCAAGGTATGACAGGTAAACAAGTAGACGATATCATCCAATATCTAAAATGGATAGATAAAAACGCTAACTTGTTTTAATCAAACCCCAAAAGATACTGAGGCTAGAGATAGCCTTGGTATCCTTTTCCATTTATCAAAATCATCGTATTGTTTTAATTTTAACTATGTGATATAATTAGAGTTAAGATAATAAAAGTTAAAAAAAGGTAGTAAAAATGAACAGTTCTTTAATGAAATCAAGGATTTTTTCCATATTGGCACTTGGTCTTCTGCTCTATTTCTTTGTGATTCCAGCAGTCCTCACTCACGATGTTGTGACATTTGCACAGGAGCATAAGATAAAGCAAATCTCTCCACTTGCAACAAAGGTATGGAATTATTATAAAAAAGGTAGATATGTCAATCCGGCAACGCCAAAAGGTCTATCAGATAATCTGATTGCACTTGTAAAGGGAACCGTTGAGGTAGGATCTGTTACGGCTCCTATTTGGTATGTTGCGTTAGAAGCTCCAAATTACCCTAAGACAGTTTTTCCACATGGAATTCCAGTCTATTATCATTTTGATGGATTTAGCGGTAATGTTTTTGAGATGAATACTATAAATCACTTTATCGGTATGGATCCGATGCATAGAGGCGCCCCTTATCTAAGAATGCTTGCTCCTTATGCATTAGTTTTTACTGCATTGGTTATACTTTTATTTACATTGTATGATTCAAAGATATTAAGTCTTCTTATGCTTATCCCCGTTGCTTTGCCACTGATATTTCTTGGTTTTTATACCTATTGGCTATATTGGTTTGGTCATCATATGCACAACTGGGGGGCATTTCACATCAAGCCTTTTACCCCGACGGTGTTTGGAGATGGAAAGGTTGCACAATTTACAACACATTCATTCCCAAGTTTCGGTTTTTGGCTTTTAGTTGCTATAGCTATTATATCTTTGTTGGCCATAGTGTCCAGAAGTAAAGCTTCAAAGTCAGAAAAATAGGTAAACAATGAAAATATTATTTATGTTCCTTATCTTATTTTTACCTCTTATGGCTAAAAATATCTTGCAAGAAGCTATAAATAATGCCAAGGCAGGTTCTATGTTAACACTTCCTGCCGGAATATATAAGGGAAACATAGTTATAAACAAACCCCTCGTCATAGAGGGGAAAAATCAAAAGACTATCATCCACGGTAATGGAAATGGTACAGTTGTAAAAATTACAAGTTCGTATGTTACACTGAAAGGTCTTACGATTGAACACAGTGGAATCAACCACGAAGGGATTGATTCTGGGGTATCTATAAAAAGTGCTAAACATTGCAATATACTTCATTGTAAGTTTGTTGATGATTTGTTTGGTATTGATATGGAAAAAGCTGACGATTGTAATATTTCATACAATCATATAACATCTAAAAATTTTAGTATTGGACTTAGAGGAGATGCCGTAAAACTATGGTATAGCAATGACAATATATTGTCTCATAACTTTGTTACCAAATCGAGAGATTTTGTGATTTGGTTTAGCAATGGTAATTTCATAGAAAATAATTACGGACAATACAGCAGATACTCTTTGCATTTTATGTACACAGGAAAAAATATAGTGAGAAATAATCTTTACAAGCACAATATAGCTGGGATATTTTTCATGTATTCTCAAGATTCTATTGCCACAGGAAATGTGATCGAAAGTTCCATAGGAACAACCGGTCTAGGCATAGGTCTGCAAGATTGTTCCAATTTTACGATAAAAGACAACGCGATAGTGTACTGTGCACTAGGAGTTTTTCTAAATAGGTCTTCTTATCATGTTGGCACTTATAACCATTTTATAGACAATAAATTTCTCTATAATACTACGGCTATAAAATTGCAAACCATGAGCAGAAGAGATATCTTTAAAGGTAATATCTTTAAAGGCAATATAGAAAACATAGACGATGCTACTGTTTCACAAGATATCATAGACAATGTCTGGGATGGCAATTACTGGGATGATTATCAGGGCTTCGATAGAAATGATGACGGTACTGGAGATACTCCTTATGTGAGCTATCTTTATGCAAACAAGCTGTGGCTTTTGGATCCTGATTTAAGATTTTTCTTTGGCTCACCTGTTATGAGTATTATGGATTTTTTAGATAAATTAGCTCCATTTTCTCAGCCTATAAAATTGGCTGAAGATAAACATCCAATGATGAATATAGGGGATATAGATGAATATAGAAAATAAAAAAAGAAGAAAATTTGTCAAACAAATGACAGGACTTGGAGTTTTGGGTTTGGCAAGTGGAGCAGGTATGTTTTTTGCCCCTGATTTAAAGGCAAAAAGTCCGATACTAAGACCACCTGGGGCTGTTAGCGAAGATAGATTTCTAAAGCTTTGCATAAAGTGCGGACAGTGCCTTCAAGTTTGTCCTTATGATGCAATAGAATTAGAAGGTATAAAAGGTGGTGCTAGTCTTGGTATGGCCTACATAGACCCAACCAAAAGAGGTTGTTATCTTTGTAAAGCATTCCCTTGCATGTTAGCATGTCCATCAGGAGCATTGGATCACTCTCATGACAATATCAAATATGTTGACATGGGAATAGCTGTTCTCACCAATGCGGATGCTTGTTTGGCTTTCAAAAAACAAACAGTACCGAATAGTGCGATAGATAAAATCTACAATCATACTAAGATTTTATCTAAAACTGAGAGAAAAAACAAAGAGATAATCATCAGTTCAGATGATACGGAAAAAGAGAAATTGCAAAAAGAGATTTTGCTAAAACTTGACAAATTTAGAGATAAACAGTGTACTATTTGTGCTAGCTTATGTCCATTTCCAACACCGATCAATGCAATCGGTATGGTCAAAAGTGGTAAAGGACTGATACCTGAGATAAGGGATGCATGTGTCGGATGTGGAGCATGTGTCGAGCTTTGTCCTGTTGAAGTCTTGAAGGTGATACCAAGAGAAACTTACACTAATATATATAAAAAAGGTGGACAAAATGGATAAGAAAAGTTTTGTATTTGCACTTACGCTTGCATTGTTATTTGTCGGATGTGGTGAGAAAAAGAAAGAAGACACTACGGTAAATAAACAATCTACAGCTAAAATTGTAGTTACAAATAATGTCGTTAAAAAAAGCACAAAAAAAGAGGTTTCCAAGGAAAATAGTGGAGAGATCTACTACTCTTACAATAAGCCTGGAATGTCAAAAGAGGCAAAAGAGATAGAGAAATACATAAAAAAGAGTGCAAAACAAACGACTGAGATTGATGCATTTAGACGAGTAAGGAAACCCTTGACTGCTGTCAATATGGAAGAACTTTTGCAAATGAAACAAAAACTTAGCAAAAATTACATACTTCTGTGCTCAGCTTGTCATAGTGATTATGCAAACGGTATCATAGGACCTTCTTTGCTAGGTAAGAGCAAAAAATTTATCTACAAAAGGATAACGGACTTTAAGACAGGTAAGAAAAAAAATGTTCTTATGGTGCAATTAGTAAGACAACTTAGTGATAAAAAGCTAATGTCATTGGCTGGTGAAATTTCAAAATTTAATAAAGAAGTACAAAAAATGAGGATAGGAAAATGATTAAACATATTATAGCGGCGGTTTCAATTGTATTGGCGATTTGGTCAAGTATATACATGTATGGTTTGGATAAAGAGGCACACAAGCTAGAAAATATTCATAAAATTATAGCGAAATCAGCTATTACGATTAAGAAAAGTACCAAAAAACTAGTTATAAAAGAGATGCTTACAACAGGAGGCTCTAGCAATTCAAATGATTCAGCAAATAAAGAGTTAGAAGCTTTGCAAAAAAGTTCAGGAAGTATGGCTGCTTTTAAAACGAGTTCGCTATATGCGCAAAATTGTTCATCTTGCCATGGTAAAATTGGTCAAGGTATTATCGGTCCAAAACTTATGGGAAGAACCAAAAAATTTATTTTAACAAATCTTAAAGAGTTTAAATCAGGAGTAAAGAAAAATTATGTTATGTACGGACTCCTACAAAATTTAACTAAAGAGCAGTTAAATAAATTGGCAACTGAGATATCAACATTTCAAGCGAAATATGACGCAGTAAATAAAAAGTAAAAAACTTTTTATAAAATATATTAAAATTAACAAGGATAGAAGATGGATAGATATCATGAAAATGTCGGAAAACTAGTAAATGCTTCATTTTTTTCGACATTTATAAGTAAAAATAAAAATGGAAAAACTAGGCTATCATGGAGAGGGATAAGATGGTCAGTTATAATAATCATAAATTTACTTTTTTTCTTATCATTTCATATCGATATCCAGATATTGGAAGGAACATTGAACGGTTCAAGACTTCTTGGCTTTCACCTTATAGACCCGTTTACCGCATTGGAAATCTATGTGGCAGACCACAGCATGGGTGTAAATATTATAATAGGTAGTGTTACACTTATCGTATTTTATCTCCTTGTTGGAGGTAAAGCTTACTGCTCTTGGGTATGTCCTTATGGGTTGTTGAGTGAGATCGGAGAGAAGATTCATCTAATCTTAGTAAAAAAAAGAATCATCAAATCAAGAAAATTTGATCCTCGTATAAGATTTTTCTTTTGGGCAATTTTCTTAATAGCTGCTTTAATAGATGGATTTCTAGTTTTTGAAGTTATAAATCCCATCGGTATCATTAGTCGATTTATCACTTACGGATGGAGTTTGGCTTTAGTTTTTGTTATTATCATATTATTGTTTGAGATATTTTTTACGAGAAGAGGATGGTGCAAATACATCTGTCCTGTTGGAACGACATACAATTTTCTAGGATGGATAAGCTTAACTAGACTAAAATGGGATATGGATAAATGCGATCACTGTTCAGCTTGTATAGCTGTTTGCCCCGAAGACCATGTTTTAGAATTTATCAAACCTAGACATGATAAAGAGAGAGCAGATAAAAATATAAAACAAGAGTATGTAAAAAATGGTGATTGCACTCTTTGCGGAAGATGCGTGGATGTATGTCATATGGATGCTTATCATCTTGATTTTAGATTAAAGGATTTAGTATAAAATGTTAGTTGAAGTTAAAAATATATATAAGAAATTTTTTGGTGAAAATATACTAGATGATGTTAGTCTTGATATCAAAAAAGGTGACAAAATCGTAATGATGGGTCCAAATGGAGCTGGAAAAACCACTTTGGTTCGTGCAATATTGGGCTTTTATCACATAGACAAAGGTAGCATAAAAGTGAGTGGATATGACCCTGTCAAGCAAAGAGTTAAGGTATTGAAAAATATAAGTTTCATTCCTCAACTCCCACCTCCTATCAAGCTGAGTCTAAAAGAGATGATATCATTTATAGTAAAAAGCTCAAATATATCTGAAGAGTTGATTTTTCAAGAAGCTTATAAGATGGATCTTGATTTGAATTATAATCTTAAAAAACAGTTTTTTAAGTTATCCGGTGGTATGAAGCAAAAATTGCTTATTGCGATAGCACTTTCGAAGAAAAGTTCTTTATTAATTTTTGATGAACCAACAGCCAACTTGGATCCCAAATCAAGAGATCATTTCTATGATTTACTGCAAGGATTGGATAAGCAGTGTTCGACTTTGTTTATCACTCACAGATTAGATGAGATTAAAAATTTGGTAAATAGACAGATTTATATGGAGCTAGGAAAAATAGTAGAAGATGAACAAATTTAAACTACTTACTCTTCTGTTTTTATCTCTTAGTCTATTTTTTTCAGGATGTGACAAGAAAAAGATAGGAGAGCCTGTTAAAATTCACTGGGATAGAGATGCATGCGAAAGATGCTATATGATTCTTAGCGATAGAAGATTTGCTTTTGAGGTTATAAATCCAACAAGCGGAAAAGTTCATAAATTTGACGATATGGGTTGTGGCATAATGTGGCTAAAGGAGCAAAATGTTCCTTGGAAAAATAGAGCAATTATGTGGATAATTGATGCAAAAAGTGGAAAATGGATAGATGCAAGAAAAGCATACTATACTACTGGAAATATAACACCTATGGCCTATGGTCTTGCAGGATACACGAAAAAGACCTTGCCAAAAGGCAAAAAAGGTCTTGATTACAAAGAAGCCGTGAAGCATATATATAAAATAGATAAATTAGTAGAAGGAAAAGAGGCGATATGAAAAAATTATTTTTAGTTGCGTATTTGGATGTACGAGAATCATTAAGATCTAAATGGTTTTATGTTTATACCGTTGTGTTTGGCGGATTGATGGCATTATTCTTTATAACAGGAATCTCAAACTCGGTTATTATGGGATTTACCGGACTTAGTAGAATGCTACTTATATTTATACAAGTTACTATCATCATACTACCTATTTTTATACTTATAACAACAGTAAAGTCCATCTCAGGTGACAGAGAAAGCAATGTTTTAGAGTATATGTTATCTTTTCCAATTTCACTTAGAAATTACTACTGGGGCAAGATTTTGGGAAGATTTTTGACAGTCTTTGTTCCTGTTATACTTGCATTATTGCTTGGTGTTATTTTTGGTTTAATTAAAGGAGGTAATCTCCCTTGGAATATCATATTATTGTATTCTGCACTTCTATTTTCTGTCTGTTTGATTTTTCTAGGAATTGCTTTTTTTATTTCAACTCTTGTAAAGTCAACTGATATTGCGGTCGGAATTTCTTTTGTTGTATGGATTGCATTATTGGCCTTTATCGATATAGGGTTGATTGGTCTAATGCTTCAACATAGAATTAACGATGAACTTATTATAGGTATTGCTATGCTGAATCCTATAGAAGTATTTAGAATCGGAGCAATATCCTTATTTGATCCACAATTATCGGTCATAGGACCTGTTGCATACTATATACTTGATTCTGTTGGAACAAAACTATTGATACTTTACTCTATATTTTATCCGATAGTTTTAGGTCTGATATTTGCTTTACTAGGCTATGTTGCATTTAAGAAAAAAGATTTATTATAGAAATTTAGATTAATGCAAATTAATGCAGATTTAACAAATATTGTATATAATTATATAAAATTTAATACGGGAGAAAAATATGAAAAAGATACTACTTGTCATGGCTTTATTGAGCATCAGCATTTTTGCAGATAAGATAACACTACTAAATCCAAATACAAATGATATGGTTTATCATACTTCGCTTAAGAAGTATAAGAGATTTATTTGTGAAGCAAAATTGCAAAATGGCAAAACAGTACAGTTTGTCTCCATGAAATCAATGATACAAGTTTATTGGCACCAGAAACATTTCTTGGAGGTAAAGCTTATCTCCGCAAAGATAAAAGATATGTTTGTACAAGATTTTAGAACCGGCAAAAAAGTAAATGCAAAAACAGCGTTTTATGTTGTTGGAAGTGGTATTGTAGGGCCTAATGGTGCCAATTTAGTTCCTTTTGAGAGCATAAAATCTGCAAAACTATTTGAAAAAGACTATGGCGGATCAAAGATATTGAGCTTCAAAGATATTTCACTTCACCTAATACAGCTTTTAGACATGGAGTAACTGACCTTTTTGTACTATGTCACATCTTATCAACTTGATAACCAAGTTAAACAAAGATATTTAGTACAAGATATGGCGGTGCCAAAATAATGAAATTTAAAGTTCGTTTTATACTCTTCTTTATGTTTACTGTTTTATCGCTTACTGTTGTTCAAGTGATATATCTGAATCTGAGGAAAACAAATGTTGCTGAAAAAGTGGATTTTGTAAAGCTCATAGGTTTGCCTGATTTGGCTATATCAAACGAAACTCACTATGTAAGACACAGAAGTCTAAGTGATACATTTTCTATATTTAGTAATTCACCGACACTTGGCGAAAATTTTCCTTCGACTTTTGTGTATAATTATTCGAATATCCAAAAAAATCTACCATCAAGGATAGAAGTTGAAAAGTAAAATCAACCTGTTTTTATTTGATTTTTCCGTATTGTCTATTTTCAGAAGGGGTAGCAAAAATATATTTATATTTTTTGTTTTTACCCTATTGATTTTTTTATTAAGCTCAGTTTTGTTTATATCAAACTCTATAAAAAGTGAATTGGATACGACTCTAAATGCACTTCCCGACATAACAGTTCAGAGACTGCAAGCCGGTAGAGCCATAAATATGCCTCTCTCTAGGTTAAACAAACTTTTGGCGATAGATGGTGTAAATGCTGTGATTCCAAGAGTTTGGGGATATTACTACTTTGCAAATGCCGGTGCCAATTTTTCCGTGGTCGGAATCGACCAATTTGAAGATCAATATAGAGACTTATACACAAAACTATGCGATAAATTTAATTTTGACAAACTCAAAAAGGACTCTGGTATGTTGATAGGGAGTGGGATAGACCAGATGCTAAAAAACAACTTTTACCAAGGCTATTTTAATTTTGTCAAACCAGACGGCAGTCTAGCTAAAGTCAAAATTGACGGTGTTTTCAAAGCTGACACCGCACTAGAATCAAATGATGTAATTGTTATGCCAATAAAAAAGGTAAGAGAAATTTTTGGTATGAAGCCCGATGAAGCAGTTGATTTTGTAATCAAAGTTGCAAATCCATCAGAAATACCAAATATAGCTAGAAAAATCACAGAGATTTACCCAGATACTAGAGTTATCACCAAAGAGGACTTAAAGATCAGCTATCAAAATCTATTTGACTACAAAGGTGGTCTTTTTTTAGCTCTGTTTGTCATCAGTACTTTTACATTTTTTATGATTATATACGACAAAGCCAGTGGCGTAAGTTCAGATGAAAAAAGAGAGATAGGCATACTAAAAGCTGTAGGATGGACGATAGATGACATACTAAAAGAGAAATTTTATGAAGCCTTTGTCATCTCATTTGTTTCGTTTATAACTGCTCTTTGTTTGTCTATGTTTTATGTATATTTTTTAAATGCGCCACTTTTGAGAAATATCTTTATAGGATATTCAAACCTAAAACCTGCATTTGATCTGCCTTTTAGTTTTGATTTTCAGACTTTTGCAATCATATTTTTCCTAACGGTTCCTATCTACATAGCTGCTACAATCATTCCATCTTGGAGAGTGGCATCTATGGATGCTGACGAGGTGATGAGATGATAGAATTAAAAAATGTAACCAAAGAGTTTAAAGTTGGAGCAAAAGACAAAGTTGTCGCACTAAAAGATATAAATCTGCATGTGCAAAAAGGTGAAATAGTCCTTCTAAAAGGTCCGAGCGGTAGTGGTAAAAGTACAATCTTATCGCTAATAGCAGCACTAAACAAACCTACAATCGGAGAAGTTATAGTTGATGGCAAAAGAGTCTCAAAACTAGCTGACAATTTTACCTCGCTCTTTAGAAGAGAAAATATAGGTTTTATATTTCAAAGATACAATCTCATTCCAAGCCTTAGTGCAAAAGAAAATGTGATAGTTCCGCTCATCCCATCCAATCCAGATAGCAATTGGTTAGAAGATAGACTACAAGAACTTTTTCAAAACTTTTCACTCGAATCAAAGATGGAAGTTATGGTCAAAAACCTCTCTGGTGGAGAGCAGCAAAGAGTTGCAATCGCAAGAGCACTAGTCAACAATCCAAGTATAATCATAGCAGATGAACCGACGGCAAATTTGGATAAAAAACTCTCTTTGGAGTTCATAGAGATCTTAAAAAAACTAAAAAATGGTCATAATAGCATCATCATAGCTTCGCATGATCCTCTCTTTTTTGATTTGGACTTTATAGACAGACAGATTGATATACATAACGGAGAAATTCTATAATGCTTCTAACACCTGAAATCATCACTATTCTAGCACTTGATTTTATATTTTTATTTTTTGGAACAATTGCTTTTTTCATCAGCATAAGAATAGCGAGATACTGGGATTTAAACTCCACAACTCCGTTGCAATACAAACTAGAAAAACAGAGTTTTTTGGTCGCAACTATCATAAAATACATATTTGTAGTAAAGCTACCTCTCTTTCTATTTTTTATATTTACAGCCAATAAGCTTTCAAATGTAATTGTAGGTGCCATGTGTGCCGCCGGCGTAGTAAACTCCGTTAGTTTTGGCTCTGCTATGTTTTTTTATAAAATCCTCAATCTATATATATTTGGTTTTTGGCTCGTTCTTAATCATTTTGATTTAAAAAATGAAAATCAGCCATATACAAGATATAAATTTTTACTATATGCCATAGGATTTATTTTTCTTCTTGTTGAGATATATCTTGACATTGATTTTTTCACTTCACTTGATGTGAGTAAACTAGTTAGTTGCTGTGGAGCCCTATTTTCCGCTGCATCAACCTCATCTTTTTCTTTTATATTTACCGTAAATAAGCTATACTTTGTATATATATTTTATGCTATTTTTGTACTCTTGATGATCTCGTATATATTCAAAAATGCTTTTGTAGTATTGAGTTTAAATCTCATATATGTTTTTATAGCTATCATCTCTTTAATTGTATTTTTTGGAACCTACATATATCAACTTCCAACACATCATTGCCCTTTTTGTATGCTACAAAAAAATTATGACTACATAGGGTATGTTGTGTATATAACTCTTTATATTGGAACATTTTTTGGTATAAGTGGAGCTATAATGTCTATTTTAGAGAAAAAGAAAGAAAAATTCTACTATAATGTATCTGCTATATTTAATGTTATCTATGCCATCATCATAAGTGCATATCCGATTACATACTATATAAAACATGGAGCTTGGTTATGATAAAAAAGATTATATTGATTGTTTTTCCAATTTTGGTTATACTCGGACTCTTGTATTACAAATTGGATTCGGGAAAAAAGAGTGAAGATGTGAAAAATATCAAAAAAATTCCATTAAAGATAATACCAAACAAGATGCAAGACCCTCAATGTCACATGTATCTATCAAAAGACACTTTTGCCGTAGAAATTATCACAAAAGATTATAAAACACACTTTTTTGACGATCCCGGATGCTCTATTCTTTGGATGAAAGCACACAATATTAATCCAAAAAATGTTACAATCTGGGCATATGCAACAGATACCAAAAAGTGGATAAATGCCAAAAAAGCATACTATAGCATAAGCGATTTTGAAACACCGATGCACTATGGATTCGCACCGTATGAAAAAGATAGAAAGAACTTTATAAATTATAATGAAATGAGACTTAGAATGTTAAGAGGAGAAAATATGACAAATCCAAAAATCAGAAAAAAAATACTTCAAGAGGAAAACAAATGAAAAGACCAGAACCGATAGATGAAGAGATAATCTTAGACAATACAAAATATATAGAATCACAAACAGACAAAAAAGGCATAATTATAGAGTGCAATGACTACTTTGCAGAGATCTCCGGATACCCAAAAAAAGAGCTTATAGGGCAACCTCATAGCATTGTAAGACATCCTGATATGCCTCGTATTGCATTCAAACTTTTGTGGGATAGAATCCAAAATGGCCATAACTTAACAGCTGTCATAAAAAATCTAGCAAGGGATGGAAGATACTATTGGGTGTTTACACATTTTGAAATCATGAGAGATATTAACACAAAAGAGATAAAAGGATACAGAGCATACAGAAAAGCGGTCTCTAAACATATAACCAATATTTTATTGCCTCTATATAAAAAACTTGTTGAAATAGAAAAAGACGGTGGAATGGAAGCTAGTGAAAAATACTTGAATGAATTTTTAGCCGATAAAGGCGATGATATTACTATAGACAACTTAATGGAAGAGATACATAGATTTTACTAGTTTAGAAGGATATTTTGACAGTAAAAATATTTGAAAACAATAGAGTCATCTTCTTTGGAGAGGATGACTCGAAATACCTGCATACACTACCAAAAAACGATAAAATAATATTAAAAGTTTTAAACGCGCCATCTTTGATAGCCGAATTTGCATAATATTGACATAAATCAATTAACTTTAAATAAAAGTAGTGTATAATTTCGAAAAATTAAATAGGAGTTAATATGTCTGATTTAAAAATCACAAAACCAGATGACGCAGAAGAGATAAAAGTTGAGGGACAAACAGTACCTTTTTTTGAATATAAGATAGGAGAAACTACATACATAGAGTTTGACACATCAAGATGTGGTCCACCAGAGCCAATGGTAAATGCTATGCTTGCAGTTGGTCTAATCAAAGACAAAAACACAAAAGTTATCATGATAAATCATAAAAGTCCTGCCGGGTTACTTCCTAAAATAAATGCAAACTACAATATAGAAGAAGGAAATACAGAAGATGGAAAAGCAAAATTAGTCTTTTCATATAAAGATGGTATGAGCGAAAAAGCCGACCTTAGTGACAAAAGTTGTAACGGATAAAAATGGCAAAAAATTTAGCCACAGATATGGCGCCACCATTTATATTGGTGGCTCATTATATGATAGCAGGAGCAATTTTTTATGCCTTCACCGCTTTTCTACTGCCTTTTTATGCAAATGAAGTAAGCGGATATTTCCTCTCATCCTCGATAGCATCTCTAATGCACTTGTATCTGCTTGGTTTTGTGATGATGGTTATCTTTGGAGCTATGTACCAGCTTGTTCCTGTGGTGCTTGAAATACCAATTTTTTCAAAAGATTTTGCCTATGTGCAATTTTATATGTTTGTTGGCGGTATTTTGATATTTACTTTTGGCTTACGAGATGAAAACTATACGCAGATCCTACCTTATGGTGCAATGTTGATGTATGTATCTATACTTATTTTCATCACAAATATTTTTCTTACATATAGAAATATCACTAGATGGGATATAGTTGCAAAATTCATACTTGTTTCAAATATATTTTTGACTATCGGCGTCACTATAGGTTTTATAATCGCATTAAATCTCATATACGGATTTTATCCTGACATACTAGACTTAGTACAAATGCACATAGCTACGACTATATTTGGATATGTTATCATGACCATCATGGGGATCGGCATGATTTTATTGCCCATGTTTTCACTTTCACACGGCTTTAAACAAACTGCGATAGAGATGGCTTTTTATACTATAATCACAGGGTTGGTTCTATTTTTAATAGGAACTTTTTTTAAGATTAATATCCTAAAATTTGGCGGAGTACTCTTTTCAACTATAGCTATCTTTTTTGCACTTTATCAAATGTATCTGATATTTTCAACAAGAATCAGAAAACAAAATGATTTTTGGGCAAAAAATATGATGGCTTCGTTTGCTACGCTTATAATATCATTTTTCATTCTTCTAACAGGAGTTATTACTAAGAACGATACATATTATCTACTTTTTGGATTTACTCTATTTTTTGGATTTTTTACTTTTTTTGTAGTCGGGCATATATATAAAATACTTCCTTTCCTAGTGTGGTATCAGAGATATTCCCCACTCGTCGGAAAAATAAAAGTTCCAATGCTAAATGATATGGTACACGAAAAAGTAGCAGATATCCAGTTTTGGATTACACTTGTCGGACTTTTGCTAGCCATCAGTGCTATTATACTAAAAATTCCGTTAATATTCCAAGTCGGAACAGTGATCATGGGGATAGGCACACTATTGGTGATATACAATATCTATTTTACACTCGTCTATGGCATAGAAGAGTTAGAAAATTATAATAAAGGATTAAAAAATGGCGGTAACTGAGGAAATGGTATATGATGCTATAAAAACAGTAATAGACCCTGAGGTCGGATTTGACATCTACTCTTTGGGCTTAATTTATGGGGCAAAAGTTGAAGGCGATCATGTACATGTAACAATGACCCTTTCAACTAGAGGCTGTCCTTTACATGAAATGATGAAACAATGGACAAAAGAGGCTGTTGAGAAAATTAACGGTATAAATAGTTGTGAAGTTGAAATCGTTTGGGAGCCGGCATGGAATGTCACTATGGCAAGCGACGAAGTAAAAAAAGCACTAGGAGCATTTTGATGAGTTTTCCAATATTTTTCGATGAAGTACCGGGAATTACTACTTTTGACCCACTTGCTTTGACTCTAGGCACTGTCGAAGATGGAATTATTAAATTCAGATATACGCAAATCGTAAAATCTGCTGGACATAGTTGCCCAACGGTAGCAGGAGCATATTTAATGACACTCAAAGCCCTTGATGCCCTCTATCCTGATAAACCGGCAGTCAGAGGCGAGATAAAAGTTGAGTTTAAAGAAGATATGGAAGATGGAGTTGCCGGGGTTATAGGAAATGTAATTTCAAACATAACAGGTGCCACAGATAAAAGTGGATTCAAAGGCTTAAATGGAAACTTTGCAAGACACTCTTTGATGAAATTTAACTCAAATATAAATTCAAATGCAAGATTTACAAGAATAGATACAGACAAAAGCGTAGATGTATTTTACAATCCAGGGATAATTCCACCACATCCTAAAATGCAAGAGTTGATGGGTCTAGTTATAACAGAAAATGCAAGCAAAGAACAAATTAAAGAGTTTGGTCAACTATGGCAAGAGCGTGTAAAAAGGATACTTACAGACAATATAAACAATAAAGAAATGATAGACATAGTGGAGATTTGACTTAAATCAATAGATACTAAAATAATTTTTATCTTAGGTGTATAAGTTGCTATATTTATATACCTAAGATTCATCTTTCAAAGAGGGGCAATACACAGGCTAAAAAACCGGCTGCCACTAGTTTAGCTCTACATGTAGAGCTAAGATAAGTACCTAGTCAAATATGGTATAATTCCTCACTTATTTCATTAGGACAAGCTACTTTGGACAAATTTTCAAATCATATCAAAAATATCTTACATGGTTTTTTTCTCACTATCGGTGTTACAATTGCAGAGCCTTCAACAATTTTGCCTCTAATGGTAAATCATTTTGGCGGAAGCTCAATGATTGTAGGACTTTTTGCCACGCTTCTTAGAGGCGGTGCTATAGTCGTCCAACTCTTCGCGGCTTTCAAATCACAAAGCTATGCAAGGATGCTACCATACCTTAGGCGAGTTTTTGTTTTTAGATTTATCTCCTGGTTTTTTATAGGAGTTGCTATCAATTTTATTGGGAGTAAACACCCAAACCTAACTCTTTTTTGCATAGGTATTGGACTCTTTAGCTTCTCATTTAGTGCCGGATTTGGTGCGATTTACTTCAAAGATATAGTCGCAAAAATTTTTAGTCATAAATTTCGTGGCAAAACCATGGCTTACAGACAGTTTTTCAGTGGACTAGGAGGATTAATAAGTGGTGCGATAACAGCAGTTATTTTAGAAAAATTTAAAGCACCATATAGTTTTGGGTACCTGTTTATGCTCAGCTCATTTATAATGTCGCTTGGCTACATAGCCTTTGGAACTATTGATGAACCTATAAAACAAGACATTCCTGTTCGCGAAAACTCTTTTAAAAAGTTTCTTAAAAACTCTCTAGAAACACTCAAAAGTGACAAGGATTTACAAATCCAACTAAGTACATTTCTCTTTGCTTATGGCTATCTTATAGCGCTCCCTTTTATCATCTTGCAGGCAAAAGAGACAATCAGCCTAAATGGTGTAGCAATAGGAACATTAATCACAGCACAGATGATAGGAGCCATGCTTAGCAACTTTTTATGGGGCAATCTAAGCGGCAGAGGATACAATAAGCTTACCGGCATCATCTCCATATCTCTTCATATCAGCGCTATCATACTCGCAACTTTGAGCTCAAACATATACATGTATATGGCAGTCTTTTTTTTGATAGGAGCTGCAACCGATGGAAATAGAATCTCCTCAGGAAACCTCATCTTGATTTTAGCACCACCAAAACTTAGGCCGACATATGTGGCACTCCAAGTCAATATAGTCTCTTTTGGGATATTTTTCTCTGTTTTAGGCGGAGCAATTTTACATTTTACAAACTATCCAACACTTTATAGTGTAACCATACTTACGCTCTTGCTAGCTCTCTTCTTGTCTTTCAAACTCAAAGACTAAAATGTTCTTTTGCCATTTTTTGATACTCCAAGAAATTCAAAAAACTACAAATCAAGCTTTGCTAAAAACCAAGTAAGACACAGAAGATCAGCACTCCCGCCGGGCGAGAGATTTCTTCTTATCATCTCTTTATCAAATCCTATAAGTTTTTTATCCAACTCCTCCATATTTGTTTTATGCAATAATTTGTAAGACTCAAGTTTTACAAATTCCATCGCATCTACTCCTCCTCTTGCAAAAATATTACTATCCGTTACCATGCTCATAATCAACAAAAGTGTCAACTTGAGAGCAACCTGCTCGCCTAATAATCGCTCTTGCTCAATATAAAAAGGCAAACTGTGTTCAAAAATAGACGGATACCCTTTTTGCGCCTCATCTCTGATACCTGCTTGTTTTGTATCTCTAAACAGTCTCCCACCGGCAGTATTGCATTTTGTACCTTCCAATAAGTCTCTTTTGACCAAATCTACACATATATCTTTTATCTCATCTTGTAATTGCCTATATGCAAAAGTGTCTTGTTTAGCTCGCAATCTCCCTATCGCTCCACATATCACGGCAAAAGAGAAGATGATACCTTTGTGAGTATTTACACCTTTAGTTGCAAGAAACATCTCTTTTTCGCACTCTTTACCTATCTCTTTAAGACTTTGGAATAAAATTTTAGGCTCTACATGTAGAGCCTCTTTTCCACAATCATAAAATCTCTTTACAAAAGGCTTAATAGCACTTGAGCTATCATAAAAAGTTTCTATATTCATATCATCGTGAGAGCCATTGTTGTTTTTATCAACAAGCCCGGGCTTTGGAGTCAACAGCACCTCTTTTATAAGTGCTTTATATGCCAACTCTTCAATTTTCATCATATTGCCGAACTTTTTTATGCATAAAAGAGAGTAACTCTTCAAGAGAGTGTTTTGCACTTCTAGCGCATATCTTTGCATCATTATCACATATAAAACATTTTCTAGGAAGCATACCTATATCTTTTCTGCAAATCTGTTTTTTATCGCAATTCATCACATCTATATCCATAAATCTTCCCAAAATATTCGTCTCTTCAATCAATACTACTATTTTTTTTAGTTTTACCGCATCTTCATCTACTGCGATTTGAGCTTCATATCCACTAGCTACTGAATATTTTCTAATTTCTAAAATTTTAAGGTCTAAGTTTGAAATTTTATCCATCATCACATCAAAAATAAACTTTGCATCTTTAGTAAGTTTGTTTGGACCGGGGATATTGACAGTCATACTAAGCATAGAAGAGTTGTATTTGCCTATCAACTCTTCTTGTCTTTTTACCCTCTCTTCTTTGCTTCGAAGTATATTTTCTATGCCAAGGCCTTTACAACATCCAAAATTGAGCCATCTCTGTAGCGAATTGTGGCGACAACTTTATCGCTGTATTTTATAGGCTTTGGTTTTCCGCAGATTCGTATAGCTTTTGCATAAAGATCTTCTATCTCAACTACCGTGATACCTGCTTTTTTGAGTCTTTGTTTTAATTGTATATTTTTTGGATTTACTGCTACTCCCTGATCTGTCACTACAACATCTACCGTGTTTCCCGGAGTGATTATAGTATTTACTCTCTCTACGATAGTTGGTATCCTGCCTCTTGTCAACGGAGCTACTATGATAGAAAGTTTGGCTTCTGCTGCTGTATCACAGTGTCCACCGCTTGCACCTCTAAGAATCCCTTTTGAGCCTGTTAAAACATTTACATTAAAATCAACATCAATCTCCAAAGCACTGAGAACC
The DNA here is from genome assembly GCA_027050775.1 of Campylobacteraceae bacterium. GTDB lineage: Bacteria > Campylobacterota > Campylobacteria > Campylobacterales > Sulfurospirillaceae > JAADIZ01. The sequence goes on along the minus strand of JALUBH010000037.1, from coordinate 7,104 downwards.
ACCACATCAAGTTGCTTTATGGCCGAACCTTTGGAACTTGGATTTGCATATTGATTTGCGCTTATCTCTATGTGATTTGGATTTTCCCCTAAAGATTTTGCTGCAAACTCATCAAAACTTTGAACATCCAAAAGAGTTTTTATCTGTCCTCTTTTTAGCATATAGACCATAGTACCAGTTATTCCGCCCAATCCAAAACTGGCTGTGATATTTTCTTCTTCCATCTTTTCACTCAAAAAGATTGTTGTGGCTAGAGATGCCCCTCCTGTTCCTGTTTGCAAACTGTATCCATTTTTAAACAGTCCTGAATTTACTATGACTTTTGCTGCTCTTCTTGCTAAAAGTAACTCTTTTGGATTGCTTGTCATTCTTGTTGCACCCTCGCCTATCTTACCGGGATCTCCAACTTCATCCACTAACACAATCGCATCTACCTGATCTTGAGTTATGCTTGCCGGAAAGCTAGGATAGTCTTCCAAGCTTTCGCTTATAGCAATCACATATTTTGCATATCTAGCATCTGTCATAGCATATCCTAATGAGCCACATTTTGAACGACCTTTATAACCCGTCGCATTGCCAAATCTATCTATTATCGGGACTCCTATAAAAGCTACATCGATATTTAATTCACCTGATTTTACTAGATGTACTCTTCCGCCATGAGAGTGGATCTGTACAGGTTTTTCCATCAAACCGTTTGAGATAGCTTCTCCAAGTTTACTTCTCAATCCAGAGGTATATATCTGAGTTACAACTCCATTTTTGATATGTTCTATCAAAGGATCATGCACGCTTGCTAGCGAACTTGAAGCAAGTGTCAAATCCTTAAATCCCATCTTTGCTATCACATCCATCACAATATTTAAAACTTTATCTCCGCCACGAAAAGCATGATGAAACGATATGGTCATACCGTCTTTTAAACCTGATCTTTTTATACTCTCTTCTATGTTTTGGCATATTTTACTAGATCTCTCTTTTCCACTATGATCTTTTTGAAATGCTGCAAAAAAGTTTGCCTTACTTGGAGTCAATTTTGATCCGTTTTTTATATCGTTTGAATTTATCACTCATCACCTCCTAGCATGCCTGAAGCCTTTGCAAGCTCAAGAGTCCATTGAGCCCTTGCGATAACCGGAGCATCAACCATCTTCCCATCGATAGAAACAACACCCAAACCTTTCTCTTTTGCATTATCAGAGGCTTCTATGACATCCAATGCCCACTCAACATCATCACCTGAAGGTGCAAATATTTTATGCAATACAGATATTTGATTTGGATTTATAAGTGACTTTCCATCAAAACCCAAATCTTTTATATAATTTGCTTCTTTCACAAAGCCTTCTTTATCCCTAACATCAGAAAAAACTGAATCAAAAGCATGAATTTTTGCCGCACGAGCCGCAAGAAGTATTTGGGCGCGAGCCACCATAAGCTCTGATCCGGCCTTTGTCCTTTGCGTGTGTAAATCTCTTACAAAATCTTCGGCACCAAGTGCTATACCCATCAGTCTATCGCTACATCTTGCTATATCAACTGCATTTACCACACCTTGAGCACTCTCAATCGCTGCTAAAAGTTTGGTTCTTTTATCTGTGCCTATCTTGAACTCTATCTTTTCTATCACTTCTTGCATCTGCAAAACATCTTCAACCGTATCAGTCTTGGGTAATCTTATGATATCCACCCCAGCTCTGATAACAGCTTCCAAATCCAAAAGACCATATATGCTGTGTAGTGGATTTACTCTCACGGCAGTTTCTATATCTTCATAAGTAAAGTGTTGCAATGCGTGATACACCATGAGCCTTGCCGAGTCTTTTTCTTCAATCGCAACAGAATCTTCAAGGTCAAACATCACGGTATCCGGTCTATATACAAAAGCATTGCAAACCATAGAAGTGTTTGAACCTGGCACAAAAAGCATACTTCTTCTTAGTTTCATAATTTGTCCCATTTTATCTTTTTATCATCATTTGCTCTAAGAATTGCAGCTTGAAGTCTTGCTTTTATCACATAATCGAGCGCTCCTTTATCTTGAACTCTCACACTTATATAACTGATATCCATCTCTTTTATAACTTTTGCTATCAAGTCTCTGATATCATCTCCATACATCTCCTCAACGCTACTTTGAAGCTCAATCCTAATCTCATCTTCTTCTATCGGTTCTATCTCTATAAAAGCATCGCTTGACTCTAGTGTGCCGGCGTATGCTCTTTTTTTGATTTTATTCATCATTTTTCCTACATATTTTTCAAAAATTTCATCGTAGTTGCGGGAACTATCTTTTCTAATTCATCAAATTTTTTAACTCTCAAAAGCTCTCTCACTCTAGAAGCCGAGATAGCTCTTCCTTCTTTTTCAACTCTTTGAATTTCAACCACTTCTATCGGGTTTGATTTTCCGTCCGGGTCTTCTAAAATTTTCTTCATATTTTTATTATAATTATTTGTCACTACACAATACGGCTCAGTGCCGACAAACCTGTGAGTTATACCCAAAGCGGGAGCCAAATGATTTCTAAAAACCATCAAATCAAGCTTTGCGTGCAGTTCATTTATCCTGCCTTTGTCTTTTATAAAATATGTTGGAAATGTAGCATTTGATATGATATAATCTGAGCCCTCATGAACTGTAACATTAGAAATGTGTGAAACACCTTTTTTGATCAATTCAAATCTATCTTTAAATTTAAACTCGGAAAGATCCTCTTTAACAACAAATAGATGTAGCCAATCCGATTTTTTGGCTGCTTGCTCAACCAAATATTGATGTCCAAGAGTAAATGGGTTTGCATTCATAACGATACTTCCTATGACATTACCGTCTCTTCGCTCTTTTGTAAGTATGTTTTTATAATTAGCAAGATTGTCGTTATTTTCCATAAGCATTATTTCATTGTCACAATTTTCTATAAGCTTAAATCCACAGCCCTCAAAAAGTTCTATATTATTGGGTGTACTAAAGATAAAAAGATCTTTTATGCCTTTTGAATAAGCGATATTTATAAGCCGTGTCATGATAGACAATATCAGCCCTTCCCCTCTTCTACGGGGTGCTACGGCGATACCTTTGAAGACTTTTCCATCAAGTCCTCCACAGGCTATAAGCTCATTACCGTCTTTAGCTATTACAAAATTTTCTATGCTGCTTGGAAAATCTAAACCAATAGTATTTAAAAATTTTTCTACTCTTTTTACTCTTCTTGCATTTGTAAAATCAAAATCAGAAAAACTGACAGATGAGTCCATAAACTAGCCTAATATTTTTGGTGGAATTATAGCACTTTTAACTTGTATATTGATAAATATTTGTGGATTATTGGAAGGAGGCGACCTTATTGGTCGCCATTTATTAGTTTATTATTTTCTAAGTTCTCTAATTTTTGCAGCTTTTCCTCTTCTGTCTCTTAGATAGAAAAGTTTTGCTCTTCTTACTCTTCCTTTTCTAACAACAGTTATACTATCTATACTATCAGAATAGAGTGGGAAAATTCTTTCAACACCGACAGAGTTTGCACCTATTTTTCTTACATTAAAAGTGGCACCTGTGCCTGTTCCTCTTTTAGCTATACAAACACCCTCATAATTTTGGATTCTTTGCTTGTCACCCTCTTTGATGGTAACAGCTACTCTTAGCGTATCGCCGGCTCTAAAATCAGGAATATTTTTTTCACTAACTTGTGCTTTCTCGAAAGCATCTATATATTTGTTTCTCATATCATTTTCCTTTTACATTTCGCAAAAATAGGTCCGGCCTGAAATATTTTGTCTTAAGACCTGACATTTCTTTTTTTAAGGTGCAGATTATAGCGTGATTTCCCTTTAAAAACTCTGAGGGAATAGCGCTTTTTTTAAAAATATTTGGTTTTGTAAAAGACGGGGCTTCCAAAACTCCATCTTCAAAACTCTCTTCGTCTAAAGAGTTCTCGTTTCCTAGTACACCTTTTACATTTCTAGCTATAGCATCACTCATAACCAAACTAGCCAACTCACCGCCTGTTAGCACATAATCACCGATAGAAAAAACCTCATGAGCATACTCCTCGATGACTCTCTCATCAATCCCTTCATATCTTCCACTCACAAAAACAATATGCTCTTTTTTTGCCAACCTTTTTGCATCTATCTGACGAAATGGTTTGCCTGATGGAGTTGGAAAAACAATATGTACATGTGGAGACTTTTTTTTAAGATCATTCAGCAAGTCACAAAGAGGCTGAGGATACATCAAAAGCCCTGCCCCGCCTCCTGCTTGGTAATCATCTACTTTATTGTGCTTGTTCTTTGTAAAATCTCGTGGATTTTTAAAGTCTATCTCTATTTTTTTATTATTTTTTGCTCTTTTCAAAATACTGTCTTCAAAATAAGGGGATATCAGATTTGGGAAAAGAGTAACATAGGTAAATCTCATGAATTTTCCAAAATACCAAGCGTGTCTTTACCTTGTATGACTTTTTTATCCTTATCAAAATCCACTATATATCTATCTATATACGGAACATAGAAGAGTTTGGGAAGATTTTTCTTGGTTAGTTTTTCATCTGTCTTGATTATCAAATAGTCGTTTGAACCAATCCTTTGTATATCTTGAACGACTCCCAAAATTATCTCTTCATCTTTTAAAATTGAGCCTACCATATCAAACCAAAAAAACTCACCTTCGTGCAAAATACACTCTTTTTGTGAGTTTTCTTTTGTGGTGAGCAGATTTATATTTACAAGATTTATGGCTTCTTCGCGACTAGCATACCCTTTAAAGGAGACCAGCTTTTTTTTGGCACTAAATGTATTTATCTCTAGTTTGAAGTTTTTATCTGTAAAAAAGGAGGCGTTTTTGTGAAATTGCTCTGGAAAATCACAGTGAATATTTAACTTTAACTCACCCTTTAAGCCTACAAGTCGCCCTATTTTGGCGACTTGAACCAGCTCATTGTCTTTTGTCATTTTATTCGTCGTTTGCTTTAACACTCACTCTATAAGAGATTCCATCTTTTGCTTTGCAACCGGATATAATCGTCTTTAGTGAATTTATCATCTTTCCGTCTTTACCTATGAGCTTACCCGTATCGCCTTTATTGGCATATATGGTTATCTCACAAAAAGTTTCATCAACATCCGTTTTTTCTACTCTCACGGCTTCTGGATTATCAACTAAAAGCTTGGCAAATTCATAAAAAAATTGATCTATCATTGCTATTTACCAGCGATTTTTGCAACCCTGTCGCTTACTCTTGCGCCAACACTTTTCCAGTAATTTAATCTATCCATATCTATTTTGATAGTTTCTGGTTCAGTTAATGGATTATAATATCCAATCGCTTCTATCCAGCCACTATCTCTTCTTTTTCTACTGTCTGTTACCACTACTCTATAAAATGGTTTCTTTTTTCTTCCCATTCTTGTTAATCTTACTGTTGTCATTTTAGTCCTTTTTTAATTTTTAATTATATATGAGGGTAATTTCTGCGCAGAATAAATAAGTTATAATGTGCCTCTTTACCACCATATCGGTGTCTTTACGGCTCTTGTTCACAGAGGGATTATTGCAAAAGCCAAAAACGAATGCAAATTATATCTAAAACTTCTTTAAAAGTAAATAGATGACAGGTTTAATCTATTATCTCGGGATGCCTTGTCTTTGTGATTGGGATAGCATATTTTGCAAATCTTGCATACCCCTTTTGCCTGAAAATTTCTTTGCCATTTTGGCTGCATTTTTAAATTGCTTCAAAAACCTGTTTACTTCCATCTGTGAAAGACCTGCTCCTTTGGCTATTCTTCTTTTTCTACTGTTATTCAAAAGTGCCGGCAATTCTCTCTCTTTTTTAGTCATGGAACCTATCATGGCTTTTATTCTCTTCATCTCCACAGAATTTTCTAAATCCATATCTTTTAATTTTCCTGCCATTCCGGACATGCCCGGAATCATGCCCATGATGGACTTCATGCTTCCTAGTTTTTTCATTTGATCCATCTGGGCAAGAAAATCATTAAAATTAAATTCACCTTTTTTTATCTTGCTTGAGATTTTTTTAGCTTCTCTCTCATCTATAATGGCGCTTGTTTTTTCAGCCAAAGTCTCCAAGTCACCCTCGCCCATCAATCGATTTACGATACGATCACTCACAAATAGCTCTAAATCAGCTACCTTTTCACCTGTACCTATAAAACGAAGCGGTATACCAACTAGTGAAGCGATACCAAGGGCAACTCCACCTTTTCCTCATTCCACCTCTCCTGAGGTGGAATGTATACATTAAGCTAATATTTACTAAAATATCCAAATGGGAAGAACTAGATATAAAATACATGAACCAACATATCCACATTTTGTAACTTGCACTATATTGCATTGGTTGCCGATATTTACAAGAGTTCAAAGCACTCAGATAATATTTGATAGCATTGAATTTCTTCAGAAAAAAGACAATCTAAAGCTATATGCTTATGTGATACTTGAAAATCATCTTCATATGATACTCTCAAGCGATGCTTTGCATAAAACTATGCAATCATTCAAATAATATACAGCAAAGCAGATATTGGAGTTGTTAAAAAAAGAAAACGCAAAAACAATATTGGACCAACTTATGTTTTATAAAAAAGCTCACTATAGAGAAAAAACATATCAAGTATGGGAAGAAGGATATCAACCAAAACTCATACAAGATGAAAAAATGATGATTCAAAAGATAAATTATATACATCAAAATCCAGTAAAAAGAGGATATGTGGATGAAGTGAAACACTGGAGATATAGTAGCGCTAGAGATTATGAAGGGATTGAGGGGCTTGTGAAGATTTCCTCGTTCCACCTCTCCTGAGGTGGAATGCATATGTTTGTTGTAAATTGATTATTGTCTTTTGCTTTTTAATTTATCTTGGAGTATCGTTGTGTTTGTTGTGTTTGTTTGAGTATGTATTTCCATCGAAGACAATGGAAACGAATTATTAAAAGAGATTAGAGAGCGTTCAAAATTCCGTGTCACATAAATTCTGATAGGAGTAATTCTATCACACCTAAGCTTAAATTTTAAGCTCACTATCTAGCCTTCCCTCAAAAAATATAGCCAATTGAGAGAGGGTTAGACTC